>LRTP01000001.1 GCA_001550305.1 Streptomyces diastatochromogenes
AGCTCCCAGCCCTCGGCGTAGGCCTGCATCATGGCGTACTCGATGCCGTTGTGGACCATCTTGGAGAAGTGGCCCGCGCCGACCTTGCCGGCGTGCACGAAGCCGGCGTCGCCCTCGGGCTTGAGGGCGTCGAAGATCGGCTGCACCTTGGCGATGTTCTCGGCGTCGCCGCCGACCATCAGCGCGTAGCCGTTCTTGAGGCCCCAGACGCCGCCGGAGACGCCCGCGTCGACGAACCCGATGCCCTTGGCGGCCAGCTCCTCCGCGTGCTTCTCGTCGTCCGTCCAGCGGGAGTTGCCGCCGTCGACGACGGTGTCACCGGGCTCCAGGAGCTCGCCGAGCTGGTCGATGGTGGACTGTGTGGCGGCGCCCGCGGGGACCATCACCCACACCACGCGCGGGCCTTCGAGCGCGCTCACGAGTTCGGTGAGGCTGCTCACGTCCGAGACCTCGGGGTTGCGGTCGTAGCCGACGACGGTGTGGCCCGCGCGGCGGATCCGCTCGCGCATGTTGCCGCCCATCTTGCCGAGGCCGATGAGTCCGAGCTGCATGACAGTCACTTCTTTCGGAGAGTGCGGTACGCGGCCACGAGGGCGGCGGTGGAGGGGTCGAGGCCGGGCACGTCGGCGCCTTCGGTGAGCGCGGGTTCGACGCGCTTGGCGAGGACCTTGCCGAGCTCGACGCCCCACTGGTCGAAGGAGTCGATGTTCCAGATCGCGCCCTGGACGAACACCTTGTGCTCGTAGACGGCGATGAGCTGGCCGAGGACCGACGGTGTCAGCTCGCTCGCGAGGATCGTCGTCGTCGGGTGGTTGCCGTGGAACGTCTTGTGCGGGACCAGTTCCTCGGGCACGCCCTCGGCGCGCACCTCGTCGGGCGTCTTGCCGAAGGCGAGGGCCTGGGTCTGCGCGAAGAAGTTCGCCATCAACAGGTCGTGCTGGGCCGCGAGTTCGGACTCCAGCTCGTCCACCGGGTTGGCGAAGCCGATGAAGTCGGCCGGGATCAGCTTCGTGCCCTGGTGGATGAGCTGGTAGTAGGCGTGCTGCCCGTTCGTGCCGGGCGTGCCCCACACGACCGGGCCGGTCTGCCACTCCACCGGGTGGCCGTCGCGGTCCACCGACTTGCCGTTGGACTCCATGTCCAACTGCTGCAGGTAGGCGGTGAACTTGGACAGGTAGTGCGAGTACGGCAGTACGACGTGCGACTGGGCGTCGAAGAAGTTGCCGTACCAGACCCCCAGCAGGCCGAGCAGCAAAGGCGCGTTGGCCTCGGCGGGAGCCGTACGGAAGTGCTCGTCGACGAGCCTGAACCCGTCGAGCATCTCCCGGAACCGGTCCGGGCCGATCGCGATCATCAACGACAGGCCGATCGCCGAGTCGAAGGAGTAGCGTCCGCCGACCCAGTCCCAGAACCCGAACATGTTGGCCGTGTCGATACCGAACTCCGACACCTTCCCGGCGTTGGTCGACAGCGCCACGAAGTGCTTGGCGACCGCCTTCTCGTCACCCCCCAGCGAGCCGAGCAGCCAGGTTCGCGCCGAGGTGGCGTTGGTGATGGTCTCGATCGTGGTGAACGTCTTCGAGGCGATGATGAACAGCGTCTCGGCCGGGTCGAGGTCGCGGACTGCCTCGTGCAGGTCGGCGCCGTCCACGTTCGACACGAACCGCACGGTCAGCGAGCGGTCGGTGAAGGCCCGCAGCGCCTCGTACGCCATCGCCGGACCGAGATCGGAGCCGCCGATACCGATGTTGACGACGTTCTTGATGCGCTTGCCGGTGTGGCCGGTCCACTCGCCGGAGCGGACCCGCTCGGCGAAGCCGGCCATCTTGTCGAGCACGGCGTGCACGGC
>LRTP01000010.1 GCA_001550305.1 Streptomyces diastatochromogenes
CGCCCCGCAGGGGCGCCGGCCTCGGTTCCTGAAGCAGGTCGTGTCAGCTTGTTTTAACCTCGGGAAACCGGAGCCGGATGTTCCCAGGTGAGCAAGTCGTAGGTCCGTCCCTTGTCGGTGACTGTTACGGGTTTGACGTCGGTGAGGCGGAAGCCGGCGGACCGGGCGACGGCCATGCTGGGGTGGTTGTCGGGCTCGATCTCGAGAATCACCCGGGTCAAACCCGCGGTGAGGTGCGCGTACTCGGTCATCGTTCGAAGTGCTCGCGCTGCGAGGCCCTGGCCTCGGTGGGCGGCGCCCACGATATAGCCGACGCTGCCAGTGGTGAGGTTGAGTTGGACTTCGCCCATGGCGTGTTGCCCGTCGGCCGTGATGGCCAGGTGGATGCGCTTGTAACCTCGCCGTGCCTGATGCGCTCTGTGCAGGTAGCACCGTGCGGCGGCCTGGTCGAACGGTGTCTCTAGGGGGGTCCAGTAGGCGACGTCGGGGTCGTCGAACAGCTCTTGCATGACGGCGAGGTCGTCGCTCGTCCAATCCCGAAGCAACAGGCTGTGAGCAGTGATCCGGAGGGGATGCGTGTCCATGGGCCCGTCATTCTGCCCTGAAGTCGACCGCTCGGCTGGGGATGGGTCTTCTGCATCCTGCTGCCCGGCGCGAGGTGCTCGCGGTGGCGTCGCGCGGCGGGACTGAAGCCCCGCACAAGCTGTCATGCGGGGCTCAGCCACGTGTTTTCAAGACTTGCGGTGCTTCTCCTGGGTCTGCTTGAAGCGGAAGCTGTCGGTGCCGGTCTCGACGATGTGCGCGTTGAAGGTCACCCGGTCCACGATCGCCGCGCAGAGCCGGGGGTCGGTGAAGGTCTGCTTCCACTCCGAGAACGGAGCGTTCGAGGCGATGGCGATGGCGCGTCGTTCCTCACGTTCGGTGAAGACCTGGAACAGCAGCTTCGCGCCGGCCTTGTCCAGATCGAGGTAGCCGAACTCGTCCAAACACAGGAGGTCAACGCGTCCGTAGCGGGCGAGGGTGCGGCCGAGCCTCTTCTCGTCGGCCGCCTCGGCGAGCTCGTTGACCAGGTTTGCCGTGGTCGTGTAGCGGACTCGCATCCCGGCCTCTGCGATCGCGGACCCGATGCCGATGAGCAGGTGCGACTTGCCAGTGCCGGAGTCGCCGATCAGGCAGAGCGGCAGGCCGGCCTTCACCCAGGCCGGGTCGGCCAGGGTGCTGACTTGTTCGGGGGTGAGGTTCGGGTTCTTCTCGAACTCGAAGTCCTCCAGCCGCTTGGGGCGGGGGAAGTTCGCCTCCCTGACCAGCCGGGTCTTCTTCCGTTCCTCGCGCTGGAGGCATTCGGCTTCCAGCAGGTCGGCCAGGAAATCCTTGTAACTGGCCCGCTCCTTCAGCGCGGTGGCCGCGATTTCCTCGAAGCGCGAGCGGATCGTGGGCAGGTGCAGGGTCCGGCAGGCTTCGTCGATCACGGTCTCGACGGCGCCGGCGGCGGAAGCGTCCTTGCGGGGCGGCGGGACGCGACGCTCACCGACGTCGAAGAGGGCGGTGGTGTCGTTCATGCGGAACCTTTCGGATGGCGGGTCAGCAGCTGGTCATCGGGATTCCTCCGTGGATACCCCCGCCTTCAGGCGGGGGAGGAATCGGACTCCTGCGGAGCAGGGCAGGGAAAGCCGATTCGCCGCCAGGGCGGATCGGCGTCCACCGCCAACGACCCGCAGGA
>LRTP01000100.1 GCA_001550305.1 Streptomyces diastatochromogenes
AGTGGCGCCGACTGCTGCTCCTGGGCGGCGCGGGCCGCGCGGGTGGCGTTGCGGCGGGACAGCGCGTCCAGCAGCTCGCGCTCGCCCCTGCCGCGCAGCAGAAGCAGCACGAAGGGGTCCTCGTCGAGCAGACGTGCCGTCTGGTAGCAGAGGGCGGCGGCGTGTTTGCAGGGGTGGCCGTGGTCGGGGCAGCTGCACTGGGGTACGAGGTCGCCTGGGCCGGGGAGCAGGTCGGCTCCGCAGTCCGCGAGCGACTTGGGCATCTCCTTGTCGAGGAGCGCCGCGATGTGCCCGGGGCGCTCGGCCGCCGCGTCGAGGAAACGGTCCCAGTCGCCGTCGTCCAGCGTCCGCAGTCGGATCTGGACGCGGTACGGCCGCGGGCGGCTCCCGTGGACATAGGCCAGCACGAGTCCCGGTGTGACGGTGATGGCGTCGACGTGCCCCTGGTCGGCGTACGCCCGTCCGCGCGCCAGCCGCGCCGCGTCCAGGGCCCCCTCTTCGAGGGCGCGCACCCAGGCGTTGCCCCACCAGGTCTCCGCGAAGGTGTCCGCGTGCGAGGTGCGGGCGGGGAGCGCTTCGAACGTGCGGCGCAGCTCGCCGTCGCGGCGCGGGGATGCCATGGAGCGCGGCACGGCGACGGCCGACGGGAACGTGCTCGCCTCGCTGAGCCGGGGCTGCGTCGGGAGCGCCGGGTGCGCTGGGTGCTCCGGGTACGGGTGTGCCGACCTGTGGTGCCCTTTCTCGGCGTCGGCTTCGGCGTCGGTCTTGGTGTCGCTGTTGGCGTCGTGGGCGGTCTCGGTTTTGGTGTTGGTGTCGACGTCGGTATCGGTCTCGATGTCGGTGTTGGTCTCGACGTCGGTCTTGGTGTCCGTGTCGGGGTGCGGCGGACGTCCGGTGGCGGTTGTCTCGCGGGGCGCTTCGGCGCCAGGCAGCTCGAAGGCCTCCGCGAGCACCTCTCGTACGTCCCGGACCCGGCCTCCCCGGTCCTGGTCCCGTCGGTCGCGCCGGGCCCGCGCACCGGCCGCCGCACGGTCTGCCGACCGGTGCGCGCTTCCGGCTCCCTTGGTCTCCGCCGCCGTCCGCGCCTGTCG
>LRTP01000999.1 GCA_001550305.1 Streptomyces diastatochromogenes
GCCCCGGCCGCTCCGGTGCGCGACAAGCTCGGGCTCGGCCTCGCGGCCGCCGTCGGTGCCGCCCTGGTCGCGGCGGGCGTCTACGGAGTCGTCATCGGCCTCACCAAGCACGAGATCGGCTGGGCGGCCGTCGGCGTCGGCTTCCTGATCGGCCTCGCCGCGGGCCGCGTCGGCGGACGCAACCCGATCCTGCCGATCGCCAGCGTGATCCTTTCGGTGGCCTCGGTCTACCTCGGCCAGCTGGTCGGCGAGGCCATGCTCGGCGCCAAGGAGGTCGGCGTCGGCTTCAACGAGATCTTCTTCCACCACTTCGGTGTGGTCCAGGAAGCCTGGAAGGCCCAGGCCGACCCGCTGACCTTCCTCTTCTTCGCCATCGCCGCCTACGCGGCCTTCTCCGGCGCCAAGAAGGCCGGTCAGTAACCCGGCCCGGTGTGCGCGAGGGCCCGCCCACCTCATGGTGGACGGGCCCTTCGGCGTCGTACGAGCCGCCGTACCGCTCCCGCTAGCGCTTGTGCTGCGAGTCCGCGACCGTCACCTCGACGCGCTGGAACTCCTTGAGCTCGCTGTAGCCGGTGGTGGCCATGGCGCGGCGGAGGGCGCCGAAGATGTTCATGGAGCCGTCGGGGATGTGCGAGGGCCCGGTGAGGATCTCCTCGATGGTCCCGACGGTGCCGAGGTCGACCTTCTTGCCGCGCGGCAGCTCCTCGTTGACCGCTTCCATGCCCCAGTGGTGGCCCCGGCCGGGCGCGTCCGTGGCGCGGGCCAGCGGGGAGCCCATCATCACCGAGTCGGCGCCGCAGGCGATCGCCTTGGGGAGGTCGCCGGACCAGCCGACACCGCCGTCCGCGATCACGTGCACATAGCGGCCGCCGGACTCGTCCATGTAGTCGCGGCGGGCCGCGGCCACGTCGGCGACGGCGGTCGCCATCGGGACCTGGATGCCCAGCACGTTGCGCGTGGTGTGCGCGGCGCCGCCGCCGAAGCCGACCAGGACACCGGCCGCGCCCGTGCGCATCAGGTGCAGCGCCGCCGTGTACGTGGCGCAGCCGCCGACGATCACGGGGACGTCGAGCTCGTAGATGAACTGCTTCAGGTTCAGCGGTTCGGCGGCACCGGAGACGTGCTCCGCGGAGACCGTCGTACCGCGGATGACGAAGATGTCCACGCCCGCGTCGACGACGGCCTTGGAGAACTGGGCCGTGCGCTGCGGCGACAGGGCGGCCGCGGTGACGACGCCCGAGTCGCGCACCTCCTTGATGCGCTGCCCGATCAGCTCCTCCTTGATGGGAGCGGAGTAGATCTCCTGGAGGCGGCGGGTCGCGGTGTCCGCGTCCAGCTCGGCGATCTCGTCGAGCAGCGGCTGCGGGTCCTCGTACCGCGTCCACAGGCCTTCGAGGTTCAGTACGCCCAGGCCGCCCAGCTCGCCGATGCGGATCGCGGTGGCCGGGGAGACGACCGAGTCCATCGGGGCCGCCAGGAACGGCAGCTCGAAGCGGTAGGCGTCGATCTGCCAGGCGATCGAGACCTCCTTCGGGTCTCGCGTACGGCGGCTCGGGACGACGGCGATGTCGTCGAAGGCGTACGCCCGGCGGCCGCGCTTGCCGCGCCCGATCTCGATCTCAGTCACGTGTGTGGCCTTTCCCTCTTCGTTTCTGCGCCTCCCAGTATCCCCGACACCTACGACAAGGGCGGCCCCGGAACCTCCGGGACCGCCCTCACGTACACGTACGGCCAGTCGTCAGTACAGGTGACGGCTAGTCGTTACGGCTGTAGTTCGGCGCCTCGACCGTCATCTGGATGTCGTGCGGGTGGCTCTCCTTGAGGCCCGCCGAGGTGATCCGGACGAACCGGCCCTTGGACTCCATCTCGTCGATGGTGGCGGCGCCCACGTACCCCATGGTCTGGCGCAGACCGCCGACGAGCTGGTGCAACACGTTGGCCAGCGGGCCGCGGTAGGGCACCTGGCCCTCGATGCCCTCGGGCACGAGCTTGTCGTCGGAGGCCACGTCCGCCTGGAAGTAGCGGTCCTTCGAGTACGACCTGCCCTGGCCCCGGGACTGCATGGCGCCGAGGGAGCCCATGCCGCGGTACGACTTGAACTGCTTGCCGTTGATGAAGAGCAGCTCGCCGGGCGACTCCTCACAGCCCGCCAGGAGGCTGCCGAGCATCACCGTGTCGGCACCGGCGGCCAGCGCCTTGCCGATGTCGCCGGAGTACTGCAGACCGCCGTCGCCGATCACCGGGACACCCGCGGCACGGGCCGCGAGGGCCGCTTCGTAGATGGCGGTGACCTGCGGGACGCCGATGCCGGCGACCACACGGGTGGTACAGATCGAGCCGGGGCCCACGCCCACCTTGACGCCGTCGACGCCGGCGTCGATCAGGGCCTGGGCACCGTCACGGGTGGCGACGTTGCCGCCGATCACGTCGACGTGCACGCTCGACTTGATCTTCGCCATCCAGTTGAGCGCGTTGCTGTTGTGCCCGTGCGAGGTGTCGACGATCAGGAAGTCCACCCCGGCCTCGGCCAGCGCCTGAGCGCGCTCCAGCGCCTCGGGGCTGGCGCCGACGGCGGCACCCACCAGCAGCCGGCCCTCGGCGTCCTTCGCGGCGTTCGGGTACTTCTCGGCCTTCACGAAGTCCTTGACCGTGATGAGGCCCTTGAGGACGCCCGCGTCGTCGACCAGCGGAAGTTTCTCGATCTTGTGGCGGCGCAGCAGTTCCATGGCGTCGGTGCCGGAGATGCCGACCTTGCCGGTGACCAGGGGCATCGGCGTCATGACCTCGCGCACCTGGCGCGAACGGTCGGTCTCGAAGGCCATGTCACGGTTGGTGACGATGCCGAGCAGCTTGCCGCCGCCGTCGGTGACGGGGACACCGCTGATGCGGAACTTGGCACACAGGGCGTCGGCCTCGGCCAGCGTCGCGTCCGGGTGCACCGTGATCGGGTCGGTGACCATGCCGGACTCGGAGCGCTTCACCAGGTCGACCTGGTTGACCTGGTCCTCGATGGAGAGGTTGCGGTGCAGTACACCGACGCCTCCCTGCCGGGCCATGGCGATCGCCATGCGCGACTCGGTCACCTTGTCCATCGCCGCGGAGAGCAGCGGGATGTTCACACGTACGTTGCGGGAGATACGCGACGAGGTGTCGACCGCGTTGGGCAGCACCTCGGAGGCGCCCGGCAGCAGCAGCACGTCGTCGTAGGTCAGCCCGAGTGTCGCGAATTTGGCGGGCACTCCGTCGACGTTGGCAGTCATGACACCTTCCCCAAATGGCCTTGATCGGTGCGGATGTCCATGCTAACGGGAAGCGAGGGTCTCCCATTCCACGGTTCGGATCGCCCTCGGGCTTCGTAGGTTCGTACGGGCGGGGTGGCGACACCGTTCAGTTGTGGCCTGGGCCCGGTCCCCGCGGCGGAACGACGCGAACCCCACGCCTGCCGAAAAACCGGTCCGCCCCTTGGGAGGGCGGACCCGTCGCGCCGGCCGAAGCGTCTCCGGAGGTCCCGGTGGCGGCGGCCCCTGAGAGCCGCCTACTGCTCCGCCAGCGCCCGCAACCGGCTCAGCGCGCGGTGCTGGGCCACCCGAACGGCGCCCGGTGACATTCCCAACATCTGGCCCGTCTCCTCGGCCGTGAGGCCCACCGCGATGCGCAGCAGAAGCAGTTCGCGCTGGTTCTCGGGGAGGTTGGCCAGGAGTTTCTTGGCCCACTCGGCGTCGCTGCTGAGGAGAGCGCGCTCCTCCGGGCCGAGGGAGTCGTCGGGGCGCTCGGGCATCTCGTCCGAGGGAACCGCCGTCGAACCGGGGTGGCGCATCGCGGCGCGCTGCAGGTCGGCGACCTTGTGCGCGGCGATGGCGAAGACGAACGCCTCGAAGGGGCGCCCGGTGTCCTTGTAGCGCGGCAGTGCGAGGAGCACCGCTACGCAGACCTCCTGGGCCAGGTCCTCGACGAAGTGCCGCGCGTCGCCCGGAAGCCGGGAGAGGCGGGTGCGGCAGTAGCGCAACGCCAAGGGATGTACATGCGCGAGCAGGTCGTGCGTGGCCTGCTCGTCGCCGTCGACCGCGCGATGGACGAGCGCACCGATCACCGTCGTCTCGTCGTCGCGCATCGGTCCATGGTGCCTCGGCGTCGTCTTGTCCGTGGCACCGCGTCCGTAGTTGTGCACCGAAGCGTTATGAGCAGGTGCGCCGGAACTCATCTCCTGCGCCCTCCCCTTCCGCTCGACCGACTCGTCCCCGAGGAACTCCACACCTCAAGCATGCGGCATCCGCGGCGAAACGAGCAGCGGGCACTCGGCGGACGCTGTTGTCGGCCCCGCCCACCATGAGGTAGGCGGGGTGCGTCGTACCCCCGCGACGGCTCACCTAACGAACCAGACCCCACCGGAAACCGAGCGCCACGGCGTGCGCGCGGTCCGAGGCGCCGAGCTTCTTGAAGAGCCGCCGGGCGTGCGTCTTCACGGTGTCCTCGGAGAGGAACAGCTCGCGGCCGATCTCGGCGTTGGAGCGGCCGTGACTCATGCCTTCCAGCACCTGGATCTCACGCGCCGTGAGCGTCGGCGCCGCGCCCATCTCGGCCGACCGCAGTCTGCGCGGGGCGAGCCGCCAGGTGGGGTCGGCGAGCGCCTGGGTCACGGTCGCGCGCAGCTCGGCGCGGGAGGCGTCCTTGTGCAGATAGCCGCGGGCCCCGGCGGCGACGGCGAGCGCCACACCGTCCAGGTCCTCGGCCACGGTGAGCATGATGATGCGCGCACCGGGGTCGGCGGACAGCAGCCGCCGAACGGTCTCGACGCCACCCAGTCCGGGCATGCGTACGTCCATCAGAATCAGGTCCGAGCGGTCGGCACCCCAGCGGCGGAGGACTTCCTCGCCGTTGGCTGCCGTCGTCACGCGCTCGACGCCGGGCACGGTCGCCACCGCTCGGCGGAGCGCCTCTCGGGCAAGCGGGGAGTCGTCGCAGACGAGGACGGATGTCATGGCCGCCCTCCGCAGCTGATGCGCGTCACCTTGAGCCTCCAGGCTGGTACGAATCGTCATCTGTGCGGTCGACACTCGCCGACGGAACTGCCGTCTGCCCGAGCGCTTGTTCCTTCAACCGCCTCCGCACTCTCAACGATGGTCACTCGAAAGAGTTACGGGGCAGTCGGTCGCCTTCGGCACTCTACGTGAGGGCGTGGACACGAGGCAGACATGCGCAACGGACCCTCAACGTTTCATCACAACCTATGCCCCATTCAGCCTGTTTTCTTCCCCTTTGCTGGTGTCTGCGGCTAGATTCGCAATGAGTCATATTTTCATCTCCTTAGATCGTAGATGTACGGTCGGTGGGCACAGAGCAGCCCAGAACGGCAACAAGGGGACAAAGCAATGGCAGATTTCTCCCGCCTTCCCGGTCCGAACGCGGACCTCTGGGACTGGCAGCTCCTCGCGGCCTGCCGCGGGGTCGACAGCTCGCTCTTCTTCCATCCGGAGGGCGAGCGCGGTGCGGCACGGAGCGCTCGCGAGAACTCGGCCAAAGAGGTCTGCATGCGATGCCCGGTACGCGCCCAGTGCGCTGCGCACGCCCTGGCGGTGCGCGAACCGTACGGCGTATGGGGCGGCCTGACCGAGGACGAGCGCGAGGAACTCATGGGGCGGGCGCGCAACCGGCTGGTGGCGGCGTCGACCACCGGGAGCGGCGATCCCGCTTCGAACAACTGAAGGAACGTTTCTGCTTTTCCGTCCACCGTCGGGCACGCGCACGCGTGCCCATGCTTTTTGGCGGCGTCAGCCGCTTTGGGGCGGCGTCAGCGGCTCGCGGCCCGCGCCAGTTGGTCGAGCGTCGCCGCCACTGCCGGCACCTGTGCCAGGTCCGGCAGGGTGAGTGCGACGATCTCGCGCCGCACCGGCGGCTCCACCGTCACGGTGCGTGCACCCTTGGGGCGTACGGACTCGATCGCGAGCTCGGGCAGGACCGCGACCCCGAGGCCCGCGCCGACCAGCCCGACCACGGCCGGGTAGTCGTCGGTGGCGAAGTCGATGCGGGGCACGAAGCCCGCGGCGCGGCAGACCTCCACCAGTTGTCCGCGACAGCGCGGGCAGCCCGCGATCCACGGCTCCCCGGCGAGTTCGGCGATCGCGACCGAGCCGGCCCGCGCGAGCCGGTGCTTCTCGGGGACCAGCCCGACGAGCCGGTCCCGCAGCAGTGGCCGTACGACCAGGTCGTCCCACTCCTCGGCACCCGCGGCTCCCTCGTAGCGGAACGCGAGGGCGATGTCGCAGTCCCCGGCCCGGAGCTTCTCGACGGACTCCGGCGGCTCGGCCTCCTCCAGGGAGACCCGGGTGCCGGGATGCGCGGCGCGCAGCGCGGCGAGCGCCGTGGGGACGAGCGTGGAACTGCCGCTGGGGAAGGAGACGAGCCGGACCCGGCCCGCGCGCAGGCCCGCGATCGCGGCGACCTCCTCCTCGGCCGCGGTCAGGCCCGCGATGATGCCCGCCGCGTGCCGGACCAGCGCCTCGCCCGCCTGGGTGAGGCGCATCTCGCGGCCGGTGCGGACGAGCAGCGGGGTGCCTACGGACGATTCGAGCGCCTTCATCTGCTGGCTGACGGCGGGCTGGGTGCAGCCCAGTTCACGTCCCGCCGCCGAGAAGGAGCCGGTGGCGGCGACGGCGCGCAGGACACGGAGATGACGGGCCTCGATCACCGTCCGAGCATAAGTGAGTCTTGGGTATGGCGGCGAATATTGCGTCGCCGCTTTGGTTCTCATCGCCTAGCGTGCTGTCATGAAGCTTCTGTCCCTGAACATCGGCCGCCCTCGGGCCGTCCCGTACACGGACCAGCCCGAGGGCGTGACCGGCATCGACAAGCGACCGGTGGACGGGCCGGTGCGGGTGACGGCGCCCGGGCCCAAGGGGGTCGGCGCGAGCGGCCTCGCCGGGGACGCGGTGTGCGACCTGCGCCATCACGGCGGGAACGACCAGGCGGTGTACGCGGTCGCCCGCGAGGACCTCGACGACTGGGGGCGCGAGCTCGGCCGGCCGTTGGCGAGCGGCGCGTTCGGCGAGAACCTGACGACCCAGGGGCTCGACGTGTCCGGCGCGCGGATCGGCGAGCGCTGGCGCGTCGGCTCCGAGGTGGTCCTCGAAGTCACCTGCGGGCGCATCCCCTGCCGTACGTTCCAGGGGCACCTCGGTGAGCAGCGCTGGGTGAAGCGGTTCACCCAGAAGGGCGCGCCCGGCGCCTATCTGCGGGTGATCGAGCCGGGCGACATACGGGCGGGCGACCCGATCGAGGTCGTGCACCGGCCCGACCACGAGGTGACGGTCGCCCTCGCCTTCCGCGCCGAGACGACCGAACGGGCGCTGCTGAAAAGGGTGTTGGCCGCGGGCGACGCGCTGCACCCGGAGTTGCTGGAGATGGCGGAGAAGTACGTGGCACGGCACAGCGGCTAGCCGCTCGGAGCGGGGGCGCGGGGCGGGGGCGCGAGAAGGGGCGTCCGGGGCGTGCGGGGAACTCGTGGAGCGAGGTGGGCGTTGGGTGGCGGGCGCGCGGCGCGGCTGGTCAGGTCACTAGCCTTGGGTCATGACAACGGCTCTGATTACGGGATCGACCGCGGGCATCGGCGCCGCCTTCGCGCGGCGGCTGGCGGCTGACGGGCACAACCTCGTGCTGGTGGCGCGCGACACCAAGCGGCTGGGCGAGCAGGCGACCGAACTGCACGACCGGCACGGCATCGAGGCGGAGGTGCTGACCGCCGACCTGTCGACGGACGAGGGCATCGATGCGGTGGCCGCCCGCCTCTCCGACCGCAAGAACCCGGTCGACCTGCTGATCAACAACGCGGGCTTCGGCAACAAGGGCCACTATCTCGAGGTGTCGATGGCCGACGAGCTGACGATGCTCAAGGTGCACTGCGAGGCGGTGCTGCGGTTGACGTCGGCGGCGACCGAGGCCATGCGGGAGCGCGGCCGGGGCGGAGTCGTCAACGTCGCGTCGGTGGCCGCGTTCGTGCCGCGGGGTACGTACGGGGCGTCCAAGGCGTGGGTCGTGCAGTTCACGCAGGGCGCGGCGCGGGATCTGGCGGGCAGCGGCGTACGGCTGATGGCGCTGGCCCCCGGCTTCGTCCGCACCGAGTTCCACCAGCGGGCCGGGATGGGCACGGACAACATCCCGAACTGGATGTGGCTGGATGCGGACAAGCTGGTCGCGGCGGCGCTCGCGGACCTGGCCCGCGGCAAGTCGCTGTCCATCCCCGACCCCCGCTACAAGGCGCTGATGGGCCTGGTGAAGGTGGCGCCGCGAGGACTGCTGGGCGGGATCACGTCGAAGACGGGCCGGAAGTACGGCCCCCAGTAGAGGCCACCGCGCAGTGGGTGGTGTCGTCCCTCCGGTGGGAAACTGAGGGTGTTCAACCGGACCCAGGGGGCCGGAGGCGACGCCATGACATTCGTACAGCTCATCGATTGCAGGACCAGCCGGTTCGACGAGATGAACCAGCTGATGGACACATGGGTCGAGCGGACCAGGGGCAAGCGGACCGCGACGCACAGTGTGATCGGCAAGGACCGCTCCGACGCGACCCACTTCGTGGAGATCGTGGAGTTCCCCTCGTTCGAGGAGGCGATGCGGAACTCGAACCTCCCCGAGACCGACAGGATCTTCCAGGAGATGGTCGCGCTCTGCGACGGACTGCCGACGTTCACCGACCTGGACGTGGTGCGGGACGAGCAGTTGTTCGCGGCCAACATCCGCAGGTTCTTCGAGACGTTGGCCGGCCCGGGTGAACTGCCGCCGCTCAACGGTCTGATGGTGGAGAGCTACCACGACCACGATCCCGCCAACGAGCAGGACACCATCGGCCTCGACGCGATGCGGCGCGAGATCGAGATGTGGCGCGGCGGTTTCGACTTCACGTTCGCCGTCGAGGACCAGCTCACCCAGGGCGACCGGGTCTGCACCCGGTGGGCCTGGAACGGTACCCACAAGGGCGACTTCATGGGGATCCCGGCGACCGGGAAACAGGTCACCATGACCGGCACGACCGTCTTCCGCTGCCAGGAGGACGGGAAGATCGCCGAGGGCTGGTGGCAGTACGACCGGCTGGGGCTGTTGGCTCAACTGGGGGCGCTGGACGCGCTGGAGCAGTAGTGCGGTGGTCGGTGACGTAGTAGCCGGTAGGCGGTAGACGGTGGTGCCGCGTACGGGAGAAGCCCCCGTTCCGTGCGGAACGGGGGCTTCTTCGGGAGTACGAGACTCAGTGGGAGTGCCCGTGGCCGTGGCCGTGACCGGCGTCGGCCTCCTCCTCGGCCGGCTTCTCGACGACCAGGGTCTCGGTCGTGAGGAGCAGGGAGGCGATGGAGGCGGCGTTCTCCAGGGCGGAGCGGGTGACCTTGACCGGGTCGATGACACCGGACTTGACCAGGTCGCCGTACTCGCCGGTGGCCGCGTTGAAGCCCTGGCCCTTGTCGAGCTCGGCGACCTTGGAGGTGATGACGTAACCCTCCAGGCCGGCGTTCTCGGCGATCCAGCGCAGCGGCTCGACGGCGGCCTTGCGGACGACCGCGACACCCGTGGCCTCGTCGCCGGTCTTGCCGAGGTTGCCCTCGAGGATCTTCACGGCGTGGACGAGCGCGGAGCCACCACCGGAGACGATGCCCTCCTCGACCGCGGCGCGGGTCGCGGAGATGGCGTCCTCCAGACGGTGCTTCTTCTCCTTGAGCTCGACCTCGGTGGCGGCGCCGACCTTGATCACGCACACGCCGCCGGCCAGCTTCGCGAGGCGCTCCTGGAGCTTCTCGCGGTCCCAGTCGGAGTCGGTGTTCTCGATCTCGGCCTTGATCTGGTTGACCCGGCCGAGGACCTCCTCGGAGTTGCCGCCACCGTCGACGATGGTGGTGTCGTCCTTGGTGACGGTCACACGGCGGGCGCTGCCGAGCACGTCCAGACCGACCTGGTCGAGCTTGAGGCCGACCTCCTCGGCGATGACCTGACCACCGGTGAGGGTGGCGATGTCGCCGAGCATGGCCTTGCGGCGGTCACCGAAGCCGGGGGCCTTCACGGCGACGGCGTTGAACGTGCCGCGGATCTTGTTCACGACCAGGGTCGACAGGGCCTCGCCCTCGACGTCCTCGGCGATGATCAGCAGCGGCCGGGAGGCGTTGGACTGGATGACCTTCTCCAGCAGCGGCAGCAGGTCCTGGATGGAGCTGATCTTGCCCTGGTGGATGAGGATGTACGGGTCGTCGAGGACGGCCTCCATACGCTCCTGGTCGGACACCATGTACGGCGACAGGTAGCCCTTGTCGAAGGCCATGCCCTCGGTGAAGTCCAGCTCCAGGCCGAAGGTGTTGGACTCCTCGACGGTGATGACACCGTCCTTGCCGACCTTGTCCATCGCCTCGGCGATGAGCTCGCCGACCTGCGGGTCCTGGGCGGACAGCGCGGCGACGGCGGCGATGTCCGACTTCTCCTCGATCGGGCGCGCGGTGGCGAGGAGCTCGTCCGAGACCGCCTTGACGGCCGCGTCGATGCCCTTCTTCAGCAGCGCCGGGGAGGCACCCGCGGCGACGTTCTTCAGGCCCTCGCGGACGAGCGCCTGGGCCAGCACGGTGGCGGTGGTCGTACCGTCACCCGCGATGTCGTTGGTCTTGGTCGCCACCTCCTTCACCAGCTGGGCGCCGAGGTTCTCGTACGGGTCGTCGAGCTCGACCTCGCGGGCGATGGTGACACCGTCGTTGGTGATGGTGGGTGCGCCGAACTTCTTGTCGATGACGACGTTGCGGCCCTTGGGGCCGATCGTCACCTTCACCGTGTCGGCAAGCTTGTTGACGCCGCGCTCGAGGGCGCGACGGGCGTCCTCGTCGAACTTCAGGATCTTCGCCATGGGAGCGATTCAGCCCTCTCGGAAAACTGGGGTGAACGAACCGCGCCCCCGACGCCCGGCTGGTTATGGTCGCGGGGGCCAGGGGCGCAGTTCACTGCAAAACTGGGTGGAACGGTGAAGCTCGGCGAACTACTTCTCGATGATCGCGAGCACGTCGCGAGCCGAGAGGACGAGGTACTCCTCGCCGTTGTACTTCACCTCGGTGCCGCCGTACTTGCTGTACAGCACGATGTCGCCGGTGCTGACGTCGAGCGGCAGGCGCTCGCCGTTCTCGAAGCGGCCCGGGCCCACGGCGAGGACGACGCCCTCCTGGGGCTTCTCCTTCGCGGTGTCCGGGATGACCAGGCCAGAAGCCGTGGTCTGCTCGGCGTCCAGCGGCTGGACCACAACACGGTCCTCGAGCGGCTTGATGGCAACCTTGGAGCTGGTGGTCGTCACGATCCGACCTCCCCCTTCGGAGATCTCACGGGGTTAACTGTCTGAGGTGGCGACCAGGTGGATCCGTCGTCGCGGGTGCCGGACCTGCCCGTCGCTATTGGCACTCTCCAGGGGGGAGTGCCAGGGCCGAGACTATGACCGCGGTTAGCACTCGGTCAAGCGGAGTGCCAAAGCATCCGGCGTGGCGTGGGGTTTTCGGGCACCCAGCGCGCGTGTCGGCGCGCCCGGGGCGCACGGCGCGAGCCACCCTCAAGCCGTTGCCCTCTCGAAGGTCTAGAGGTAGTTCTCCAGGCGCGCCGGGGTGAAGCCCTCCGCCTGGATGCGCCGCAGGAGTCTGATCGTCGCCTCCGTGAGGTTGGGTTCCTCGAAGCCGGAGAGGATGTCACCCGGTCGCAGACGGCGGGCGTCGGGCTCCCGGCCGAGGACGACGGCCGCGACCCCGCAGTCGGCGGCGGCGTGCAGCGTGGTGGTGTCGTAGGTGCCGTAGGGGGGACGGAAGAGCCGGGGGCGGACGCCGAAGCGGGCCTTGAGCTTCTCCTGCTGGCCACAGATCTCGGCCCGCTGGCCCGCGTAGGGCAGTCCGCGCAGCGAGGCGTGGTGCAGGGTGTGGTTCTGCACGCTCGCGCCGACCGTCCGCAGCTGGGCGAAGTGCCCGTACCCCGGCCCGACGACACTGTCCGTGAGGAACATGCTGACCGGCAGCCGCAGTTCACGGACCATGTCGACGAACCGCGGGTCGCGCTCGGCACCGTCGTCGTACGTCAGGAAGACCACCTTGTCGCGGGTGTGTACGCGGTCCACGACGGGGGCCAGCCCCGGCGCCGCGCCGCGGAGGGCGGGCCGGGCGGGTTG
>LRTP01001000.1 GCA_001550305.1 Streptomyces diastatochromogenes
GCGGGCCGGGCGGGTTGCCGCGGCGCGGCGGCGAGCGGGGTGGGCAGCCCCCAGTGCCGGTACGTCGCCGGGGTCGGGCCGTTCGGCCTGGACCTGCGTACCTCCTGCGCGGCCTTCTTGCCCAGCCGTTCGATCGGGTCGACGGACTGGGCACAGCCGGTGCAGTTGGCCAGGAGCGCCGCGGTGAGCGCCCCCGCGACCAGCGCCCGCGTTCTCACAGGTAGTCCTCCAGCCGTGCCACCGCGTACCCCTTGTCGGTGACCAGCTTCAGGAAGCGGCGGATCATGTCGGGCATGGTGCCGTCCCAGTCCTCCCTGCCGCGGAAGTGGGTGAGGACGATGTCGCCGGGGTGCAGGTCGCGGTCCCAGTCGCGGTACTCCCAGTGGTCGACGAAGACCTCCTCGTCCCAGATCGGCGCGTACTTGATGCCGCAGGACTTGGCGGCACGCAGGGTGTCCTGGTTGTAGTTGCCGTAGGGCGGCCTGAAGACCTTCGGACGCTTGCCGAACTGCTTCTCCATGATGTCCTGCATGCCGCAGATCTCGTCCCGCTGCTCCTCGTACGACAGCCCCGGCAGGTAGGGGTGGGTGAGGGTGTGGTTGTTGAGGGTGACGCCCCGGTCACGCATCTTCCGGAAGTACCCGTAGTCGTCCTTGACCAGGTAGTTGCTCAGGAATGCGGTGTACGGGATCTTCAGGTCGCTCATCATCCTGAGGAACGCCGGGTCCTTCTCGGAGCCGTCGTCGATGGTGAGGAAGACGACCTTGTCCTTGGTGGGGACGGTCGTGAAGACCGGCGGCAGGCCGAGCTCTTCCTGATCGGTGACCTCGAAACCGTCGCGGGGTCCGATGACCGGCTTCCTCGCCGGGGCCGGCGGCGCGGCCAACGGGACCTTCGCGAGCCCCCAGTGCTTGGCCGCGACGGCCCGGGCGGCCTGCTGCGCGCGGAGTCTGGCGGCGTAGGAGTCGAGAGCGCGGGCCGGGGGCGCGTGCAGCGCCTGCTGGGGTCCCTCGACGGGACGGGCGCCGTTGGTGTCGTCGTCGGCGCAACCGGACGCGAGGGCGGCGACGGCGAGGACGGCCACCCCGCCCCATACGCGCGCCCTCTTTGCGTTGTTTTTGTACTTTTGTCGTACTGGTCGCATGGTGTCGGATCCTCGCAGGCCACCGCTCGTCCGGGGCTCCGACACCGCGACCGGGGGCGCACCGTCCACCGACTGGCCCACACCCACCCGCGCTGACCGACAATGGGCCGGTGAACGACGTCTCCTTCGCCTCTCTCCTCACCCCCGAGGGCCGCGCCCTGCTCGACGAGGTGCGCGGCACCGAACCGGCCCAGGAGCTCGCCGTCGCCACCCGGCTGCGCCGCGACCACCCGGCCGACCTGGTCTCGGCGGCACTCGGGCAGGCGCGGCTGCGGCAGCGGGCGGCGGCGAAGTTCGGCGCCGAGAACGCGGAGCGGATGTACTTCACCCCGAACGGGGTCGAGCAGTCGACGCGCACCACGGTCGCCACCCATCGCGCGCGGCGGCTGCGGTCCCTGGGTGTGCGCTCGGTCGCCGACCTGTGCTCCGGCATCGGCGGCGACGCGATCGCGCTGGCCCGTGCCGGGATCCGCGTCCTCGCCGTCGACCGCGACCCGCTGACGGTGGCGGTGGCGCGCGCGAACGCCGAGGCGCTCGGGCTCGCCGACCTGATCGAGGTGCGCGAGGCCGATGTCACCGAGGTCGGCACGGAGGCGTACGACGCGGTCTTCGTGGACCCGGCGCGGCGCGGCGGACGCGGCCGCATCTTCGACCCGGAGGCGTACTCGCCCCCGCTCTCGTGGGCGATCGCGACGGCCCTGAAGGCCCCGCTCGCCGCCCTGAAGATCGCCCCTGGCATCCCCCACGAGGCGGTCCCCGCCGAGGCCGAGGCCGAGTGGATCTCGGACGCCGGTGACGTGAAGGAGGCGGTGCTGTGGTTCGGCACCGAGCCGGGGCTGGTGCGGGCCACCCTGCTGCCCGGCCCGCGCGAGCTGCGCGGCCGCGGTCTGCCCGACCCCGCGGTGCGAGAGGTCGGGCGCTACCTGTACGAGCCCGACGGCGCCGTCATCCGCGCCCATCTGGTCGCCGAGGTCGCGGAGGAAGTCGACGGCGGCCTCGTCGACGAGACGATCGCGTACATCACGGCGGACGAACTGCGCCCGACGTCGTACGCCGCCGCCTACGAGATCACCGACCGGCTTCCCTTCAACGTGAAGAAGTTGAAGGCGCTGCTGCGGGAGCGGGGCGTCGGGGTACTGACGGTGAAGAAGCGGGGGTCGGCGGTCGAGCCGGAGGAACTCCGCAAGAAGGCCCTGCCCAAGCAGCACGGCCCCCACTCGGCCACCGTCTTCCTGACCAGGGTCGCGGGGGCACCGACGATGCTGCTCGGCCACCCGGCCCAGCGCTCCTAGAGCGCGTGCATGGCGTCGCGGGGCAGACGGGAATGTGACTGACGACAGGACCTAGCCGCAGTCCCGGGCCCTCGTCTCCAGCAGCTCGCGTTCCCGTTCGTTGCGGGCCAGGCCCGCGGCTCGTTCGAACTCCGCGCGGGCCTCCTTCGCGCGTCCGAGGCGGGCCAGCAGGTCGCCCCGGACGCTGGGCAGCAGGTGGTAGTCGCGCAGGGCCGGTTCGCCGGCCAGCCGGTCGACGATCTCCAGCGCCGGGGCGGGGCCCTCGGCCATGGAGACGGCGACGGCGCGGTTCAACTCGACCACGGGAGACGGGGAACGGGTCGCCAGCAGCCCGTACAGGGTGGCGATCTGCCGCCAGTCCGTGTCCTCGTACGCGTACGCCTGGGCGTGGCAGGCGGCGATGGCGGCCTGGAGGGCGTACGGGCCAGGCGGTCCGGTGGTGACGGCGCTCGCCCTGCCGAGGGCGGCGAAGCCGCGGCGGATCAGCAGGCGGTTCCAGCGGCGCCGGTTCTGGTCCTTGAGGAGGACGGGCTCGCCCGAGGGGCCGGTGCGGGCGGCGGCGCGGGACTCCTGGAGTTCCAGCAGGGACACCAGCCCGTGCACTTCGGGCTCCTTGGGCATCAACTCGGCGAGTACACGGGCCAGTCGCAGCGCGTCCTCGCACAGGGCGGGGCGCAGCAGGTCGTCGCCCGCCGTGGCCGCGTACCCCTCGTTGAAGACCAGGTAGATGACCTCGAGCACGGACCCGAGGCGGGCCTCGCGGTCCGGGCCGTAGGGGACCTCGAAGGGGACGCCCTTCGTCGCCAGGGTCCGCTTGGCGCGCACGATGCGCTGGGCGACGGTCGCCTCCGGGGCGAGGAAGGCGCGGGCGATCTCGGGGGTGGTCAGACCGCCGACGAGGCGCAGGGTGAGGGCGATGCGGGCCTCGGCGGAGAGGACGGGGTGGCAGGCGGTGAAGACGAGCCGCAGCAGGTCGTCGTCGATGTCGTCCGGGTCGGAGGGTTCGTCGAGGTGGTGCGGGGCGGTCACCGAGAGGTCCCGCCCCACCTCCGCCAGCTTGCGCGCGTACTGCTCCCGGCGGCGTACGAGATCGATCGCACGACGCTTGGCCGTGGTCGTCAGCCAGGCGCCCGGGTTGTCCGGGACGCCGTCCCGGGGCCACTGCTCCAGCGCCGCGACCAGGGCGTCCTGCGCGAGCTCCTCGGCGATGCCGACGTCGCGGACGATGCGGGAGACGCCCGCGATGATGCGGGGCGACTCGATCCGGAAGATCGTCTCGACGGCTTCGACCGCTTCGACGGCACCTCGGGTGGCCCCGGACGCGACGGGTTGCGTGACGGGCGTGACGGTGGGCTGTTGCTCTTCCACAACCCACCATCAGACACCCACGGCGACCGCAGGCCAAGGAACTGCTCAGCCCTCGGCGATCTCCCGCACCTCGCAGGTCACCGTCCAGTGCTCCTCGTGCACCTTCAGGAACCGCTTGGTCCACTCCAGGGCCTCGGCCATGTCCTTGCACTGCATGAGCGCGTAGCCGCCGACGACCTCCTTGGACTCGGTGAAGGGCCCGTCGGTGACGGACAGCTGCCCGCCCGACCAGTGCACCCGCTTGCCCTGGGCGGACGGCGTCAGCCCGGCGGTGTCGAGCATGACCCCCGCCTTGGTGATCTCCTCGATCAGCTCGCCCATCCGCTGCATCAGCTCCGGGCTCGGGCCTTCGGCGGGCGCGGTGCTCTCGTCGATCTGGACCAGCGACAGGTAACGCGGCATGGTGACTCCTCGTGTCCGTGGTGCCTCGGAGGCGGGGCTTCTCCCTGCCTCTCACCCGTGCGTCGAACGGGAGACACCCGTTTCGACACCGTCCCCGAAATTCTTTGAACTTTCTCGCCGCACGCTGCCGCGGGGTTCGTGTGGGCAGGGTCCTCGTATGCCCTTCGACCACAACGATCACTACCACCGGATGCTGCTGCGGAAGTTGCCGAAGCACGGGCGTGTCGCCCTCGACGTCGGCTGTGGCACCGGGGGTTTCGCGCGGCGGATGGCGGCGCGGGGTTATGAGGTCGACGCCGTCGATCCGTCGGCCGAGGTGATCGCCGCGGCGCGGCGGATCGGGGGCGGCCCCCGGTTCCGGCGGACGGACGTGGCCTCCGCCGGGCTGCCGAAGGGGCACTACGACGTCATCACCTGTCTGGCGAGCCTGCACCACATGCCGTTCGGCACGGTGACCAGGTTCCGGGAGGCGCTCGCGCCCGGCGGGGTGCTGCTGGTGCTGGGCTGCTACGCGGGGATCACCTGGTGGGACCTCGCCGCCGTGCCCGCCAATGCCGTGGCACGGGCGGGGGTGGCGGTGGGTGAGCGGCTGCGCGGAGGCGGAGCC
>LRTP01001001.1 GCA_001550305.1 Streptomyces diastatochromogenes
CAGCCGGCCCCCACCCGTCGCCCCGCTGGAGTCACCGTGACGAACCCGCAGCCCGACCAGCCCGCCCGCGCCGACCGCCGCAGCCTGCCGTACCCCGGAGACGAAGCGATCACGGCCGCCCGCCGCCGCACGCACCGCGCATTCGCCCAGCTCTTCACCGCCCTGGGGCCGGAGGTCACCCCCTGCACTACGCCGCGGTGGACGTCGACGGCCGGTACCGCCTGGCCAGCGCCACCGTCACGGTCACGACCGCCCCTGCATGGCACCTGGACGCGGATCCGGACGAGTTCGCCGCCATCGAAGCTCACGGCCGCCCTGGAAGGCAGCTGCACGGTCCTGGCCATCCTGGTCGTGCAGACCGGCCAGGAACCGGGCCCGGTTGTCTGCGGGTGGCGCATCGAGCGCGGATGGCTGCACGGCATGAAGGCCGCCGCCGTGCAGGCCGCCGTACGACCGTGCGGGGGCAGCTGAGCGCCCGTCGCCAGCGCGTACCCCGCCCCGTTCCTGCCGGACCTGTCCGTCACCGGCTGAGGCCACCGCCCGGCCCCGGCGGGGGCTGGCCGCCCGTCAACTCCCCATTCCTGTACGCCCTGTGAGGAGACACCCTGTGATCACCATTGCCACCCCGTCCGGTACCGTCCGCGCCGTTCCGTCCGAGGCAGACGCCACCGGCAGCGTGCGCTACAGCCTCACCGGTGCCGCCCGGGGAACCGTCCACGTGACCGCGACCAGCAGCCCCGCCCGGTGGGACCAGTTCGACGCCGTCCGGGCCAGTCTCGGATCCGCCAGCGCCGTGCGCGAGCTGCCCGTCGAACCGCTCGTGCGCATCCGTGGCCGCGCCTACCAGGGCAGCACAGTCCGGGTGCTGGCCCACTCCGCCGACGTGCCCTGGGGGTGGCAGGGACCGGTGTCCCTGGTCGACACCGACGACCGCCCCGCGCCCGAGCAGGCCAGCCAGACGCTGACCGCCATCCTGCGCGCGTGCGCCGCGGACTACGCCGCACGCAGCGACTTCGCCCGCCTCCAGCTCGCGGCCCGTCGCCACGACACCCCGCAGTTGCTGCAGTGGCTGGACGCGATGATCTCGTACGCGGAACAGGCGCAGGCCCGCTACCTGGAGGAGGCCGAGGCCCACCGGGTCCAGGCCGCTCGCAGTCTCGCCGCCTGGTGGACGCTGGCCCGCTGGTTCACCGCCCGTCCGCACCCGGTGTTCGCGCTGCTGCTGGCACCGGACCGCGAGAGTCTGGCGCACCGCGCCGAGTACCTGCCGAAGTGGGCCGAGGTCAGCAGGGGCGCAGCCGATGAGGAGGGCCGCCGTCTGACGCTCTTCCGGTCGGAGTACGAGGGGTTGGCCCGGCCCGCCGCCGCGCCGGAGAACCGGGATCGCCCGTACTTCGTGGTCGGTCAGTGGAAGGGCGGCGGCGACGTCGACATCTGGCACGTGGAGGAGGCCCCCGCCGATCCGGGCGAACGGGCCGATCTGTGCGACGAGTACCGCGAGGACGCCGACAACGCGTTCGGGAGCGTCGAAATCGTCTACGCGGCCAGCCCGGAAGCCGCAGGCCCGCCGGGAGGCGCGCGAGACCAGCGAGCGCATCCACCGCGAGCTCCCCCGCCCGTAGGCCGATACGGCCGCTCCCCGGGGTGGCCTACCGCCAGGCCGCCCCGGCCCCCGCCCCTGATCACGAGGAGAGATGCCCCGTGGCAAGATTCGCCCACGCCACCCCGGAACGCTGCGCCCAGCTCGGCCGCGCCCTCACCGCCGCCGGCCTTGACTGGAGCGACAACGGCCGCCAGGACGACCCGCAGTTCCTCACCTACACCGTGACCGACCCGCACGGCCGCATGTGGCAGGTCAGCCCGGCCACCAACTTCCAGATCTCCCCGTCCAGTCCGGGGCAGATCTGGCAGGCCAGCTGCGCGGCACTGATGACGAGGGCCCCGGTCCTGTCCGCCCACCTGGTGGCGGAACACAATCAAGGACGTCCCGGCATGAGCAGCCCGCCGCCGTTTAGGCCCGAGGACTTCGAAGAACGGTGCGAGACCTGCAACGCCCCGCCCGGACAGCTCTGCCACGCCTGGTGCGACACCGGATACACCGCCGAGGACGCCCGCGCCGACGCCGAGCGCCACGACGCCCAGCGCGACGCCAAGCCCCCTGCGCCGTAGGCGCACCGCCCCGAGTCCCCCGTCCCCCCTTTCCCAAAGGAGACCCACCATGGAACGGTCCACCCCCGCCGGCCTTGAGTCCCTCGCGCGCGGTTGCCGAGCAGCTCGGCGCCGAGTGCACCGAGAAGGACGGCGACACCGGCCGGGTGCGGATCGTCTACGCCGACGCCGCGCCCTGGAACTCACCCCCAACGGCCCCCGGACCCGGATCACCGTCACCGCGGTTCTGCCCGAGCAGGCCACCGCGCACGGGATCGAGGTCAAGGCGATCACGGTTACGGCCCTGCCCCGCCCGCGCCCCAGCGAGAGCCAGGCCAAGGCCACCGCGCGGCACACGGCCGACCACATCCGTCAGCGGCTGCTGCCCGCGCACACCGCCGCCCTGGTCGAACTGCGCGAGCGCACCGCCCCCCAGGTGGCCACGCTCCAGCGTGCCGACGCCGCCCTTGCCGGATTCCTCGACCGCCCCCGGGGCGGTGTGGCAATCTCTGAGCAGCCGGTACGCCGCCCTCTGGGGCTGACCGCCCGGTGCGCCGTCGCCTGGTGGCACACGCTCGACGGTCCCTCCCGCGCCGTGGCACCGTTCATGGCCGACGCCCTGCGCCGGGCCGGACTGGCGACGACGGAGCCGCACGGCAGCGGCTACGTGTTCTTCGCCGAGCCCCCGGCCGAGCAGTCCGACACCCGGTTCCGGATCGCCCCTGCCGCCGGGGGCGCAGGGTGGGACCTGGTCGACGAGTTCACCGGCGCGAGCGTGCGGACGTCCGGGAGTGGGCCCAGGGGACTTCGCTGACAAGACTGCCCCATGGTGCCGTTGATGGTGCCGAGTCCCTGGCCTGCGGCGACTGGATTGGGTGGCAAGGCCCGGCGCAGCGCAGTATTCAGTACTGCTCTGTTTCGATGAACTTGGCGTCCGTCGCGTCGTCGGCGGCGAAGGTGTCGGCAGCAGCGATGGGGTCGAATCCGGGCGGGCTGTCCTTGAGGGCCAGGCCCATGCCGGCAAGCTTGGCCTTGACCTCGTCGATCGACTTTGCACCGAAGTTGCGGATGTCGAGCAGGTCGGCCTCGGAGCGGCCGACGAGCTCACCTACGGTATGGACTCCCTCTCGCTTGAGGCAGTTGTACGAGCGGACGGTGAAGTCGAGCTCCTCGATCGGCAGGATCAGATCGGCGGCGAGTGCCGCGTCGACGGGCGAGGGGCCCATGTCGATGCCTTCGGCGTCGATGTTGAGCTCGCGAGCCAGACCGAACAGCTCGACCAGGGTCTTACCGGCCGACGCCATGGCGTCACGGGGACGCATGGCCTGCTTGGTCTCGACGTCGACGATCAGCTTGTCGAAGTCGGTGCGCTGCTCGACACGGGTCGCCTCGACCTTGTACGTGACCTTCAGGACCGGCGAGTAGATCGAGTCGACCGGGATGCGCCCGATCTCCTGACCGACCTGCTTGTTCTGAACGGCGGAGACGTAGCCGCGACCGCGCTCGACGGTCAGCTCCATCTCCAGCTTGCCCTTGCCGTTGAGCGTGGCGAGGACGAGGTCGGGGTTGTGGACCTCGACACCGGCCGGGGGCGCGATGTCGGCGGCGGTGACCAGACCCGGGCCCTGCTTGCGCAGGTACATCACGACCGGCTCGTCGTGCTCCGAGGAGACGACCAGCTGCTTGATGTTGAGGATCAGGTCGGTGACGTCCTCCTTGACGCCCGGCACGGTGGTGAACTCGTGCAGAACGCCGTCGATGCGGATGGACGTGACCGCCGCACCCGGGATCGAGGACAGGAGGGTCCGGCGCAGGGAGTTGCCGAGGGTGTAGCCGAAGCCCGGCTCCAGCGGCTCGATCACGAACCGGGAGCGGAATTCGTCGACGACCTCTTCGGTCAACGAGGGACGCTGAGCAATCAGCATGTTGCGATCCTTCAGTCATGGGCGCCCGCTATTTGACGCCCTGCTGCTACTGCAAGGGTACGGGCGGCACGCCTCCGAAGAGGCGTACCGCCCGCAACCTCAAGACAACCGAGCCTCAGACGCGGCGGCGCTTGGGCGGACGGCAGCCGTTGTGCGGGGTGGGGGTGACGTCCTGGATGGAGCCGACCTCGAGGCCAGTGGCCTGGAGGGAGCGGATCGCGGTCTCGCGACCGGAGCCCGGGCCCTTCACGAACACGTCAACCTTGCGCATGCCGTGCTCCTGCGCGCGACGGGCGGCCGACTCGGCGGCCATCTGCGCGGCGAAGGGGGTGGACTTGCGCGAGCCCTTGAAGCCGACGTGGCCGGCGGAGGCCCAGGAGATCACGTTGCCCGAGGGGTCCGTGATCGAGACGATGGTGTTGTTGAACGTGCTCTTGATGTGAGCGTGCCCGTGAGCGACGTTCTTCTTTTCCTTGCGGCGCACCTTCTTGGCAGCGCCCTGACGACCCTTGGGGGGCATCTATTACTCCTACGGGAGGTGGTCGGTCCTACAGCGAAGACCGCTGATAAGCGTCCGCTGAGGACTACTTCTTGCCCGGCTTCTTCTTACCGGCGATGGCGCGACGCGGGCCCTTGCGGGTACGAGCGTTCGTGCTGGTGCGCTGACCGTGGACGGGCAGGCCACGACGGTGGCGCAGACCCTGGTAGCAGCCGATCTCGACCTTGCGGCGGATGTCGGCCTGGATCTCGCGACGGAGGTCACCCTCGGTCTTGATGTTGGCGTCCACGTACTCGCGGATCTTGACCAGCTCTTCTTCGGAGAGGTCACGAACACGGGTGTTCGGGTTCACGCCGGTCTCGGCCAGCGTCTGCTGGGAAAGGGTCCGGCCGATGCCGAACACGTAGGTCAGGGCGACCTCCACACGCTTTTCGCGAGGGATGTCAACACCGGAAACGCGTGCCATTCAATGGCTCCAGTTGTCGTTCGGAGGTCTTCCGCAGAACCGGATCCCGCCCGCCGTCCTCTCCTCTTGTCGAAGATTCGGTACGAACCGGGTCCCCGGCCTCCGACCGGGGGTGTCAGGTCTGATGAGACTCAGTCCTGGGCTCTGCGTATGAACATGTACTGCTTGCGTCGCGCGAAGTATCTGCGGATGCAGAAGGTGCGGTCGTGCGTCAGCCCTGGCGCTGCTTGTGGCGCGGGTTTTCGCAGATGACCATGACCCGACCGTGACGGCGGATCACCCTGCACTTGTCGCAGATCTTCTTGACGCTCGGCTTGACCTTCATTGGTGAGGTTCTCCGGGTCAGTGCCACCCCCCGCGCCCCGGAACCGGGAACACGGAGTAAGGGCAAGATCTACTTGTACCGGTAGACGATGCGGCCACGCGTCAGGTCGTACGGAGACAACTCCACCACGACCCGGTCGTCAGGGAGGATGCGGATGTAGTGCATACGCATCTTGCCGCTGATGTGTGCCAGGACCTGGTGGCCGTTCTGGAGCTCGACCTTGAACATGGCGTTCGGAAGAGACTCGACGACAGTGCCCTCGATCTCGATGGCACCTTGCTTCTTGGCCACGCTTCGCCCTTCGAATCGACTACCTTGATCGACTTCGCACGAGCGCATGCAGACATGCGGGTGCACGAGAGCCGACGAGTCAGTCTACGTCAGGCCTCTCGGAAAGACGAATCGAGAAAGAATGCCCCACTACGGAGATCGTTAAGCAACGGGGGTCGTCAACGCGTCTCCGCGGACCCTCCGGGGTGGCGTCGCGGAGACGTACGGCGATCACACCGCCACCCGCCGTATCCGCCCGGCACCCCCGCCCGGGTGCCGCGATACCCCACACACTCCAACGACCCGCCCCGCCCCGCCACGATCAGACCAGCGGGTCCGTCGCCACCGGGCCGGCACACCATCAGGCCAACGGGGAGACGCCGTCAGGCCAAGGGGCCCAGCACCATCAGGCCAACAGGTCTGCCACCGTCAGCCCAGCGGGACCGGCGCCATCAGACCCACAGGTCGGGCGCCGTCGGCCCAGCGGGACCGGGCGCCGTCAAACCAACAGGTCCGGCGCCGTCAGGCCAGTGGGTCCGGCGCCGCCGTGATCCCGTGCTCCGCCAGCTTCGCCCTGCCGCCGTCCGGGGACGTGAGGACCAGCGGGCCCTCCTCCGTCAGCGCCACCGAGTGCTCCCAGTGCGAGGACCACGTGCCGTCCGTCGTGATGACGGTCCAGTCGTCCTCCAGCACCTCGGTCCGCGGCGTGCCCAAGGACACCATCGGCTCGATGGCCAGGCAGAAGCCGGGGACCAGCTTCGGCCCCTTGCCGCGCCGCTTCTCGACGTAGTTCAGCAGGTGCGGGTCCATGTGCATCTCGGTGCCGATGCCGTGGCCGCCGTAGTCCTCGATGATTCCGTACTTGCCGCCGCCGGGCTTCGGCTGGCGGCGGATGTACGTCTCGATCGCACGCGAGACGTCGACGAGCCGGTTGCCCTGCTTCATCGCCGCGATGCCCGCCCACATCGACTCCTCGGTCACCCGGGAGAGCTCGAGCAGCTCCGGGGCGTGACCGGAGCCCACGAACGCGGTGTACGCCGCGTCCCCGTGCCAGCCGTCCACGATCGCGCCGCAGTCGATCGAGATGATGTCGCCGTCCTTCAGGACCACCTCGTCGGACGGGATGCCGTGGACGACGACCTCGTTCGCCGAGGTGCAGATGGTCGCGGGGAAACCGCCGTACCCGAGGAAGTTCGACTTCGCCCCGTGCTCGGCCAGCACCTTGCGCGCGACCTCGTCCAGGTCCTTCGTCGTGGCACCCGGCACGGCCGCCTCACGTGTGGCCGCGTGAATGGCCGCGACGACCAACCCCGCCGCACGCATCTTGGCGATCTGCTCAGGGGTCTTGATCTGCACCATGGCGGCCCGCGCTCTCCGTCTTCTCCGTCATTCCGACGACGTACCCAACCAGGTCGTGCACCACTACGTACACGACCACCTGCACAACACTACGGCCGCGGCACCCCCGGAGGGCACCGCGGCCGATGGCAGCGTGACGACTACTTGTCGCCGACCTTGCTCTTGAGCGCCTCCATGGCGTGCCCCGTGACCTCTTCCACCTTGCCGAGCGCCGAGATCGTCACGACCAGGCCCTGACGGGCGTAGTAGTCGATGATCGGCTCGGTCTGCGTGTGGTAGACCTCGAGACGCGTACGGACCGTCTCCTCGGAGTCGTCGTCCCGCTGGTACAGCTCGCCGCCGCAGACGTCACAGACGCCTTCCAGCTTCGGCTGCTTGTACGTCACGTGGAAGACGTGCGAAGAGTCGTTGCGGCAGATGCGGCGGCCCGCGATGCGCTTGACCACCTCGTCCTCGGGGACCTCCAGGTCCAGCACCGCGTCCAGCTTCATGGCCTCGGCCTTGAGCATCTCGTCCAGCGCCTCGGCCTGCGAGACGTTACGAGGGAAGCCGTCCAGCAGGAAGCCGTTGGCCGCGTCGGGCTGCTCCATGCGGTCCTTGGCCATCCCGATGGTGACCTCGTCCGGCACCAGCTTGCCCGCGTCCATGTACGCCTTGGCCTGCTTGCCCAGCTCCGTGCCCTGACTGATGTTGGCGCGGAAGAGGTCGCCCGTGGAGATGTGCGGAATCCCCAGGTTCTTGGCAAGGAACGCAGCCTGCGTTCCCTTCCCGGCACCGGGCGGCCCGACGAGGACGATTCGCATCAGCGGAGGAACCCTTCGTAATTGCGCTGCTGAAGCTGGCTCTCGATCTGCTTCACCGTCTCAAGACCGACACCCACGATGATCAGGATGCTGGTACCACCGAACGGGAAATTGCCGGTTGCCCCGAAACCCACCAACGCCATTGTCGGTACGAGAGCGATCAGACCCAGATACAGCGACCCCGGCCAGGTGATCCGGTTGAGTACGTAGCTCAGGTACTCAGCGGTCGGCCGGCCAGCCCGGATGCCCGGGATGAAGCCACCATACTTCTTCATGTTGTCCGCGACTTCCTCGGGGTTGAACGAGATCGCCACGTAGAAGAACGCGAAGAAAACGATCAGGAGGAAGTAAGAGACCAGGTAGATGGGGTGATCGCCCTTGGTCAGGTTCTGCGTGACCCAGGTCTTCCAGCCGGAATTGCCGTTGGAGAACTGGGCGACCAGAGCCGGGATGTAGAGCAGCGACGACGCGAAGATGACGGGAATCACACCCGCCTGATTGACCTTCAGCGGGATGTAAGTGGACGTACCACCGTACGACCGGCGCCCGATCATGCGCTTCGCGTACTGGACGGGGATCCGCCGCTGGGCCTGCTCGACGAAGACGACCAGCGCGACCATGACCAGTCCGACCGCGATCACGGTGCCGAACTCGATCCAGCCGCCGGCCAGCGTGCCCTGCGTCTTGATCGCCCACAGCGCGGACGGGAAGGTCGCGGCGATCGAGATGAACATGAGGATCGACATGCCGTTGCCGATGCCGCGGTCGGTGATGAGCTCGCCCAGCCACATGACGACGCCCGTACCGGCGGTCATGGTGACGACCATCACGACGGTCTGGAAGATCGACTGGTCAGGAACGATCTGGTTGGCCACCTGGCAGCCACTGAACAGGGCGCCGCTGCGGGCGGTCGCGACAAGGCCGGTGCCCTGCAGGATCGCCAGCGCCACCGTCAGATAACGGGTGTACTGCGTGATCTTCGCGGTGCCGGCCGAACCCTCCTTCTTGAGGGCTTCGAGGCGCGGGATCACCACCGTCAGCAGCTGCAGGATGATGCTCGCCGTGATGTACGGCATGATGCCGAGCGCGAAGATCGTGATCTGCAGCAGCGCACCACCACTGAACATGTTGACCAGCCCGAACAGACCCTGGTTGCCCTTGGCCACGTCGATGCAGGTCTGGACGTTCTTGTAGTCGACACCTGGGATCGGTACGTGGGTACCGACCCGGTAGACCACGATGATGCCGAGCGTGAAGAGCAGCTTCTTGCGCAGGTCGGGCGTCTTGAACGCCCGGGCGAACGCGGTGAGCACGGTGCCTCCTGCGACCCCCGCGCAACTGCGTCAGAGGTGACGGTCTTGAGGTTCGACGAATAGGTAGGTATCGGTCGACTGCCGCCCGACGGAACGCCGGACGAAAGTCGGCAGTGCAGGCCACCTTACCGGCGAGACTGCCCCCCTAGGAACGACCAACCGGGGATACCCCATTTGTAAGGGCACCCCCGGTCGGGATCGCTCATGTCATCGAGACGCCTGAAAAGATCAGACGAGCTCGGTGACGGTACCGCCGGCGGCGGTGATCTTCTCCTTGGCGGAGCCGGAAACGGCGTCAACCGAAACCTGCAGCGCGACGGAGATCTCGCCCTGGCCGAGGACCTTGACGAGGCTGTTCTTGCGAACGGCACCCTTGGCGACGAGACCCTCGACGGTGACCTCGCCACCCTCCGGGTACAGCGCGGCCAGCTTGTCGAGGTTCACGACCTGGAACTCGGTCTTGAACGGGTTCTTGAAGCCCTTCAGCTTCGGGAGGCGCATGTGGAGGGGCATCTGCCCGCCCTCGAAGCGCTCCGGAACCTGGTAACGGGCCTTCGTGCCCTTGGTACCACGACCGGCCGTCTTACCCTTCGACGCCTCACCACGACCCACACGGGTCTTGGCGGTCTTGGCGCCCGGGGCGGGACGGAGGTTGTGGATCTTGAGCGGGTTGTTCTCCGCCATGATCAGTCGACCTCCTCAACCGTCACGAGGTGGCGGACGGTGTGCACCATTCCGCGGAACTCGGGGCGGTCCTCCTTGACGACCACGTCGTTCAGGCGCTTGAGCCCGAGCGAACGCAGGGTGTCGCGGTGGTTCTGCTTGCTGCCGATGTACGACTTCGTCTGCGTGATCCTGAGCTGAGCCATGATTACGCACCCGCTCCCGCACGCGCACGCAGCAGAGCGGCGGGGGCGACGTCCTCGAGGGGCAGACCACGGCGAGCCGCGATCTCCTCGGGACGCTGCAGACCCTTGAGGGCCGCCACGGTCGCGTGCACGATGTTGATCGCGTTGGACGAGCCGAGCGACTTCGACAGGATGTCGTGAACGCCGGCGCACTCGAGGACAGCACGCACCGGGCCACCGGCGATAACGCCGGTACCGGGGGAAGCAGGCTTGAGCAGGACGACGCCCGCGGCCTTCTCGCCCGTGATCGGGTGCGGGATGGTGCCCTGGATACGGGGGACCTTGAAGAAGTGCTTCTTGGCCTCCTCAACACCCTTGGCGATGGCGGCCGGCACCTCCTTGGCCTTGCCGTAACCGACACCCACGGTGCCGTCACCGTCGCCCACTACGACGAGCGCAGTGAAGCTGAAGCGACGACCACCCTTCACAACCTTGGCGACGCGGTTGATCGCGACGACGCGCTCAACGTACGCGGTCTTCTCGGCGGCAGCAGCGCCGCCGTCACGGCCCTTCCGGTCCCGCCGCTCGCCGCCACCGGCACCGCTTCCGCGGCGCTGGGGTCCAGCCATTGGAATTACCTCTCTCTGTTTCCGCTAGCTACGGAACCGACTCAGAACTTGAGTCCGGCTTCGCGGGCGGCGTCCGCCAGGGCGGCAATGCGCCCGGCGTACTGGTTGCCACCACGGTCGAATACGACAGCCTCGACACCGGCGGCCTTGGCGCGCTCGGCGACCAGGGCGCCGACCGACTTGGCCTGAGCCGACTTGTCGGCTTCGCCACCGCGGATCGTCGTGTCCAGGGTCGACGCCGACGCGAGGGTGTGACCCTTAACGTCGTCGATGACCTGGGCCACGATGTGGCGGTTGGAGCGCGTCACGACCAGGCGCGGACGCTCAGCCGTACCCGAGATGTGCTTACGGATCCGGATGTGACGACGCTTGATGGCAGCACGCTTGTAAGCGTCGCCCTTAGCAATCTTGACACCGTATGCCATGGCTTACTTACCCGCCTTTCCGACCTTGCGGCGAATGACTTCGCCCTCGTACTTGACGCCCTTGGCCTTGTACGGGTCGGGCTTGCGCAGCTTGCGGATGTTGGCCGCAACCTCGCCGACCTTCTGCTTGTCGATGCCCTCGACCGAGAAACGGGTCGGAGCCTCCACCTTGAAGGTGATGCCCTCGGGGGCCTCGACGGTGATCGGGTGGCTGTAGCCGAGCGCGAACTCCAGGTTGGAGCCCTTCGCCTGGACGCGGTAACCGACACCGCTGATCTCGAGCTTCTTCACGTAACCCTGGGTCACGCCGGTGATCATGTTCGCCACCAGCGTGCGGGACAGGCCGTGCAGGGCCTTGTTCTGACGCTCGTCGTTGGGGCGGGTGACGTTCAGAACGCCATCCTCAGCCTTGACGACCTCGATCGGCGCGGCAACGGTGTGAGCGAGGGTGCCCTTGGGGCCCTTCACCTGGACCGTACGGCCTTCGATGGTGACGTCCACGCCGGCGGGAACCGTGATGGGGAGCTTGCCAATACGCGACATAGCTGTTTCCTCCGTTCCCTTCCGTTACCAGACGTAGGCGAGAACTTCTCCGCCTACGCCCTTCTTGCCGGCCTGCTTGTCGGTGAGGAGCCCGTGGGACGTGGAGATGATCGCCACGCCAAGGCCGCCGAGCACCTTCGGCAGGTTGGTGGACTTCGCGTACACCCGGAGACCGGGCTTGGAGATCCGCTTGATGCCCGCGATGGAGCGCTCACGGTTCGGGCCGAACTTCAGCTCGAGGACGAGGTTCTTGCCGACCTCGGCGTCCTCGACCTTCCAGCCCGTGATGAAGCCCTCCTGCTGGAGGATCTCCGCGATGTGCGACTTGATCTTGCTGTGCGGCATACCCACGGTGTCGTGGTACGCCGAGTTCGCGTTACGCAGACGCGTAAGCATGTCTGCGATCGGATCAGTCATGGTCATGAATTGGCCTTCGGCCTCTCTCGCCGGGGTTTCCTGTATGCGCCATCCCTCTCCCCACTCAGTGGCGGGACGGGTGCGGTGCGGGGACCTACGGCGTAGTAAGTCGTACGGGCGTCAGGCGCCCAACCCTCCTAGCCTAAGCCATGGAGGGGTGGGCACCTGACCGAGCCCTTTGCTTACCGAGAGCCTCTGGAGTCCGGAATTACCGGAACTACCAGGAGCTCTTGGTCACGCCCGGCAGCTCGCCACGGTGAGCCATCTCACGAAGGCAGACGCGGCACAGGCCGAACTTGCGGTACACGGAGTGCGGACGACCGCAGCGCTGGCAGCGCGTGTAGCCACGCACACCGAACTTGGGCTTACGAGCAGCCTTGGCAATCAGAGCCTTCTTCGCCATCTCGCTTACGCCTCCTTGAAGGGGAAGCCGAGGTGACGGAGAAGGGCACGGCCCTCAGCGTCGTTGGTCGCCGTGGTCACCACGGTGATGTCCATACCCCGGACGCGGTCGATCTTGTCCTGGTCGATCTCGTGGAACATGACCTGCTCCGTGAGACCGAAGGTGTAGTTGCCACGGCCGTCGAACTGCTTGGGGGACAGACCGCGGAAGTCGCGGATGCGCGGCAGCGCGAGCGACAGGGTGCGGTCCAGGAACTCCCACATGCGGTCGCCACGGAGCGTGACGTGGGCACCGATCGGCTGACCCTCACGCAGCTTGAACTGCGCGATGGACTTCCGGGCCTTGGTGATGGCCGGCTTCTGACCGGTGATCGTGGTCAGGTCACGGACGGCACCGTCCATGAGCTTCGAGTCACGGGCGGCGTCGCCGACACCCATGTTGACCACGATCTTGACGAGGCCGGGAACCTGCATGACGTTCTCGTAGGAGAACTCCTCACGCAGCTTGCCCGCGATCTCCTCGCGGTACTTCGTCTTGAGACGCGGAGTGGTGGTGGTAGCCATCAGATGTCCTCACCCGTCCGCTTGGCAACGCGGATCTTGTTGCCCTCGTCGTCGAAGCGGTAACCGACGCGCGTGACGACCTTGTTGCCGTCCTTCTCCACGACGAGCTGAACGTTGCTCACGTGAATGGGGGCTTCGGTGGTCACGATGCCGCCGGCCTGCGAACCGCTGGCGGTGGGGCCGGCCTTCGTGTGCTTCTTGACCCGGTTGACACCCTCGACCAGGACGCGCTCGTCGCGCGGGTAAGCGGCAATGACCTTGCCCTGCTTGCCCTTGTCCTTGCCGGTGATGACCTGAACCGTGTCACCCTTCTTGATCTTCATGCTTACAGCACCTCCGGCGCGAGCGAGATGATCTTCATGAACTTCTTCTCGCGCAGCTCACGGCCGACGGGGCCGAAGATACGGGTGCCGCGAGGGTCGCCGTCGTTCTTCAGAATGACAGCGGCGTTCTCGTCGAAGCGGATGTACGAGCCGTCCGGACGGCGGCGCTCCTTGACGGTGCGAACGATGACCGCCTTGACGACGTCACCCTTCTTCACGTTGCCACCGGGGATCGCGTCCTTGACGGTGGCGACGATGACGTCACCGATGCCCGCGTAGCGGCGACCGGAGCCACCGAGCACACGGATGCAAAGGATTTCCTTCGCCCCCGTGTTGTCGGCGACGCGCAGTCGCGACTCCTGCTGGATCACGTCTATCTCCTGATTGTCTGCCGGTTCCCGCGAGGATCCCTTTCGGGTCGCCCCGCGAGCCTGGCGGAACCGTCCTGCGGATGAGCTCCGCAGGAATTACTTGGCCTGTTGAGGGAGAAAACCTCCGCCGGGGGCCGGGCACCTGACGGTGCGGCAGGCCCCCGGCGGGGGGCAACGGGGGGATTGAGCCCCCCGTTTGATTACTTCGCCTTCTCGAGGATCTCCACGATGCGCCAGCGCTTCGTCGCGGACAGCGGACGCGTCTCCATGAGGAGGACGCGGTCGCCGATACCCGCGGCGTTCTGCTCGTCGTGGGCCTTCAGCTTGCTCGTACGGCGGATGACCTTGCCGTACAGGGCGTGCTTGACGCGGTCCTCGACGGCGACGACGACGGTCTTGTCCATCTTGTCGCTGACGACGAGACCCTCACGGGTCTTGCGGAATCCGCGCGCCTCAGTGGTGTTCTCGGTCACGTTGCTCTCGCTCATCAGGCGCTCTCCACCGTTTCGATGCCCAGCTCGCGCTCACGCATCAGGGTGTAGATCCGCGCGATGTCCTTGCGGACGGCCTTGAGCCGACCGTGGTTCTCGAGCTGACCGGTCGCCGCCTGGAAGCGGAGGTTGAACAGCTCTTCCTTGGCTTCGCGAAGCTTCGCGAGAAGCTCCTCGTCACCCAGTTCGCGCAGCTCGGACGCCTTGGTACCGGCCGACATCACGCTTCACCTGCCTCGCGCTTGACGATCCGGCACTTCATCGGCAGCTTGTGGGCTGCGCGAGTGAGGGCCTCACGGGCGATCTTCTCGTTGGGGTAGGACAGTTCGAACATGACCCGGCCCGGGTGCACGTTCGCGATCCACCACTCCGGCGAACCCTTACCGGAACCCATGCGGGTCTCGGCGGGCTTCTTCGTGAGCGGGCGGTCCGGGTAGATGTTGATCCAGACCTTGCCGCCACGCTTGATGTGGCGGGTCATCGCGATACGGGCGGCCTCGATCTGGCGGTTCGTCACGTACGCCGGCGTGAGGGCCTGAATGCCGTACTCGCCGAACGAAACCTGCGTACCGCCCTTGGCCTGACCACGGCGCTTCGGGTGGTGCTGCTTGCGGTGCTTGACCCTACGGGGGATCAGCATGTCGGTCAGGCCTCCGTTCCGGTGCTCTCAGCCGGAGCGGCAGCCGCCGGAGCCTCGGCCTTGGGGGCCTCGGCAGCGGGAGCCTGCTGCGGCTTGCGGCCGCGGCCGGCA
>LRTP01001002.1 GCA_001550305.1 Streptomyces diastatochromogenes
ACCAGGCCCCGCCGCCCCCGGCCGTGGCTCCCACGCCCGTCATTCCGCCCGCGCCGTCCGCCTGTCCGCCCTCGCCTCCGGCACCGGAGTCCTCCGAGACGGGCCCGGAGTGACCACCACCGCTCCCGGCACCCGAACCGCCGAACGGCTGCTGGAGGAGCTGCGGGGCGAGATCGCCCGGGCCGACAGCAAGGCGTCCGTGCTCGTGGCGGCGCTCGGGATGACGGCGGGGGTGTTCAGCGGGCTGCTGGCCGGGCGGAACTGGTCCCCGAGCTCGCTCTCCGCACCCGGTACGGCCGTCTGGTGGACCGGCGCCCTGGCCCTCGCCTTCGCCCTGTTCGCGCTGCTGCTCGCGGTGCTCCCCCGGTACCGCGCCAGTTCATGGGCCCCGGGCCGGCCCCTCTGTTTCTTCGGCGACATCCAACAAGCCGTACGTGAAGGTCAGTTGGCGACCGCTCTCGCCGACACCGACCGCGACCCCGCCGCCGGACTCACCGCGGCGCTCACCGAGACCAGCCGCATCGCCGCCCGCAAGCACCAGTGGATCCGCACCGGCCTGATCGCCTTCTGCGCGGGCACGGTGCTGCTTCCCGCCGGGCTGCTCATCGGCTGACGTCCCCATCCTGAAGGAGCCCCACCTTGTCCTACCCACCAGACCCGGCCGCCCCGGAGCCCGGCCCCGTCTACCCGGACCCCCCGTACCCGGGCACGCCCGCGCCCCCGTACCCCGGATCCGCCGTTCCCGCGCCCCCGTACCCCGGGGCCCCCGCTTCGTCGCCCCCGTACCCCGGATCCGCCGTTCCCGCGCCCCCCTATCCCGGGTCCGCCGCTTCCGCGCCCCCGTATCCCAGGTCCGCCGTTCCCGCGCCGCCGTACCCCGGATCTGCCGTTCCCGCGCCCCCGTACCCCGGGTCCGCCGCTCCCCCGCCCCCGTACCCGGAGACCCCCGCGCCCCCGTCCTATCCGGGCGGCGCACCCCAGTACCCCGGGGCCGGGGCCGGGGCCGCACCCTCGTACCCCGCGGCGCCGACCGCCCACCCAGGGGTCACGCCCACGTACCCGAGCGGCCCGCAGCCCACCGCCACCGCACCGCCGTACATCCCACCGCAGACGCCCCCGGCCGCCCCCACACCCGCGGCACCGCCGGAGGCCCCCGCACCCGACGACCTCGACTACCGTCACGCGGGCTCCCGCATCCACGTGGCCGCGCACCAGCGCGGTGCCGACGCCACCGCGATCGGGCAACTGGCGGTCCAGGTCCCGGGCTTCCTGGTGAGCCTCGCCGTGGTCGCCTCGTTCGCCGTGGGAATCCTCGGCACGGCCATGGGCTGGCTGGTCATCCTCGCCTGGCTGGCCTCCGGGGCGCTCGTCTTCCACCGGCCCACCGAGCTGGCCTTCGCCCGGCACGTGATGAAGCTCAGGGCGCCGCTCGCCGAGGAACGGGCCCGTCTGGAACCCGTCTGGCGCGAGGTCACCGCCCGAGCGGGCATCGAGGCACACACGTACGAACTGATGGTGGAGAACAGCACGGACCTGAACGCCGTGGCGGCCGCCGGCCATGTCGTCGGCGTCACGACGTACGCGCTGAACGAGATCCCCAGCAGCAACCTCGCCGCCGTACTCGCCCATGAACTCGGCCACCACACCGGCGGTCACGCCTGGACGGGCCTGCTCGGCTACTGGTACTCGCTGCCCGGCCGGATCGCCTGGGCCTTCATGCGGGGCATCGCCAGGATCGCGATCCGGGTCGCGAGCGTCTTCTCGCTCGCCGCGACCGGGATGGTCTACCTCTTCATCGGGATGTTCGTGATCGGCGGGTTCGTCGCCGCCTGGTACATCACCGTGCCGCTCGTCGCCGCCCCCTATCTGCTCGCCTACGTGGGTCGTCAGGGCGAGCTGCGTGCCGACCGGCAGGCGGCGGACCTCGGCTTCGCGCCCCACCTGGCGCAGGTCCTGCACCACTTCCAGGCCCAGGAGGACGCCGTGAAGGCGCAGGCCGCGGCGCAGGGCAGGCAGCTCAAGGAACCGGGCGGCCTGGCCAAGCTGCTGACCACCCACCCGGACAACTACACCCGGCTCCAGGCCCTGGAGCCCTACCTCCAGCTCGGCCGCTGACCACGGACGACCGGCACCGGACAACGCCGAAGGGCGGCCACCCCGTACGAAACGGAGTGGCCGCCCTTCAGTACTTCAGACGTACGCCTTACTGGTTGTACGGACCGTAGTCGTAGTCCTCCAGCGGGACGGCCTGGCCGGAGCCGGTGCCGAACGGCGAGTAGTCGATGTCGTCGTAGCCGACGGCCGAGTACATCGCCGCCTTGGCCTCCTCGGTCGGCTCGACCCGGATGTTGCGGTAACGGGACAGACCCGTACCGGCCGGGATGAGCTTACCGATGATGACGTTCTCCTTGAGGCCGATCAGGGAGTCGGACTTGGCGTTGATCGCCGCGTCCGTCAGAACCCTGGTCGTCTCCTGGAAGGACGCCGCCGACAGCCACGACTCGGTCGCCAGCGAGGCCTTGGTGATACCCATCAGCTGCGGACGGCCGGAGGCCGGGTGGCCGCCTTCCTGGACCACACGACGGTTCTCGGTCTCGAACTTCGAGCGCTCGACCAGCTCGCCGGGCAGCAGCTCCGCGTCGCCCGACTCGATGATCGTCACACGGCGCAGCATCTGCCGGATGATGATCTCGATGTGCTTGTCGTGGATCGACACACCCTGCGAGTTGTAGACCTTCTGGACCTCGCCGACCAGGTGGACCTGGACGGCACGCTGACCCAGGATGCGCAGCACGTCGTGCGGGTTGGTGGCACCCACGGTGAGCTTCTGGCCCACCTCGACGTGCTCGCCCTCGGACACCAGGAGCCGGGCGCGCTTCGAGATCGGGAACGCCGTCTCGTCGCTGCCGTCGTCCGGGGTGACCACGAGCTTCTTGGTCTTCTCGGTCTCCTCGATCCGCACGCGGCCGGAGGCCTCGGAGATCGGGGCGACACCCTTGGGCGTACGAGCCTCGAAGAGCTCGACGACACGGGGCAGACCCTGGGTGATGTCGTCACCGGCCACACCACCGGTGTGGAAGGTACGCATCGTCAGCTGGGTACCGGGCTCACCGATGGACTGGGCGGCGATGATGCCGACCGCCTCACCGATGTCGACCAGCTTGCCGGTGGCCAGCGAACGGCCGTAGCACATGGCGCAGGTACCGACGGCGGACTCACAGGTCAGGACCGAGCGGGTCTTGACCTCCTCGATGCCGTGCTTGACCAGCTCGTCGATGAGGACGTCGCCGAGGTCGGTGTTGGCCGGGGCCAGCACCCTGCCGTCGACGGTGATGTCCTCGGCCAGCGCACGTGCGTACACGCTGGTCTCGACGTTCTCCGCCTTACGCAGGACACCGTCCGCGCCGCGCTCCGCGATGTGCAGCTTGAGGCCACGGTCGGTGCCGCAGTCCTCCTCGCGGATGATGACGTCCTGGGAGACGTCGACCAGACGACGGGTGAGGTAACCCGAGTCGGCGGTACGCAGAGCCGTGTCCGCCAGACCCTTACGAGCACCGTGCGTCGAGATGAAGTACTCCAGCACCGACAGGCCCTCACGGAAGGAGGCCTTGATCGGACGCGGGATCGTCTCGTTCTTGGCGTTCGACACCAGACCGCGCATACCGGCGATCTGACGCATCTGCATCATGTTTCCTCGGGCACCCGAGTCGACCATCATGAAGATGGGGTTCGTCTTCGGGAAGTTCGCGTTCATCGCCTCGGCAACCTCGTTGGTCGCCTTGGTCCAGATCGCGATGAGCTCCTGAGTGCGCTCTTCCTTGGTGATCAGACCGCGCTCGTACTGCTTCTGGACCTTCTCGTCCTGCGCCTCGTAGCCCTTGACGATCTCCTTCTTCGCCTCGGGAACGACGACGTCGGAGATGGCCACGGTGACGCCGGAACGGGTCGCCCAGTAGAAGCCCGCCGCCTTCAGGTTGTCGAGCGTCGCCGCCACGATGACCTTGGGGTAGCGCTCGGCCAGGTCGTTGACGATCTCGGAGAGCTGCTTCTTGCCCACCGAGTAGTCGACGAACGGGTAGTCCTCGGGCAGCAGCTCGTTGAAGAGCGCACGGCCCAGGGTCGTACGGAGGCGGAAGGTGTCACCCTGCTGCCACTCGGGCTCGCCCTCCTCCTGCGCCGGCGGGGTCCAGCCGCGCGGCGGGATGGTGCCCACCGGGAAGCGGATGTCGACGGCCGACTGGAGCGCGAGCTCCCCGGCGTCGAACGCCATCGTCGCCTCGGCCGTGGAGCCGAACGCGCGGCCCTCGCCCTTGACGTCGCGGAGTTCGCCGTCGGTGGTGAGGAAGAACAGACCGAGAACCATGTCCTGGGTCGGCATCGTCACCGGACGGCCGTCGGCGGGCTTGAGGATGTTGTTCGAGGACAGCATCAGGATGCGGGCCTCGGCCTGCGCCTCCGCGGAGAGCGGCAGGTGGACGGCCATCTGGTCACCGTCGAAGTCCGCGTTGAACGCGGTGCAGACGAGCGGGTGGATCTGGATGGCCTTGCCCTCGACCAGCTGCGGCTCGAAGGCCTGGATGCCGAGGCGGTGCAGCGTGGGCGCACGGTTCAGCAGAACCGGGTGCTCCGCGATGACCTCTTCCAGGACGTCGTACACGACCGTGCGGCCGCGCTCGACCATCCGCTTGGCGCTCTTGATGTTCTGCGCGTGGTTCAGGTCGACCAGGCGCTTCATCACGAACGGCTTGAAGAGCTCCAGCGCCATGGCCTTGGGCAGACCACACTGGTGCAGCTTCAGCTGCGGACCGACGACGATCACGGAACGCGCGGAGTAGTCCACACGCTTGCCGAGCAGGTTCTGACGGAATCGACCCTGCTTACCCTTCAGCATGTCGCTGAGGGACTTCAGCGGACGGTTGCCGGGGCCCGTGACGGGGCGACCACGACGGCCGTTGTCGAAGAGCGCGTCGACGGCCTCCTGAAGCATGCGCTTCTCGTTGTTCACGATGATCTCGGGGGCACCGAGGTCAAGGAGTCGCTTCAGACGGTTGTTGCGGTTGATCACGCGGCGGTACAGGTCGTTCAGGTCGGAGGTCGCGAAGCGGCCACCGTCCAGCTGCACCATCGGACGCAGGTCCGGCGGGATGACCGGCACGCAGTCGAGCACCATGCCCTTGGGGCTGTTGCTGGTCTGCAGGAACGCGGAGACGACCTTGAGGCGCTTGAGCGCACGGGTCTTCTTCTGGCCCTTGCCGGTGCGGATGATCTCGCGGAGGCGCTCGGCCTCCTCGTCGAGGTCGAAGGACTCCAGGCGCTTCTGCAGCGCCGCGGCACCCATCGAACCGTCGAAGTACGTGCCGAAGCGGTCACGCAGCTCGCGGTAGAGGAGCTCGTCACCCTCAAGGTCCTGGACCTTCAGGTTCTTGAAGCGGGTCCACACCTCGTCGAGACGGTCGATCTCGCGCTGCGAACGGTCACGCAGCTGCTTCATCTCACGCTCGGCACCTTCGCGCACCTTGCGGCGCACGTCGGCCTTGGCACCCTCGGCCTCGAGCTCGGCCAGGTCGGTCTCGAGCTTCTTGGCGCGGGCCTCGAGGTCGGCGTCGCGACGGTTCTCGATCTGCTGACGCTCGACGGAGACGTGCGCCTCCAGCGAGGGCAGGTCGCGGGTGCGGCGCTCCTCGTCGACGAACGTGATCATGTACGCCGCGAAGTAGATGACCTTCTCGAGGTCCTTCGGGGCGAGGTCGAGCAGGTAGCCCAGACGCGACGGAACGCCCTTGAAGTACCAGATGTGGGTGACGGGAGCGGCCAGCTCGATGTGGCCCATCCGCTCACGACGCACCTTGGCGCGAGTGACCTCGACGCCGCAGCGCTCACAGATGATGCCCTTGAAGCGGACACGCTTGTACTTACCGCAGTAGCACTCCCAGTCCCGGGTCGGACCGAAGATCTTCTCGCAGAAGAGTCCGTCCTTTTCGGGCTTGAGGGTGCGGTAGTTGATGGTCTCGGGCTTCTTGACCTCGCCGTGGCTCCACTGACGGATGTCGTCAGCGGTGGCCAGACCGATCCGGAGCTCATCGAAGAAGTTGACGTCGAGCACTATGCGTCAATCCCTCTCAGGGTTGTAAGTCTTGGGGTCTGATACGGGGGTCCTGGGGCCGGCGGGCCTTCTGCACCTTTTCCAAGGGCGTTCAAAGGCCCGCCGAACTCCCGTCAGACCTCTTCGACGCTGCTCGGCTCGCGCCGGGACAGGTCGATGCCGAGCTCCTCCGCCGCGCGGAAGACGTCCTCGTCGGTGTCACGCATTTCGATGGACATACCGTCGCTGGACAGCACCTCCACGTTGAGGCAGAGAGACTGCATCTCCTTGATGAGCACCTTGAAGGACTCGGGGATGCCGGGCTCGGGGATGTTCTCGCCCTTGACGATGGCCTCGTAGACCTTCACGCGGCCGGTCACGTCGTCGGACTTGATGGTCAGCAGCTCCTGGAGGGCGTAAGCGGCGCCGTATGCCTCCAGCGCCCACACCTCCATCTCACCGAAGCGCTGGCCACCGAACTGGGCCTTACCACCCAGCGGCTGCTGGGTGATCATCGAGTACGGACCGGTCGAGCGGGCGTGGAGCTTGTCGTCGACCAGGTGGTGGAGCTTGAGGATGTACATGTAGCCGACCGAGATCGGCTCCGGGAACGGCTCGCCGGAGCGGCCGTCGAACAGCGGCGCCTTGCCGGACGGAAGCACCATGCGCTCGCCGTCGCGGTTCGGGATCGTGTGGTTCAGCAGACCGGCCAGCTCGTCCTCACGCGCACCGTCGAAGACGGGGGTGGCGACGTTGGTGCCCGGGGCGACCACGTCGGCCTCGATGGCCTGCAGGCGCTGCGCCCAGTCGTCGGCGAGACCGGAGACGTCCCAGCCGCGGCTGGCGAGCCAGCCGAGGTGGATCTCCAGAACCTGTCCCGGGTTCATTCGGGACGGGACACCGAGCGGGTTGAGGATGATGTCGACCGGGGTGCCGTCCTCCAGGAACGGCATGTCCTCGATCGGCAGGATCTTCGAGATGACACCCTTGTTGCCGTGGCGGCCGGCGAGCTTGTCACCGTCCGTGATCTTGCGCTTCTGCGCCACGTAGACACGAACCAGCTGGTTCACGCCCGGCGGCAGCTCGTCGCCCTCTTCACGGTCGAAGACGCGGACACCGATGACCTTGCCGATCTCGCCGTGCGGCACCTTCAGCGAGGTGTCGCGCACCTCGCGCGCCTTCTCACCGAAGATCGCGCGGAGCAGGCGCTCCTCCGGGGTCAGCTCGGTCTCACCCTTGGGCGTGACCTTGCCGACCAGGATGTCGCCGGCGACGACCTCGGCACCGATGCGGATGATGCCGCGCTCGTCGAGGTCGGCGAGGACCTCCTCGGAGACGTTCGGGATGTCCCGGGTGATCTCCTCGGGGCCGAGCTTGGTGTCACGGGCGTCGACCTCGTGCTCCTCGATGTGGATCGAGGAGAGGACGTCGTCCTGCACGAGGCGCTGCGACAGGATGATCGCGTCCTCGTAGTTGTGACCCTCCCACGGCATGAACGCCACGAGCAGGTTCTTGCCGAGCGCCATCTCGCCGTTCTCGGTCGCCGGACCGTCGGCCAGAACCTGACCGGCGACGACCCGGGCGCCCTCGTCCACGACAACCTTCTGGTTGACGGAGGTGCCCTGGTTCGAGCGGGAGAACTTGTGCAGGCGGTACGTGGTGTACGTGCCGTCGTCGTTGGCGGTGGTGACGTAGTCCGCGGAGACCTCCTGGACCACACCGTCCTTCTCCGACTTCAGTACGTCACCGGCGTCGACCGCGCAGCGGTACTCCATGCCGGTGCCGACCAGCGGCGCCTCGGACTTGATGAGCGGAACGGCCTGACGCATCATGTTCGCGCCCATGAGGGCACGGTTGGCGTCGTCGTGCTCGAGGAACGGGATCATGGCGGTCGCGACCGACACCATCTGGCGCGGCGAGACGTCCATGTAGTCGACGTCCTCACCGGGGACGTAGTCGACCTCTCCGCCACGACGGCGGACCAGGACGCGGGACTCCTCGAAGCGGAGCTCGTCCGTCAGCGGCGCGTTGGCCTGCGCGATGACGAATCGGTCCTCTTCGTCGGCCGTGAGGTAGTCGACCTCGTCGGTGACGACACCGCCGGTGACCTTGCGGTACGGCGTCTCGACGAAACCGAACGCGTTGACCCGGCCGTAGGAGGCGAGCGAGCCGATCAGACCGATGTTCGGGCCTTCAGGGGTCTCGATCGGGCACATGCGGCCGTAGTGCGAGGGGTGCACGTCACGGACCTCGAAGCCGGCCCGCTCACGGGAGAGACCACCCGGGCCAAGAGCCGACAGACGGCGCTTGTGGGTGAGACCCGACAGCGGGTTGTTCTGGTCCATGAACTGCGACAGCTGGCTGGTGCCGAAGAACTCCTTGATGGAGGCGACGACCGGCCGGATGTTGATCAGGGTCTGCGGCGTGATCGCCTCGACGTCCTGGGTCGTCATGCGCTCGCGGACGACGCGCTCCATACGAGCCAGACCCGTGCGGACCTGGTTCTGGATGAGCTCGCCGACGTTGCGCAGACGACGGTTGCCGAAGTGGTCGATGTCGTCCGTCTCGACGACGATCTGCGTGCCGTTGTCACCGACGGTCTCGGTCTCACCGGCGTGCAGCTTCACCAGGTACTTGATCGTCGAGATGATGTCCTCGACGGTCAGGATGCCGGCGTCCAGCGGGGCCTCGCCGCCCAGCTTCTTGTTGACCTTGTAACGGCCGACCTTCGCGAGGTCGTAGCGCTTCGGGTTGAAGTAGAGGTTCTCAAGAAGCGTCTGCGCGGCCTCGCGGGTCGGGGGCTCGCCCGGACGCAGCTTGCGGTAGATGTCGAGCAGCGCGTCGTCCTGGCCCTGGGTGTGGTCCTTCTCCAGGGTGGCGCGCATGGACTCGTACTCGCCGAACTCCTCGAGGATCTGCTCGGTCGTCCAACCGAGAGCCTTCAGGAGAACAGTGACGGACTGCTTGCGCTTGCGGTCGATGCGGACACCGACCATGTCGCGCTTGTCGATCTCCATCTCCAGCCAGGCACCCCGGGACGGGATGACCTTCGCGGAGAAGATGTCCTTGTCGGACGTCTTGTCGATGGAGGAGTCGAAGTAGACGCCCGGCGAGCGGACGAGCTGCGACACCACGACACGCTCGGTGCCGTTGATGACGAAGGTGCCCTTGTTGGTCATGAGCGGGAAGTCGCCCATGAAGACCGTCTGGGACTTGATCTCGCCGGTCTCGTTGTTGGTGAACTCGGCGGTGACGAAGAGCGGGGCAGCGTACGTGAAGTCGCGGTCCTTGCACTCGTCGATGGAATTCTTCGGAGGCTCGAAGCGGTGGTCCCGGAACGTCAGGGACATCGACCCGGAGAAGTCCTCGATCGGGGAGATCTCCTCGAAGATCTCCTCCAGACCGGACTTCGTGGGGACGTCCTGTCCGTTGTCCAGAGCCGCCTCGACACGAGCCTTCCACGCGTCGTTGCCGAGCAGCCAGTCGAAGCTCTCGGTTTGCAGCGCAAGAAGGTTCGGAACCTCGAGGGGCTCCTTGATCTTTGCAAAGGAGATGCGCAGCGGGGCGGTGCTGGCGCCGTTGTTCGTATTCGCGGTCGAGGCAGTGCGCGAGGCGGCCAAGAGGGGGTCCTTCCGAGGGCTCGGACTCACTACGCGCGTACCGGCCCCCCACTGTGGGCACAGAGACAGTCCGTTCCCGATTCAGCCAAAAGGCCAGGTCAGGGATGATCTAGTCATCGGTGCTCACGCGAGGGCATGCCCCTGGTGACGGGCAGGAGGCAGCTAACAGGCAGCGCAAAGGGTCAGTGTAGCCACTAGGCCCACTGATGTCCAGTCCCGGTTTTTTGAGACCATCGTTGTTCTCAACACCTGCGGCAAGCCACGCCCTCAATGCACATCGATACTGCCCTCTTCGTCACCGATCCATGCCTCGGATCCGGATCGTTGTGACGACGCGTCCTGAGAATTGCGCGCTGCGTGCGGTTCGTCAAGGCCCCCCATGCCCTCAGCAAGTGCCGCGATCGTCACGTGCAACCTGTCTTGCAGCCCGTCTTGCAGCCCGTCACGGGCTCGGCCGGAGGCACAACGAAGATCACCATACTCGTCGCCACCGACAGTGCAAGGCAGCCGCCACCGGACCCCCGGGAACGCCGAAGAGCGACCACCCAGATGGGTGATCGCTCCTCAGTGCGTCAGCGTTACAGGTCTACGAGAAGTCCTGTATCGGCTCGCGAGGGGCCCTCAGCGGGCCCGTGGGACTACTTGACCTCGACGGAGGCGCCGGCGCCCTTGAGGGACTCGGCAGCCTTCTCGGCGGCCTCCTTGGCGACCTTCTCGAGAACGGGCTTCGGGGCGCCGTCCACGAGGTCCTTGGCCTCCTTCAGACCCAGGGAGGTCAGCTCACGCACGACCTTGATGACCTGGATCTTCTTCTCGCCGGCACCCGTGAGGATGACGTCGAACTCGTCCTGCTCCTCAGCGGCCTCGACGGCGGCGGCGGGGCCGGCCGGACCGGCAACGGCGACCGCGGCGGCGGCGGTGACGTCGAACTTGTCCTCGAACGCCTTCACGAACTCGGAGAGCTCGATGAGGGTCATGTCCTCGAACTGCGCGAGCAGGTCTTCCTGGCTGAGCTTCGCCATGATGGGCGATCCTTCCACTTATTCGGCTGGTGCCGGGATGTACATGTGAGGCGGGCGTACTTTCGGCCCGCTGCGACCACTGCCTGGGCGGAACTGCTCAGGCTGCGGTCAATGCGCGAGCCGAATTACTCGGCACCGCCCTGCTCGGCCTGCTTGGCACGAAGAGCGTCCACGGTGCGGACGAGCTTCGAGGGGAGCGCCTGGAAGAGCTGGGCAGCCTGAGTCTGCTTGCCCTTGAAGGCACCCGCCAGCTTGGCGAGCAGAACCTCGCGGGACTCGAGGTCCGCAAGCTTCTTGATCTCGTCGGCGGACAGCGCCTTGCCGTCAAGGACACCGCCCTTGATGACGAGGTTGGGGTTGTCCTTGGCGAAGTCACGAAGACCCTTCGCGGACACCACCGGGTCACCGGTGATGAACGCGACCGCCGTCGGACCGTTGAACAGGTCGTCGAGCGTGGAGATCCCGGCCTCGTTGGCCGCAATCTTGGTCAGCGTGTTCTTCACCACGGCGTACTGGGCGTCTTCACCGAGCGAACGGCGCAGCGTCTTGAGCTGCGCCACGGTGAGACCCCGGTACTCGGTCAGCACGGCGGCGTTCGAGCTGCGGAACTGGTCCGCGAGCTCGGCTACCGCGGCAGCCTTGTCGGGCCTTGCCATAGAGCGTCGGCCTCCTTCCGGGTGATGAGGACCGCTCAGAAGGGGCTGGGCAAAACGAAACGCCCCGGCGCAGGCGCACGGGGCGTAGCTCGACCGGTACGTCCGCAAGCTGGGCAAGCGAACTCCGGGAGCACATCCACGGTCACCTACGCGGGTCGTCCGCAGTTTCAGCGGATCCTTCGGCCGCCCTGCCCTCTTGCGAGCACAAGGCAACGACCAGCGGTCTTTGGCTTCTGGGGAACAGTACGTGACGGGGTCGCTGTCAAGCAAATCCGCTCGACAGCGACTCGTCCCGGCACTCGACGGCGCCTCGGCCCAGCGCCCCACGGCGCCTCGGCCCAGCGACGGTTCAGTGCCGGATCAGCCCTTCTGGGCGTCCTTCATCAGCTGCGCGAGGTCGACGGTGTCCTTGGCGGGCGGGGCCTTCACCGTCACCGGCTTGTTGTAGTCGAGGAAGACCATGGTCATGTCGAGCGGGCCCTTGTCGGAGGCGGCGCGCACCCGGACCTGCTTGGTGTGGTCGTCCGGCCCGACCCACATGTCCATCGTGAGCTTGTCGGCGCCCAGCTCCTCGTACTGCTTCAGGCTCTTCTCGCGCTTGTCCCGCGTCGCCTTGTCCTTCTTCTTGAGCGCGGCGCGGAGGTCGTCGAGGGTGACCGTGCCGTTGTAGTGGGTGGTCTGCACGCCGTCGATCTTCTCGGTGCCGACCTTCTTCACGTCCTTGGAGCCGGTCAGGTAGGTGGACGCCTGGGACGGGTCCTGGTCGGCCTGGTTGGAGAGCTTGCTCGCGTCGATGCCCGGGGAGCCGTCGGCGCCCTTGGCCATCCCGGAGATGTCGAACTTCATCCAGCTCTTGCCGTCCATCTCCTTGGCGGCGGCCGCGCCCCCGCCCAGGTACATCGCCCCGCCGACGACCCGGATCTCCATCTTGCCGTCGGCGCCCTGGTCGAGAGCGGTCATCTTCATGCTCATGGCCAGCGGCTTCATACTCATCGACGCCTGGGCCTCGACGCGGCCCGTCTCCGGGACCTTGCCGGTCATCCGGTAGCTGACCGAGGTGATGGCCTCGCTGTTCTTCGCCGCCTTGGCCACGGCCGCCGCGGGCGTCATCTTCGGCGACTCGTCGCCCTTCGCACAGGCGACGGCGCCCCCCGCGAGGACCAGGGCCGCGAGCGCGGCCCCCGCCGCTCCGTGACGTACGGAGTCACGCACAGAAAACATCAGGATCCCCCCCAGGGAACACATGAGCGATACACAGACTGCGGCAGCGTAGCCCAGGGAGGTTCCAGCGGTCTCATGAATTCTTTTGAGTTTCTTGGTACTTGAGTTTCTTGGTACCTGGGCCTCCGGGCGCCCGGAGCCTCAGCTCGTGGTGCCCGAACCGCTCGAAGTGTCGCCGCTGCCCGGCGTCAGGCCCTGTGTCTTCAGCAGGTCCTTGAAATCGGTCGTGTCTCCCGCCGGGGGCGCCACGGCGGCGACCTTCACTCCGTAGTCGCTGTAGTACGTCGTGGAGGACATCGTGCCGCTCGACAACTCGCCCTTGGAGACCGCCTTGACGAGCAGGCCCTTGCCGTTGACCCAGATGTCGACGTCCTCCGTCGTGATGCCGGCCTGGGTGAACTGCTTCTTGAGGTCGGCGAGTTGGCTCGCCGTGAGGTGGGAGCTCTTGGCCGCGAGGTCCGTCACGTTCACCGTGCCCGCGTAGTGCGTGGTCTTCTCGCCGCGGACCGTCTCGTCGCCGACCTTCTTCACATCGCCGGAGGCCAACAGGAGCTTCACCGACTGGTTCGGCGAGCTGTTCTGCATCTGGTCCTTCAGGAACGCGCCGGAGCCGCCCGCGATCTTCGCCAGGTCGTCGTACGCGTATCTGATCCAGTGCTTGCCGCCCATCTGCCCGGCGAACGCCTCGCCCATCTTGGCGTAGTAGGCGTCCGACAGATAGCGGGCCTGCATGGAGGTGCTGCCCGTCTTGCGCATCGCCTCGGCCATCGTGCCGCCGGTGTACGTGATCGTCATGTCAGCGGTGAGGCCGCTGCCCCAGCTCATGGAGCCGCCCGACTTCATGGACATCAGCGTGCCCAGGCTCGTCGTGGACTCGATCCTGGCGGAGTCGGCGCCGTCGGTGGACTTCTCGGCCGACTGCAGGGCCGCTATGGGGCTGACGTGAGTCGTGCCCTGGGCCGCCTTGTCGTCCTTGCCGGAGCCTCCGGAGGAGCCCGAGGAACAGGCGGCCACCCCCGCCAGCGCGCTCACCAGCGCGATCGAAAAGGTCACTCGGCGCACGCGCGTGCTCTTCATTCGTCCCACCCCTATGCGAATCCTGAGAACTGCACGCTAACGCAGCCCACTGACACACGTATCCAGGAATGGGGACGGGCCCCGCACCTCGAAAGGTTGCGGGGCCCGTGCCAAGAACGCGTATGCGACGCGGTCACCGTGGTGAGCGGAAGGCTCAGACGGCGGCCGGGTCCTCCTCGACGAGGAGGTTGCGGGTGCGGTTCGGGTCGACCGGAACGCCGGGGCCGATCGTGGTGCTGATCGCGGCCTTCTTGATGTAGCGACCCTTGGCGGCGGACGGCTTCAGACGAAGGATCTCGTCCAGCGCGGCGCCGTAGTTCTCCACCAGCTTGGCCTCGTCGAAGGAGGTCTTGCCGATGATGAAGTGCAGGTTCGAGTGCTTGTCGACGCGGAACTCGATCTTGCCGCCCTTGATCTCGGTCACGGCCTTGGCCACGTCCGGGGTCACGGTGCCGGTCTTCGGGTTCGGCATCAGACCACGCGGGCCGAGGACACGGCCCAGACGGCCGACCTTGCCCATGAGGTCCGGGGTGGCGACGACGGCGTCGAAGTCCAGACGGCCCTTCGACACCTCGTCGATGAGCTCGTCGGAGCCGACGATGTCGGCGCCCGCGGCGAGTGCGGCCTCGGCACGGTCACCGGTCGCGAAGACCAGGACCCGGGCGGTCTTACCGGTGCCGTGCGGGAGGTTCACGGTGCCGCGGACCATCTGGTCGGCCTTGCGCGGGTCTACACCCAGGCGGAAGGCGACCTCGACGGTGCCGTCGAACTTGCTCGTGGAGGTCTCCTTGGCAAGACGGACGGCCTCGAGCGGGGCGTAGAGCTTCTCCCGGTCGATCTTGGCGTCCGCAGCGCGGAGAGACTTGCTGCGCTTGCTCACTACTGCTCCTGATGTGTTCTGAGGAGTCGTGGTACGGACCGAGCAGGCCCTGCCACGTGCGGCTCGCGCCGCATGGTTCCTACGAAGGTGGGTGTCAGCCCTCGACCGTGATGCCCATGGAACGGGCGGTGCCGGCGATGATCTTCGACGCGGCGTCCAGGTCGTTGGCGTTGAGGTCGGGCATCTTCGTGGTGGCGATCTCGCGGACCTGCGCCTGGGTGATCTTGGCGACCTTGGTCTTGTGCGGCTCGCCGGAGCCCTTCTCGACACCCGCGGCCTTGAGGATCATCTTGGCGGCCGGCGGAGTCTTGGTGATGAAGGTGAAGGAGCGGTCTTCGTAGACCGTGATCTCCACCGGGATGACCCAACCGCGCTGCGACTCGGTCGCGGCGTTGTAGGCCTTGCAGAACTCCATGATGTTGACGCCGTGCTGGCCCAGCGCCGGGCCGACCGGCGGAGCCGGGTTGGCCGCGCCGGCCTGGATCTGGAGCTTGATAAGCCCCGTGACCTTCTTCTTCTTGGGAGGCATGTGCTCTCTCCGGGTCCTAGTGAGAGTTTTCAGCTTCCGTCCGGTTCATCCGGATGGAGGCATACCGCACAACGATAACGGGTATCCATGCGCGGCCAAAAACCGAGCAGGTCAGACGGGCTGCGTGAGCCCGTCTGACCTGTTCGGAAGACGTACGTCCAGAAGTTGCTAGTTCTTCTGGATCTGGTCGAACGAAAGCTCGACCGGGGTCTCGCGACCGAAGATCTCCACCAGGCCCTTGACCTTCTTGGAGTCGGCGTTGATCTCGTTGATGGTCGCCTGCAGCGTGGCGAACGGGCCGTCCGTGACGGTGACCGAGTCGCCGACCTCGAAGTCCAGCACCTGGACTTCGAGCTTGCGCTGCGGAGCGGGCTTGCCCTCGGCCTCGGCGGCCTCACGGGCGGCCTTCTCCTCGGCCTCCGGGGCGAGCATCTTGACGATCTCGTCCAGCGTCAGCGGGTACGGGTCGTAGGCGTTGCCCACGAAGCCGGTGACACCGGGAGTGTTGCGGACGACACCCCAGGACTCGTTCGTCAGGTCCATGCGGACCAGGACGTAGCCCGGGAGCTTGTTCTGCTTGATCGTCTTGCGCTCGCCGTTCTTGATCTGCGCGACTTCTTCCTGCGGCACCTCGGCCTGGAAGATGAAGTCCTCGACGTTCAGCGAGACGGCGCGCTGCTCGAGGTTGGTCTTCACGCGGTTCTCGTAACCGGCGTAGGTGTGGATGACGTACCACTCGCCGGGGAGCGTGCGCAGCTCCTCGCGCAGAGCGGTGACGGGGTCGACGGGTTCGGCCTCTTCTTCGGCCTCTCCCTCGTCGCCTTCCTCGGCGTCTACGGCGAGGGCCTCGTCGGGAACGTCCTCGTCCTCGACGTCCTCACCGGACTCGTCCTCGACGTGCAGGGCCGCTTCCTCGGCGGGCTCGCCGGTGGCGGCATCGGCAGCCTCGAACTCGTCCACGACGTCCGCGCCCTCGACGATGTCGAGCTCGTCGTCAACGGACTCGACCGACTCGCTGGCATCGTTCAGGTTCGGGTCAGACACGGTGGCTGCTTCTTCCTGGATACATGGGGGTGGAACGCGCGAAAGGGGCGCCGGTGACGGCGCCCTTCGCTCTCGGCTCAGCCGAAGACGTACTTGGCGGCGTGGTTGAGCCCATAGTCAATCACGGTCACCAGGCCAATCATGATGACGACGAAGACAATCACCACTGTGGTGTACGTCGTCAGCTGATTGCGAGTCGGCCAGACGACCTTGCGGAGCTCCGCGATGATCTGGCGGTAGAAAGTGGCAAGGCGCTTCAGCGGGCCCTTCTTGGCACGCTTACCGCCCTTGCGGGCCTTCTTCTGAGACTCGGGCGCCTCGGCATCAGGCATGTCGATGGAGCCCACGGCGTCCGTCACTCGTCCTCACCTGATTCCGGGTCGTGGCCGTGCCGCGCCCGGTTGAGCCGCACGGCGGTGCATTGCAGTACGTACATGCGCACACATCCTGGCGAAGGTGTGTGTAGCAGGGCCGGAGGGACTTGAACCCCCAACCGCTGGTTTTGGAGACCAGTGCTCTACCAATTGAGCTACGACCCTTTGTTTCCCCCAACGTACCGCATCCACCCGGATGCTCGGTGTGCATCGGATGAGTGCGGCCGGTGAAGGCCAACGAGGTGAGAGTGTACGTGGTCCGGGGCCGGTCGTCGAACAGAAAGTGTCCGTACGGGCTTTGTCTGCCGAAGATCGACCGGTGAGGGATCCGGATCCGGACGGTTGTTCTCTTGTTGTTCAGTCCGTGAAACCCGCGTGCCGGGGAAGTTTCCAGTCTGAAACGATGGGTGCCATGAGCCCTGCAACCCCTCCCACCGAGCGCCGGGTCTCCGCCCGAGTCGGCGCGATCTCCGAGTCCGCCACCCTCGCCGTGGACGCCAAGGCCAAGGCACTCAAGGCCGCCGGGCGCCCGGTGATCGGCTTCGGCGCCGGTGAGCCCGACTTCCCGACCCCGGACTACATCGTCCAGGCCGCCATCGAGGCCTGCTCCAACCCGAAGTACCACCGCTACACGCCGGCCGGCGGGCTCCCCGAGCTGAAGGCCGCGATCGCCGCGAAGACCCTGCGCGACTCCGGCTACGAGGTGGAGGCCGCCCAGGTCCTGGTCACCAACGGTGGCAAGCAGGCCATCTACGAGGCCTTCGCCGCGATCCTCGACCCGGGCGACGAGGTCATCGTCCCGGCGCCCTACTGGACGACGTACCCGGAGTCGATCCGTCTCGCCGGCGGTGTCCCGGTCGAGGTCGTCGCCGACGAGACCACCGGCTACCGCGTCTCGGTCGAGCAGCTGGAGGCCGCCCGCACCGAGAACACCAAGGTGCTGCTCTTCGTCTCCCCGTCCAACCCGACGGGCGCGGTCTACAGCCGCGAGCAGATCGAGGAGATCGGCCGCTGGGCCGCCGAGAAGGGCCTGTGGGTCCTGACGGACGAGATCTACGAGCACCTGGTCTACGGGGACGCGGAATTCCACTCCCTCCCGGTGGTCGTCCCCGAGCTCGCCGACAAGTGCATCGTCGTGAACGGCGTCGCGAAGACGTACGCCATGACGGGCTGGCGCGTGGGCTGGGTCATCGGCCCGAAGGACGTCGTCAAGGCCGCGACCAACCTCCAGTCGCACGCCACCTCGAACGTGTCCAACGTCGCCCAGGTCGCCGCCCTCGCCGCCGTCTCCGGCGATCTGACGGCCGTCGCCGAGATGCGCGAGGCCTTCGACCGCCGCCGCAAGACCATCGTGCGGATGCTCAACGAGATCGACGGCGTGCTCTGCCCCGAGCCCGAGGGCGCCTTCTACGCGTACCCCTCGGTCAAGGCCCTCGTCGGCAAGGAGATCCGCGGCAAGCGCCCCAAGGACACGGTCGAGCTGGCCGCGCTCATCCTGGAGGAGGCCGAGGTCGCGGTCGTCCCTGGTGAGGCCTTCGGCACCCCGGGGTACCTGCGCCTGTCGTACGCCCTGGGTGACGAGGATCTCGTCGAGGGCGTCAGCCGGATCCAGAAGCTCCTGGCCGAGGCACGGGACTGACGTTTTCGCGCTCCACGCGTGTGTGCGGGCCGTTTCCCCCGGGGGGAGACGGCCCGCTTCTTCGTGCGAGCAAGACCACTAACGAGGAAAGCGCTACCGACACGGCGGGAACGTACGGCAGGATCCTGGAATGGAGCGCGTACGTGATCTCTCTGAACTGCCGAAAGCCCATCTGCACCTGCACTTCACCGGTTCGATGCGGCCCACCACCGTGCTGGAGCTGGCCGACAAGTACGGCGTCCGGCTGCCCGAAGCCCTCACCGAGGCCCTGACCAGCGGCGAACCGCCCAGGCTGCGGGCGACCGACGAGCGCGGCTGGTTCCGCTTCCAGCGGCTGTACGACGCGGCGCGGTCCTGCCTCAGAGAGCCCGAGGACATCCAGCGGCTGGTGCGCGAGGCCGCCGAGGAGGACCTGAGGGACGGCTCCGGCTGGCTGGAGATCCAGGTCGACCCGACCTCGTACGCGCCCCGGCTGGGCGGACTCATCCCGGCCCTGGAGATCATCCTGGACGCGGTGGACTCGGCCGTGCGGGAGACCGGGCTCGGGATGCGCGTCCTGGTGGCCGCGAACCGCATGAAGCACCCGCTGGACGCCCGCACCCTGGCCCGGCTCGCCGTGCGCTACGCGGACCGCGGCGTCGTCGGCTTCGGGCTCTCCAACGACGAGCGGCGGGGCATGGCGCGGGACTTCGACCGGGCCTTCGCGATCGCGCGGGACGGCGGTCTGCTGTCCGCGCCGCACGGCGGCGAGCTGACCGGCCCGGCGTCGGTCCGCGACTGCCTGGACGACCTGCACGCCACCCGGATCGGGCACGGTGTGCGCGCCGCCGAGGACCCCCGGCTGCTGAAGCGGCTCGCGGACCGCGGCATCACCTGCGAGGTGTGCCCGGCGTCGAACGTCGCCCTGGGGGTCTACGAGAAGGCCGAGGACGTCCCCCTGCGCACCCTCTTCGAAGCCGGCGTCCCGATGGCCCTCGGCGCCGACGACCCCCTGCTGTTCGGCTCCCGGCTGGCCGCCCAGTACGAGCTGGCACGCCACCACCACGGCTTCACGGACGCGGAACTGGCCGAGCTCGCACGCCAGTCGGTGCGGGCCACGGCGGCCCCCAAGGACGTCAAGGAGAAGCTGCTGTCGGGCATCGACGACTGGCTGGCCGCCCCGGTCGCCTGAAGTGGGTGTAGGGCGGATACGCCTGGAAGCCGATGTCCAGCTCGACGTGACGGCCTCGGGACGGCGGCAGGTGCGGGGTGAGGGAGGCGACGAGCACGTCCTGCCCCTCGACGGCCCGCTTCCCACGCGGCCCGAACCCGGCCGCCGCCTCCAGGTGCGTGGCCGCCGAGGCGAAGGTGTCGCGGGCGCCGAGGAGGAAGAGCGTCCCAGCGTGTACGGCCGGACGGATCCGGTCCCGCGCGTCGAGGCGGTCCCAGCGCTGCTCCCAGCGCGCCTCCCAGGCGGCCGCGTGGGCGGCGGTGCGCTCCTCGTTCGTGCGCACGGTGAGCGGGGTGCCCTCACGCAGCCGACGGCGCAGTTCGGGCCAGGCGGAGGCCCGCAGGCCCGGCGACCGGTGGGCGAGGACGAGGTCGACCGGCACCCCGGGCGCGTAGGCCCTGGGGATGCTCCGCCGCAGCGGGACGTACACGATCGTGTGCCGGGAGAACGCGGCGAACGAGAAGAGCGCGGCGAGGCGGGCGAGTCCGTCGTGGTCGCCCACGAGGTGGCCCCAGCCTTCGAAGGGGTCACTGAGCGTGGTGTGCCGCAGCGGCGGACGCGGCTGGACGACCCGGTAGGCCCGGGGGCCGACGCGCGGCGTGAACTCCGTGACGCTCAGCCGCACAGGGAGCGTCTCGCGGCCGTGGCGGCTTGTCTCATCAGGCCAGGGTGACCGTCACGAGGGTTCGTCCGCAACGGAGATTCCGCCCAGCAGCGTGCGGGCGATCGACAGGGCGAACTCGTCCACGGGCGGCGGCTTGCCCTCCTCCGTGGAGTCGTAGGCGAAGGCGCGCTGGGCGCAGGCGCCCAGCAGGAGCGAGGCGGCCGCGTAGGTGTCGACCCCGGCGCGGACCCGGCCCGCGTCCTGTTCGGCGCGGAGATAGGCGTCGAGACCCCGGATGGGCATGTGGGGGCCCGACCCCATGGAGCGCATCGACTCCTCGTGCCGGCGCTTGAGCTGCGTTTCCGCGTACAAGGAGGCGGCGATCGGAAAACTCTGCTCATAGAAGAGGGCCGCCTGGCGGGCGATCTCGGTGAGGTTCTCCAGAAGGGAGCCCCGGCCCGGCTCGGCCGCGAGGCCGGCCAGCAGCGGCTTCAGCTGGGGCAGGCGTTCCTTGAGCACGTTGACGAACAGTTCCTCCTTGCTCGGGAAGTACTTGTAGAGCGCCGCCTCCGAGCAGCCCGCGGCCTTGGCGATCTCCTTGGTCGTGGCGCGGGCGAGGCCGATGGTGAGCATGAGCTCGTGCGCCGCGTCGAGGATGCGGATCCGGGCCGGTTTCTGCTGCATGGGCCCCAAGGATTCCATGGTCACCCCTGTTCGGCCTTGACGAGTGGGTGAGTGCTTACCCACTCTAGGAGCAAGCAGTGGTGAGTGAATACTCACCCACTCAATCCGTCCAGGGGGATCACGTCATGAAACTCACCGTCTTCGGGGCCACCGGCGGCATCGGCCAGGAGATCGTCCGGCAGGCGCTGGACTCCGGCCACCAGGTCACGGCCGTCGTACGGGACCCGGCGCGGCTGACCGTCACGGGTGCGGGCCTGGAGGCGTTCCGCGCGGACCTCACGGACCCGCAGGCGCTGCGCCCCGCGGTCGCGGGCCGGGACGCCGTCCTCTCCGGGCTCGGCGCCCGCAGCCGCAAGGACGCCGGGATCGCAGATCGGA
>LRTP01001003.1 GCA_001550305.1 Streptomyces diastatochromogenes
CCGGGCAGCGGTCCGGCCCGCAAGGCGACGGTGGACAGGGGCGCCGCCGTCCTGTTCGCCGACGCCGCGGAACGAGCGCGCGTACGGCGCCATGTCGTCGTGTCGTCCATGGGCGCGGACCCGGCGCACCCGGGCGACGACGTCTTCGACCTGTATCTGCGCGCCAAGGGCGAGGCCGACGAGTACGTACGCGGTCGTACGTCCCTGGAGTGGACGATCCTGCGGCCCGGATCGCTGATCGACGACGCCGGCACCGGCCTCGTACGTCTGGAGGCCTCGACGGGCCGCGGAGCGGTCCCGCGGGACGACGTCGCCGCGGTCCTGGCGGAGCTGGTGGAGACTCCCGCGACGGCCGGACTGACCCTGGAGTTGATCAGCGGCTCGACGCCGATTTCGGTGGCGGTCAAATCGGTCGCGGGGAACTAGACACCGACCGGACCAGGCCATTCGCCGGCCCGCTCAGAACAACGGAAGCTGCCCGGGAAAGTCGGGCACGGAGTACCCGTCCAGCGTCGGCTGGGCCGCCCCCAGCTGCGCCGGCCGACGCGACCCAGGACACGAGACCAGCTCCCCGCTCCCCCGGGCACCAGGCGGATCATGCCGGGCGAACCGTCCCGCGACGACGGCGATCTCCCGACGGCACTCGGGGCAGTTCCTACGACGCGATGACATGAGATCAGTCTGCCCGGCCGGCAGCAGCCGCACCGACCGCGACAACGCGCATTCCTCGCCCCCCCCCCCGCGATCCAGCGCTCGCAGCCAGTCGCGTTGAACGGTGAGCGTCTCGGAGACCGCATCAAGACCCACCGCCGGCGCGTCGATCGGCGCCACGGCCCTTCCACGCACCCCGAGACAGGGCGGTTCGCATGCGAGTCAGCGCACGACAGGACGTCTCTCGCGAGAGCGCATGACAAAGGGCCCGTGACCTGTGTAGAGGACAGGTCACGGGCCCTTTGTTTCCCGTGTGGCGGCGCCAGGATTCGAACCTGGGAAGGTAGAACCGGCAGATTTACAGTCTGCTCCCTTTGGCCGCTCGGGCACACCGCCGGGGTTGCTGCCCTGAGGACCGCTTTTCGGCGGTGCTCCCTGGCAACGACGTAAACGATACCTGATGCTCGGGGGTGCTTCGCCACCCGATTGATCTGCGCTTGGAGGGAAGGGGGTGGCTAGGCTTATGCGGATGCGGCCGGGGACCTACGCCGGGCTCGACGGCCGCCCCTACGCACCCCGATACAAGGAGCCACAGGACATGGCCGACTCCAGTTTCGACATCGTCTCGAAGGTCGAGCGGCAGGAGGTCGACAACGCCCTCAACCAGGCCGCCAAGGAGATCTCGCAGCGCTACGACTTCAAGAACGTGGGCGCCTCCATCTCCTGGTCCGGCGAGAAGATCCTGATGGAGGCGAACTCCGAGGAGCGGGTCAAGGCCGTCCTCGATGTGTTCGAGACCAAGCTGGTCAAGCGCGGTATCTCGCTGAAGGCGCTGGACGCGGGCGAGCCCCAGCTGTCCGGCAAGGAATACAAGATCTTCGCGTCCATCGAGGAGGGCATCTCCCAGGACAACGCGAAGAAGGTGGCGAAGATCATTCGCGACGAGGGCCCGAAGGGCGTGAAGGCGCAGGTGCAGGGCGACGAGCTGCGTGTCAGCTCGAAGAGCCGTGACGACCTGCAGGCCGTGCAGGCACTGCTCAAGGGCAAGGACTTCGACTTCGCGCTGCAGTTCGTGAACTACCGGTAGCCATCGGCCGCCCACCGGCTTCGGCCGGTGGTTCTTTGCACGCACGAGGAAAGTCTCGCGTACGAGGAAAGTTTCGCGTACGAGGAAGGGTGGGCCCCCGGGGGTGCCCACCCTTCTCGCCTGCTGGCTGCGGCCTCGGGGCGCGCCCTCAACGGCGCGAGTCGCCGAACAGGACGCGGTAGAGGATGAGCAGGACGAGCGAGCCGCCGATCGCGGCGGCCCACGTGGCGCCGTCGTAGAACTGCTTGGCGATCGGGTGGTCCAGCCAGCGCGCGGAGATCCAGCCGCCGATGAAGGCGCCCGCGATGCCGATGACGGTCGTTCCGATGAAGCCGCCCGGGTCACGGCCCGGCAGCAGGAATTTGGCGATGGCTCCGGCCAACAGTCCCAGAATGATCCAGCTGATGATGCCCATGCCCTGAACCTGCCTCTCCGCGCTGTGCCTGTGCTGTGATCCTGCTCCGGACCTGCTGTCTCATGCCTTCGAGTTCGAGCAGCCGGTGGTCGTGCTGGTGTTCGTGGCGCGTTGTCGGGAAGGACGCCTCGTCGGCGGCGGTCGGTTGCAGCGATCAGTAGGGTGCCGCCCATGGCACAGTCCGGATCAGAGTTGCGGCGCACCCTGGGCGTCGGGGACGCCGTGGTCATCGGGCTCGGGTCGATGGTGGGTGCCGGGATCTTCGCGGCGTTGGGCCCCGCCGCACGGGCGGCCGGGTCCGGTCTGCTCCTCGGGCTCGCGGTCGCGGCCGTGGTCGCGTACTGCAACGCGACGTCCTCGGCACGGCTGGCCGCTCTGTATCCCGCCTCCGGTGGGACCTATGTGTACGGGCGTGAGCGTCTCGGCGCCTTCTGGGGGTATCTGGCGGGCTGGTCGTTCATCGTCGGGAAGACGGCCTCCTGTGCGGCGATGGCGCTCACCGTGGGCGCGTACGTCTGGCCGGAGCAGGCGCACGCGGTAGCGGTCGGGGCCGTGGTCGCCCTCACCGCGGTGAACTACGGCGGCATGCACAAGTCCGCCCGGCTGACCCGGGTGATCGTCTCGGTGGTCCTCGCGGTCCTCGCTTCCGTGGTGGTCGTGTGTCTCGGATCGGACGCCTCCGACGCCGGTCGGCTGGACGTCGGGGTCTCCGGTGGCGCGGGCGGGGTGCTTCAGGCGGCGGGGCTGCTGTTCTTCGCGTTCGCCGGATACGCACGGATCGCGACCCTCGGTGAGGAGGTACGGGATCCGACGCGCACCATTCCGCGCGCGATCCCGACGGCTCTGGGTGTCGCGCTCGTGGTGTACGCGGCGGTCGCGGTGGCGGTCCTTTCGGTGCTGGGGCCGGAGGGGCTCGGGCGTGCCTCGGCGCCGCTGGCCGACGCGGTGCGGACGGCCGGTGTGCCGGGGCTCGTGCCGGTGGTACGGGTGGGTGCGGCCGTGGCCTCGCTCGGCTCGCTCCTCGCCCTGATCCTGGGCGTCTCACGGACGACCCTGGCCATGGCCCGCGACGGTCATCTGCCGGGCGCCCTGGCCGAGGTACATCCGCGTTTCCAGGTGCCGCACCGGGCGGAGCTGGCCGTGGGCGCGGTGGTCGCCGCGCTGGCCGCGACGGTGGACGTGCGGGGCGCGATCGGGTTCTCCTCCTTCGGTGTACTGGCGTACTACGCCGTGGCCAACGCATCGGCGTGGACCCTGAGTTCCGCTCCGGCGGCGCGGCTGGTGCCGGTGGTGGGACTCGTCGGGTGCGTGACCCTGGCGTTCGCGCTGCCGGCGCTTTCGGTGGTCGTGGGCGCGGCTGTGCTGGGTGTGGGGGTGGCGGCGTACGGCGTGAGGGGATGGCGGCGTACGGCGTGAGGGGATGGGTGGCGTACGGCGTGACGGGGCGGGTGGCCTCGCGGTAGCCATCCGCGGGGCGTCGGTGGCGGGCGGGTCGCTACGAGGCCTGTGTCGCCGCCGTGCGTATGCGGAAGTCGGGCCAGGGGGCCAAGTCCGCGTCGTCGTTGGACTCCTCGTACCAGCCGGAGCCCTCCAGCCAGGTGTCCAGCCACGCCTCCAGGTCGGGTGCGTCCACGTACCAGGCGTGGTCGGCCTCGTCGGCGTTCGGCTCGAAGAGCAGGACCGTGCCCCGGGGAGTACGGCAGTCCACGCACGCGTACATCCCGCAGCCCCAGTGGGATATCGGCAGGACGCCCTCGGGCCAGGGCCAGTCGGGATCCTGGCGGCCGCTCTCCCGGTGGGCGAGGTACTGCGGGACGGCGGCGGGCTCGCCTGACGGGGAGCCGTCGAGCAGCGGCAACAGGCCGTACTCCGGACCGAAGCCGCCGTCACCTATCTGCAGGTAGAGCGCGGCGAGCAGTGGCGGCAGGGTGAAGCCCAGGACGGCTTCGGCGCGGGTGAACGTCGCCGCGTCCACGGGCTCGGGGAGCGAAGGCCAGCCCCACGGGCGGGTGTTGCGGGCCTCCGTACCGACCCGTGCCAGCAACTGCTCGATTTCGGTCATGGCTTCATGATGCAGCGCGCCACTGACAATCGGGCGGCCTGTGGATAACCCATCAGGCGATGCGTACGTCGACGCCGTTCTCGGCGAGGAAGGCGAGCAGTTCCTCGAATGTCGGGGGTCTGCGGTCGCGGCACGGCGTCACGCCGAGGCAGGCGCGGGCGACGTCCGCGTCGTGCCAGACGAGGGTGAAGGGCGGCTCGGCGCCGTGGCCGCCTCGCAGACAGTCGGCGACGGCGCTCAGGTCGTGGCCGAAGTAGCCGCCGGGGCCGTTCACCGCCTCGCCCAGCGCGCAGTGGAAGGCCGGCGCGTCGGTGACGTGGCGGCCGTCCAGGTGGTACGTGGTGTCTGGCTCCGGGTCGGGCCCGTACGGGTTCGTTCCTTCCCGTGCCCGGTCGAGCCAGAACTCGCGCCCCTGCGAGCTGCATCGGGCCCAGCTGTTCGGCTCGGACTGGCGTTCGCGCCACCACACGTCCCAGGCCTCGCGGGCTGCTCTGGGCAGCCTCCGCGACCAGGGGTCGAGCGTGAGATCGACCAGGCCCCGGCCGTGCGCGGAGGGGATCCACGCGATGATCTCGCCTTCGAGTACGGAGCCGACCGTCCGGCCGACCCGGTTGAGGCGCAGCACGTGGGCGTGTCCCAGGTCCTCGTCGCCCGCTTCGAGCGCGTCGCGCAGGGATCCGCGCGGGGAGCAGCCGAGCAGGCGCACCGGCGGGTCGGCCGGTTCGAGGAAGTCGCCCGGGACTTGGACGAGGTCTCGACAGTGGCCCCACGGCTCGCCGTCCGCGCCCAGCAGTCGGTGTCCCGCGGAGAGCAACGGCCGTTGGGGGTGTTCGGCCTGGGTGTCCGGGACCGCCGACGCCTCGACGGTGATGTCGCGCAGCGTCGGGTCGAGCGCGCACGGGCGGTCGCCGAGGACCCGTGCGTACTCCAGTGGCCATTCCTCCCCGACCGGGGTGTGCGTGGCGTCGAGGGTCCGCACCGATAGGCCACCCAGCGGAGCGGAGCCTGTGGTGCGGGCCCGCTCCACGGCCCCGGCCAGCTCGCCCTGGGGTGCGCAGCCGAGGAGGTCGTACCGGACGCGCGAGGGAGGGAGCGGATCGGCGTAGAGCTCGTCAGTGGCGTCCTTGCACAGCGCCCATATCGACTCGCCGACGCCCCTGTTGCTGTACGCCGCCACGGCGTACTTCGGATTCTGCACCCCCGCGCCGCCCTGTCAGCGCGTGGCGAACGGCTCGTCCGTGCGGACGATTTCGCGGCCCAGCGGGAGCAACGAGACCGGGATGAGCTTGAAGTTGGCGATGCCGAACGGGATGCCGATGATCGTGATGCACAGCAGGATGCCGGTGACGATGTGGGCGAGGGCGAGCCACCAGCCCGCGAGGACCAGCCACAGGACATTACCGACGCAGGAGGGGGCGCCCGCGTCGCGGCGCTCCACCGTCGTATAGCCGAAGGGCCACAGGGCGTAGACGCCGATACGGAAGGCCGCGATGCCGAACGGGATCGTCTCGGAACGTTCCCGATCACGCCACAAGGCCGCTGCGGTTCCGCCTGAACGCCTGACGAGCTGATACTTGTCTTGGCAGGCAGTGTCGGCAGAGCGACCTGGAGAGGTACCGATCATGAAGCTGTTCAACCTGCTGTTGAACATTCTGTGGCTCGTCTTCTGCGGCATCTGGATGGCGATCGGGTACCTGATCGCGGCGCTGGTGTGCTTCATCTTGATCGTCACCATCCCGTTCGGCATCGCGTCGCTGCGTATCGCGGGGTTCGTGCTGTGGCCGTTCGGCCGAACCACTGTAGAGCGACCGGATGCCGGGGCGCCCTCTTGTATCGGCAACGTCCTGTGGTTGGTCTTCGCGGGCTGGTGGCTTGCTCTGGCGCACTTGATCACGAGTATCCCGCTGTTCCTGTCGATCATCGGTATCCCGTTTGGGTGGGCCAACCTGAAGCTCATCCCGATCTCGCTCATGCCGCTTGGGCGTGAGGTGGTTGAGACGGATCAGCGGTTCGGCGGGCGCTGAGCCTCTTTCCTGATCGAGAGAGGGGCTCAGCGGTGGTGCGCAGCCGAGTGCCTTGAACCAGCAGAGAGTGTTGTAGCTCAGCCGCGATTGAAGACCAATGCTCAGTCGAGGGTCGCGAGGTGGTCGGCGGCGCCCCCGTGCCACTCGATCATGAAAAGGGTGGCGTCGTCGGTGGTGCGCCCGCCCCGTTCGCTCTTCAGCGTGCGGGAGAGCTGGCGCAGATCTGCCCGCATCCCCTCTGACGGCTCTTCCCCCAGGCGGTTGACGCAGTGGATGAGGCGTTCCTCACCGAACGGCTCCCCGCCGGCGACGTGCTCTTCGATGATGCCGTCGGTGTAGCACAGCACCCGGTCGCCCGGCTGGAGCAGGTGCTCTCGGATCCGGGGCAACTCGCCGCCGAAACCGACGGGCAGCGTCGTCGCGCTCTCCAGCTGCCGCTCGACCCGGCCTTCGCGGATCAGCAGCGGCGCGGGGTGGCCCGCGTTGACCAGCTCCAGCTCACCGGTGGCGACGTTCACGTGCATCAGCTGCGCCGTGACGAAGTGGTCGGGACCGAACTGCCGAGAAATGGCATCGTCCATGAACGCGTACTTCTCGGCCAGGCTGACGAACACACGCCGGGCATGCCGGTAGGCGCCGATGGCCACGGTCGCCATCACGGCGGCGTCCAGGCCGTGGCCCATCGCGTCGATCACGGCCATGTGCAGGATGTTGCCGTTGAGGGCGTAGTCGAAGCTGTCGCCGGCGACGCGGTAGGCGGGCTCCAGGGTGCCGGCCACCGAGACCTGCGGCAGGGTCATCGTCAGCGGCGGCAGCAGGCTCCACTGGATCTCCGCGGACACGCTCATCGGCTCCCGGCGCCGGGCCAGGAAGAACTGGTCGGTGTAGGCGTTCTTGGTGACCACCATGTCGGCGACCAGGCCGGCGAGCCTGCGCAGCAGACGCCGGTCGGCGTCGCCGACGGCGTCCAGAGTCAGAGCCATCACCCCCACCTGGTCGCTGCCGTCCAGCAGCGGCAGATACATCCGCACGCCGCCGTGGGCCTGCGGCACCTCGACGACGTCCTCGCTCAGGAAGGCCCGGCCGGCGGGGGAGTCGGCCATCGGCTCGGGCTGGCCGACGTGCAGCTTCCTGCCCGCAAGCGGCACCAGCACCTCCTGCGCGTAGTCCTGCAGCAGGATGGAGACGTCCCGACCACCGATCCCGGCCACCTCCTCTGCGATCAACGGGGCGATCAGCTGCGGCGGCATCAGCCGCGCCCTGTCCAACAGCAGGCCGAGCAGCCGCTCGCCGAAACCCTCCGATCGGTCAATGTTCTCCGTGCCCATGGCCCGGTTTGCCACCCACCTTCCCGCGTCCACTCTGGTCACCACCTCCGCACAACGTGACCTGGGAAGCTGCCGGAGCGGTTCATTACGCCATGCGCGGCATGTCGGCCGCATACTTTCCGCGTTTCAAGACTTCTTGCCCCAAGAACGTCTGCCCCAAGAGATGATCAAGCTACTGAAGCGTAGGCAGAATGCGGCAAGTCACCGGCGCCGTCGCGGAGATCTGAACAGAACGGCTAGTGCTGTGACCGCGAAGCTTTGCCGGGTTGCTGGGCCGGTGATCAAAAAAGGAGGGGTCACTCCCTCCGGGCGAGGTACGGTCCTGCCATGTCCCGATCAGCCGATATTGCCCTCTCCCAGCCCCCCGTCACCGCGGACGACCTCGACCTTGCCGTGCAACTCGCTGTGGCAGTCCTTCGCGAGGCGCCCCCAGCCGCGTGGGAAGGCAAGGCCGGTTCGCTGGAATGGGACTGCTGGGAAACCGTCGAGCACCTCAGCGACGACCTCTTCGCGTACGCTGCGCAACTGGGCCCCAAAACACCGCCCTTGGATGGTGAGGTGCCCTTCGTGTGGGAGAGCCGACGGCCCGGCGGCCCAGCGAACGCCATTCACGCGGACCGCGAGGCGGGGCCCGCCGGCCTGCTGCAGGTCCTGGAAGCGAGCGGTGCGCTGCTGGTCGCCATGGTGCGCACGACGCCTCCGCAGAGCCGCGCCTACCACGTCTTCGGCGTCTCGGACCCCGAGGGCTTCGCCGCGATGGGGATCGTGGAGACCCTGGTGCACACGCACGACCTGGCACAAGGGCTCGGTCTCGCATGGAGCCCGCCTGCCGATCTGTGCTCTCGGGTGCTCGCCCGGCTGTTTCCGGACGCACCGTCGCCCACGGACCCCTGGCTCACCCTCTTGTGGGCCACCGGACGCGCCGAACTACCCGGACACCGTCGTCTCACCACATGGCGCTGGGACGGCACACCCCGGGCATAGGCTCAGGCTTCTCCGCCACAAAGGAGAGGTTCGGTCGGGGTTGGCTGGTCAGGCTGCTGCTGAGATCGGTCGGCCACCCCAACGGATGCCTTTCTCGCTGCGGATGCGGGCGCGTTCCTTGCGTTCGGCGGCCAGGACGTCGTGGTGGCGGGTGTTGGCGTTGCGCCAGCGCAGGTAGGCGTGCAGGGCCTTGGTCTGCACGGTGTGGTTGAGGTGGTTGGAGTTGGCAATGGTGAACTGCCTCAGTGGTCCGAAGTGGGCCTCGATCGGGTTGGCCCACGAGGCGTAGGTCGGCGTGAAGCACAGTTCGACCTTGTGTTTCTTGGCCCAGCGGCGGATGTCGGCGCCCTTGTGGGCGGACAGGTTGTCCAGGATCACGTAGATCGGGGCACCGTCGGGCCGGGCGGCGCGGATCGATTTCAGCGCGGCGAGCGTGCTTCCGGCGCCCTTGCGTCGCCGGTTGACGCCCCACAGGGCGCACAGTCGGTTGCCGCCTGTACGGTGAGGGAACAATACGCTCCTGTGAACGTGCGTTTGCCGGAATCAATTACAGTCATCAGATTATCCCTTGGAGTGATCAGTGGGCTACTGACGATGTAGTTTGTGAGGGACAAGGTGAGTTGGGGAAACTTTGCAGCGCGGATTGCCGTGGGCGCATTCTGTATCGGTTGGGGTGCGCTCGCGAGATATGCAAGCACGCGCCATCCAGATTTCTCCGAACGCTTTTGGCTCGAACGCTTGAGGGGGCGGGCGCGTAAAGTCCGCAATAGTCGACGTCAAAAAGGCCCTCACCCTGTGGGCCGGGAGGGCGCCCGGTTCTACCGATGCTCCGGCAACGCACCCAAAGACCCTAGCCAGAAGTCGTGTGGCTGCTCGCGCATCGACGCCAGCGCGCTTGAGAGGCATGTATGGAGGCACGTCACCGAGATCGCGAGCGATAGCAAAAAGCTCCAGGCGCTGGCTGCCGAATGGATCGGGATGGCGGAAGTGGACACCACTGCCCTGGTCGACCGGATCGCAGCCCTCGACCACCAGATCGAGGGCATGAACGCTTCGATCACGGCCGTCATCATCGCTTCAGCCAAGCAAAGCAAGTCAGCCGATGCTATTGAAACGGCTACAGCCGTTCTGAACGACGAACTCCAACAGCTTCAGAACCTGCGCGACGAGGCGGCCGAATGGCTCGCGGAGATGGAGGAGTCCGAACGGCAGGCCCGGGATCTCATCGCGCTGGCAAGCATGGCGAAGGAGTCGTTCCCGGGCATGGCTCCGGAGCAGCAAGCGGCCATTTTGTCCATGATGGAGCTAAAAGTCACGATCACGGGCCCGGTGCCCGACGATCGGCGCGGAGGCGTCCCCTGCACCGTTCGTGCCTGGTACGCCGCTGCTGGCCTCGGCATCCCTGCTGCCGCGCTCTCCGATGAAGAGTGGGCAAAGGTCGCTCCCCTACTCCCTAAAGGGCGCCGGGGCACCGTTCGCCGATCCGTGGACGCCATCTTCTATAAGGCGCGCACCGGCAAGTCCTGGCCCGTTGTGATCAAGGAAACCGGCGCCACCATCCAGGCTTCGAAGCACTTCAACACCTGGACGTCTGACGACACCTGGGGCCGTGTGTGCGCTGCCCTGGCAGACGTCGAACAGGTCTCTCTCCCGGACCTTCAGTTACTGCCCTCGATGGTCATCCAAGGACGGGTCGACCCGAGCGTGATGCTGAACGCAGAAGAACGATCCCGAACGGGATGCCGATGATGGTGCACGCCGGCGGCCAAGTAGCCGAGGAACAGCCAGAAGCCGCTCAGGACGAGCCAAATGACGTTCAGGATTGTCTTCATTGCTGGCGACCTGCCATCTGCTCGAGCCGGGCGATGCGCTCCGCCATCGGCGGGTGCGTGGAGAACATCTTCGACATTCCCTGGCCCGGGCGGAAGGGGTTGGCGATCATCATGTGGCTCGCGGTCTCGATGCGCGGCTCGGGGGGCAGAGGCAGTTGTTTGGTGCCCGCGTCGAGCTTGCGGAGGGCACTGGCGAGGGCGAGGGGGTCGCCGGTGAGCTGGGCGCCGGACGCGTCCGCCTCGTACTCCCTGGAGCGGCTGATGGCCAGCTGGATGAGGGACGCGGCGAGCGGACCCAGGATCATGATCAGCAGCATGCCGAGGATGCCGGGGCCCTCGTCGTCGTTCGAACGGCCGACCGGGATCAGCCAGGCGAAATTCACCAGGAACATGATCACGGAGGCGAGGGCGCCCGCGACCGACGAGATCAGGATGTCGCGGTTGTAGACATGGCTGAGCTCGTGGCCGATGACGCCGCGCAGCTCACGCTCGTCCAGGATGCGCAGGATTCCCTCGGTGCAGCACACCGCCGCGTTGCGTGGGTTGCGTCCCGTAGCGAACGCGTTCGGCGCTTCGGTCGGTGAGATGTACAGGCGCGGCATGGGCTGGCGGGCCTGGGTCGAGAGCTCCCGGACGATGCGGTACAGGGCCGGGGCCTCGAATTCGCTCACCGGGCGTGCGCGCATCGCGCGTAGAGCCAGTTTGTCGCTGTTCCAGTACGCGTACGCGTTCGTCCCGATCGCGATGAACAGCGCGACGACGAGGCCGGTACGCCCGAAGAAGCTGCCGATGACGATGATGAGTGCGGACAGTCCCCCGAGGAGTACGGCGGTCCTGAGCCCGTTGTGCCGGCGGTGCACGGTACGCCCTCCAAGTGGTGCGGCAGGGGAACCCTTTGCTTGCTGATACCTTGCTTCCACTTTTCAGTGGAACCTCCCGCACTGGTCAACGCCAGGCGGCGAGCACTAGTTCCCTTGTGCGCGCGACAGCGCATGTGGACCGTCCGGGTGACGGTCTCAGAACAGGCCGGTCGCGGAGAAGCGCAGAACCAGCTGAGGTGCCCCGGAGAGGGCGATGCCCAGGACGGCCGTCAGGGCGATCGCGGCGGTCAGCGGGGCCGGGACGCGGTGCTTCTCGGACTCCCCTTCCGGGGCGCGGAAGAGCAGGGTCGTCCACTGGAGGTAGTAGAAGAGCGCGATCACGACGTTGACGGCCATGACCACGGCCAGCCAGCCGAGCCCCGCGTCGACGGCCGCCGCGAAGACGGTGACCTTGGCGAAGAGCCCGATGATGCCCGGCGGCAGTCCCGCGAGGCAGAGCAGGAAGAAGCCGAGGATCAGCGCGGACAGGGGGCTCCTCGCGTACAGGCCCCGGTAGTCGCTGATGCGGTTCAGGGGGCTCGTACGGGCGACGAGGGCGGCCACGGCGAAGGCGCCCAGGTTCACCACCGCGTACATCAGGGCGTACGCGACGGTGGAGCCGATGGCCTTCTCGGCGTCCTTGGAGTAGGCGGCGGACGCGATCGGGACCAGGAGGTAGCCGGCCTGGCCGACGGAGGACCAGGCGAGCAGGCGGACCGCGCTGTACGCGCGCGTGGCTTGCTGGCGCAGGGCGCCGACGTTGCCGACGGTCATGGTGAAGGCGGCCAGCGCGGCGAGCGCCGGGCCCCAGACGTCTCCGTACGAAGGGAGGGCGACGACGGTGACGAGGATCAGGCCGGAGAAGCCGACCGCCTTGCCGACGACCGACAAGTAGGCGGCGATCGGCAAAGGCGCCCCTACGTAGGTGTCGGGCACCCAGAAGTGGAAGGGCACGGCGGCCGTCTTGAAGGCGAAGCCGACAAGGGTGAGGACGACGCCCGCCTGGGCGAGGGTGTGGAACTGTCCGTCGACGTGCTGGATCTTGTCCGCGATCTGGGTCAGGTAGAGGCTGCCGGTCGTCGCGTAGACGAAGCTGACGCCCATGAGACTGACGGCGGTCGCGGTGACGGAGGACAGGAAGAACTTCAGGGCCGCCTCGGAGGACTTCTTGTCGCCGCGTTTGATGCCGACGAGCGCGAAGGCGGGCAGTGAGGCGACTTCGAGGGCGACGATGAGCGTCGCGAGGTCGCGGGAGGCGGGCAGCAGGGCGGCGCCCGCGGCCGAGGAGAGCAAGAGGAACCAGAACTCCCCTTCGGGGAGGTCTTTGTTGGCGTCCTTCAGGGCCGTGACCGACAGCAGTGCCGCCAGGAGCGCGCCGCCGAGGACCAGGAACTGGATGACGAGGGTGAAGCGGTCCGCCGTGTAGCTGCAGGCGTGCGCGTCGCCCGTCAGGCAGAAGGTGGCGCGGTCGCCGTCCCGGAGGGGCAGCAGCATGAGCGCGGACGCGGCGAGCCCCGCCACCGACACCCAGCCGAGTACCGCCTTCTTGTCCTCTCCGATGAAGAGGTCGGCGACGAGCACGACGAGTCCGACGACCGCGGCGAGGGTGGGCGGCGCGATCGCGAGCCAGTCGACGGACTGGACCAGGGAGCTCATCGGGTGCCTCCTGCGAAGAGCTGCTGTACGGCCGGGTCGGTCAGGCCGAGGAGGGCCTTGGGCCACAGACCGGCGACGACGGTGAGGGCGACGAGCGGCGTCCAGGCCGCGAACTCGTAGCTCTGGACGTCGGCGAGCTTCGGCGCCTCCTGCCCCGGGGTCTCGCCCATGCACACACGGCGTACGACGACGAGCATGTACGCGGCCGTGAGCAGCGTGCCGAAGGCGGCGATCGCCATGAACGTCAGATACGCGGGACGGCTGAGGTCGGCTGCGGGTTTGAACGCGCCGAACAGAGCCAGCATCTCGCCCCAGAATCCGGCGAGGCCCGGGAGCCCGAGCGAGGCGACGGCGGCGAAGGCGAGGAGCCCGCCGAGACGCGGAGCCTTGCCGTAGAGCGCGGCGCCGGTCTCCTCGGCGAGGGTGTCGAGGTCGGTGGTGCCCGTGCGGTCCTTCAGCGCCCCGACGAGGAAGAAGAGGAGTCCGGTGATGAGGCCGTGGGCGATGTTGGCGAACAGCGCGCCGTTCACGCCGGTCGGGGTCATCGTCGCGATGCCGAGCAGGACGAATCCCATGTGACCGACGGACGAGTACGCGATGAGCCGCTTGAGATCGCCCTTCGCTCCCTGTTTCGCGAGGGCCAGGCAGGCCAGGGATCCGTAGATGATCCCGACCACGGCGAAGGCGGCGAGGTAGGGGGCGAAGGTGTGCATCCCGTCCGGCGCGATCGGCAGCAGAATTCGGACGAAACCGTACGTACCCATCTTCAGCAGTACACCGGCCAGCAGGACCGAGCCGACGGTGGGCGCGGCGGTGTGGGCGTCCGGCAGCCAGCTGTGCAGCGGCCACATCGGCGTCTTGACCGCGAGCCCGATTCCGATCGCCAAAACGGCGATGACCTGCACGGATGTGGTCAGCGACCGGCCGTTGTCAGTGGCGAGTGCCACCATGTCGAATGTGCCCGCCTTGATTCCGATCAGGAGCAGGCCCAGCAGCATGACGACCGAACCGAGCAGTGTGAAGAGGATGAACTTCCAGGCCGCGGCCTGGCGCTGCGCACCGCCCCACCGGGCGATGAGGAAGTACATCGGGATGAGCACCATCTCGAACGCGAGGAAGAACAGCAGCAGATCGAGGACGGCGAAGGTCGCGAGGGTGCCGGACTCGAGGACGAGCAGCAGTGCGACGAAGGCCTTCGGGGTCGGCCCCGCGGGCATCTTGAAGTAGCTGTAGAGCGCGCAGAGGAAGGTCAGCAGCGCGGTCAGGACCACAAGGGGGAGGGAAATGCCGTCGATGCCGAGGTGGATCCGCACGTCGAGTGCGGGGATCCAGCTGATGTCCGTCGTGGCCTGCATCTTTGACGGGTGGTCGTGGTCGAAGCCGAGCGCGAGGACGATCGCGGCGATGAGCACCACACCGGTGACGATCACGCCGTGCCGCAGCACGGCCTGGTCCGGTGACTTCCCCTTCAGTCCGGGCGGCGCGGGCAGGAGAGCGGCGGCGGCGCCGATGAGCGGCCCGACGACGATCAACGCGAGAAGAATCTGCATCACGGATTCACTGATATCGATCACGCCTGCTCACGCTCCCGTGGCGACGAGGAGGGCGGCGACCACCAGGACGACGGTGCCGGCGAGCAGCGCGCTCACATAGGTCTGCACATTGCCGGTCTGCGCGCGCCGTACGGCGGCGCCGAGCAGGCGCGGTAGGGCGGCGGCACCGCGTACGTAGGTGTCGACGACCTCACGATCGAGGAACCGGACGAGTGCGGCTCCGGCCTGGACCGGGCGGACGAACAGCACGTGGTACACGGCGTCGAGGTGGAATCCGACGGCCGCGTGCCGGTGCAGCGGGCCGAGCAGCAGCCGTCCGGGATCCGCCGGGTCCGGGGCGTAGGCCATGTCTCCGAACATGGGCGCGTGACTGGCGATCGCCTCCGCCTCGACCCGCGCGGGTTCGGCATCGGGGTGGGCCACGACCGCACCCATCGGCACGCGGGGAGCCAGCGCGGTGGTGTGCCGCCAGGCGCCGTAGGTGATGATCCCGCCCACCAGGGCGAGCCCCGTGCCGAGGACGGAGGTGGTGAGGACCGGTGCCAGGTCGCGGCCGTCGAACCAGTCGGGCAGTCGGCCGTACGCGAGCCCGAAAGCGAGGGAAGGGACGGCGAGCACCCACAGCACGACGGTCATGCTGCGCGGCTCCTTGCCGTGGTCGGGAGCCTTGACGCCCCGGCCGTGGAAGGCCAGCAGCCACAGCCGGGTCGCGTACGCGGCGGTGAGTACGGCGGTGACCAGACCGGCGACGAGGACGATCCAGCCCGCGGAGCCGGGGGCGTGCCCGGTGTGGCCGGTGGCGACGTGCTCGGCCGCGCCGAGGACGGCCTCCTTGGAGAAGAAGCCGCTGAACGGCGGGATCGCGGCGAGCGCGAGCAGCGCCACGGTCATCGTCCAGTAGGCGTCGGGGACGCGGGATCGCAGGCCCGTCATGCGGGACATGACGGCCAGCGAGTTGGTGCCGGAGGCGTGGATGATCACGCCGGCGGCGAGGAACAGCAGCGCCTTGAAGGCGCCGTGGGACAGGAGGTGGAAGACGGCGGCACCGCGGTCGCCGACGGCGAGGGCGCCTGCCATGTAGCCGAGCTGGCCGATCGTCGAGTACGCGAGGACCCGCTTGATGTCGTCCTGGGCGAGTGCGGCGAGTGCCGAGCCCGCCATCGTGACGGCGGCCATGACGGCGAGGACCACCATCGCGGCCGAGGAGGCCTGGAAGACGGGGAGGAGCCGGGCGACGAAGTAGATACCGGCGGCGACCATCGTCGCCGCGTGGATCAGGGCGGAGACGGGTGTCGGGCCCGCCATCGCGTCGGGCAGCCAGGTGTGCAGCGGGAACAGCGCCGACTTGCCCGCCACGCCGGCGAGGAGCAGCAGGGCGATCAGCGTCGGATGGTGCAGTCCGCCGCTCGCGACGGTGCCGAGGACCGTGGTGATGCGGAAGGACCCGGCGTCGGTGGCGAGGGCGAAGAGACCGATGAGGAAGGGGACGTCGCCGAGTTTGGTGACCAGGAAGGCCTTGATCGAGGCGGCGCGGGCCTCGGGGGTCTCCCAGTAGTGGCCGACCAGGAAGTACGAGCAGATGCCCATGACCTCCCAGCCGACCAGGAGCACGATCAGGTCGCCGGAGTAGACGACGAGCAGCATCGCGGAGGTGAAGAGGGAGATGAGAGCGGCGTACGAGGGGTAGCGCGGGTCGTCGCGCAGGTATCCCGTCGAGTAGATCTGCACACAGGAGGCGACGACGCCGACGAGTACGGCGACGAGGGCGGCGAAGCCGTCGATGTGCAGGGCGAGTTCGATCGGGATCGAGCCGGTGGGCGTCAGTTCGGTGGCCGCGTTGATGGCCTGGCCGCCGCCCTGGCGCACGGCGACCAGTACGGCGAGGACGAGCGAGGCGAGGGACGGGAGCACCGCGAGGGGCCGGACGTAGCCGGGGGCCGTGCGGCCGAGGAGGAGTCCGGCCGCGGCGCCCAGGAACGGAAGGAGGGGGACGAGGACGGCGAGGGTGGTCGTGGTCACGCGGTGGCCTCAGCCTTCTCGTCTCCCGTGACGGGGGCTTCTTCGGTGCCGTCGCCGTGGGAGCCGTCCGGGGCGGGGCCCTCGGCGGTGTCGCGCAGCTTGTCGATGTCCGAGGTTCCGCGGCCCCGGTAGACGGCGAGGACGATCGCCAGGCCGATGCCGATCTCGGCGGCCGCGATGGCGATGGTGAACAGGGTCAGGGCCTGGCCGGAGTGGAGCGTGTCGCGGGCGGTCCTGGAGAGCCAGACGTCGAAGGCGACGAGGTTCAGGTTGACGGCGTTGAGCATGAGCTCGACGGACATCAGGACCAGGATCGCGTTGCGGCGCGCGAGGACTCCGTACAGGCCCGTGCAGAAGAGGAGGGCGGAGAGCACGGCGGGATAGGCGAGGTGCATCAGCGGGTCCCTTCCTTCTCGCTCCGGCGGCTCTGGGCACCCGCGGGGGTGGCAGCGTCCGCCGTGGTGGTGGCGTCAGCCTTCGCCTTGCGGGAGAGGACGATCGCGCCGACCAGAGCGGCGAGGAGGAGGACGGAGAGGGCCTCGAAGGGGAGGACCCAGTTCTGGAAGAGGCTCGCTCCGGTGACCTCGGTGGAACCGGCGGCGGGGCCCTTCAGGTCGACCCAGGTGGTGCGGAAGGCGTCCACGACCACCCAGACGAGGGCGGCGGCCGCGGCGACGGCCACGGTGAGGGCGGCCCAGCGGTTGCCCGAATCGGCGTCCGGGGAGCGGCCGATCGGCGCCTTGGTGAGCATCAGACCGAACAGAAGGAGGACGACGACGGAACCGACGTAGATGAGGACCTGCACCCAGGCGATGAACTCGGCCGTGAGCAGGAGGTACTCGACGGCGAGGCCGCCGAGCGTCATCACCAGCCACAGGGCGGCGTGCACCAGCTGCTTGGTGGTGACGGTCACGATCGCGGCGCCGAAGGTGACCAGGCCGACGAGGAGGAAGGCGATCTCGACGCCCGTCGGGGAGAGGAAGCCGTGGCTTTCGGCGGTGGTGGTCGTGGCCCGCGCCGCGGCGGCCGTGGCTGCTGCGAGGCTCACGACGCACCGTCCTGCGGGTCGGAGGGCTTGGAGGGCTCGGGCGTGCCTGAGGTCGTGCCTGCGATCGTGTCTGAGGTCGTGCCTGTCGTCTCGTCCGTGGTCGCGTCCGTGGTCGTGCCTGTGGTCGTGGTCGTGCCGTCGGCCGGGGGTTCGGGCTGGGCTGCCTGTTCGGCTGTCCGAGCCGCGAGTTCGGCTGCCTCGGCTGCCGTGGCTGCCTCGGCGGCTAGTTTGTCGGCGGTTTTGCGGGCGGCGGCCAGTTCCTTCGGTTCCTCGGCGCCGGGGTCGAGGGCGGGCGGGGCCGGAACCGTCCACATCCACTCGCGGAGCTTGTCGCGCTCGTGGGTGAGTTCGTGGATGTCGGTCTCCGCGTACTCGAACTCCGGTGACCAGAACAGCGCGTCGAAAGGACAGACCTCGATGCAGATACCGCAGTACATGCACAGGGAGAAGTCGATGGCGAAGCGGTCGAGGACGTTGCGGCTGCGCTCGCGGCCACCGGGGGCGGCCGGCGGGACCGTCTCCTTGTGGGAGTCGATGTAGATGCACCAGTCCGGGCACTCGCGGGCGCACAGCATGCAGACCGTGCAGTTCTCCTCGAACAGGCCGATGACGCCGCGGGAGCGGGGCGGGAGTTCGGGCTGGGCGTCCGGGTACTGCGCGGTGACGGTCTTCTTCGTCATCGTGCGGAGGGTGACGGCCAGGCCCTTGGCGAGTCCGGAGCCAGGAATGCGGGAGCGGGTGGGCGGGAGAGGCTCGGCCATGGTTACGAGATCACCACCTTGACGATGCCGGTGAGGGCGATCTGGGCGAGAGAGAGGGGGACGAGGAGGGTCCAGGAGAGTTTCTGGAGCTGGTCCTCGCGCAGGCGGGGGTAGGTGACGCGCAGCCAGATCACGACGAAGGCGAGGAGGGCCGCCTTCAGAAGGGTCCAGACCCAGCCGAGGCCGTCGGCACCCCACGGTCCGTGCCAGCCGCCCAGGAAGAGGACGGTGGTCAGACCGCACAGGACGACGATTCCGGCGTACTCGGCGAGGAGGAAGAGCGCGAAGCGCAGTCCGGTGTACTCGGTGTACGCGCCGAAGATGATCTCCGAGTCGGCGACGGGCATGTCGAAGGGCGGGCGCTGGAGTTCGGCGAGGCCCGCCACGAAGAAGACGACCGCGCCGACGATCTGCCAGGGCACCCACCACCACTCGAAGGCGGCGACGATGCCGGGCAGGGAGACCGTGCCGGCCGCCATCGCGACGGAGGCGGCGGTCAGCAGCATCGGGAGTTCGTAGGCGAGGAGCTGCGCGGCGGTGCGCAGGCCGCCGAGAAGGGAGAACTTGTTGGCGGAGGCCCAGCCCGCCATGAGCGAGCCGAGGACGCCCACGCCCATCACGGCGAGAACGAAGAAGATGCCCGCGTCGACGACCTGGCCGACGGCGCCCTCACCCGGGCCGATCGGGATGGCGAGGAGGACGAGAAGGTACGGGAGAAGGGCGACGGCGGGGGCGAGCTGGAAGATACGGCGGTCCGCACCCGCGGGGACGATGTCTTCCTTCTGCGCGAACTTCACGCCGTCCGCGACGAGTTGGGCCCATCCGTGGAAGCCGCCGGCGTACATCGGTCCGAGGCGGCCCTGCATGTGGGCCATCACCTTGTGCTCGGTCTGGCCGACGATCAGGGGGAACGTCAAGAACACGACGAAGACGACGAGGAGGCGTAGGGCGACGTCGAGAGCGTCGTTCACTGCGTGCCTCCGGCTGGGTCTCTGGGGGTGGGATCTTCGGGAGCGGGATCTTCGGGAGCAGGGTCTTCGGGGGTGGGGGTGGGGGTGGAGTCGGGGTGCGAGCCGGAGCCCGAATCAGAGCCCGAATCGGAGCCCGAATCAGGGGATGCCGGGGGTTTCGAGGTGGCCTCGGGGGCCGGACTCGGGGCAGCCGCGGGGTCCGGGGTGGCCCCCGGCTCCGACTCCGACCTGGACTCCGGCTTCGGCGCCTGCTTCGGCGCCTGCTCCTGCTCCTGCTCCTGCTGCGGCGTCTGCTCCTGCTTCGGCTCCTGCTCCTGCTCCTGCTGCGGCTCGTCGAACGCGGGGCGGGCGTGGTGCCAAGGGGCGTCGGAGCTGCGCGGCGCCGCGGCAGCGGGCGGCTGCCCGGTGGCCTGTGTCCTTTGTGTCGCGGAGCCCTGGCTCGCGCTGCGCGCACGGCGTGGGCCGGCGG
>LRTP01001004.1 GCA_001550305.1 Streptomyces diastatochromogenes
GGGCGGCTCCGCGCGCCGGGCGGGCGGGGGCCGGGGGGAGCTGGCCCTTCAGGGGACCCCATTCGTTGGGGTCGGGTACGCCGGGCGGAAGCATCTGGCGACGCTTGGGGCCACCGTGATCGGACTCCCCCGGCTCCTTCGCCCCGGGCCAGGCCTTGGCGACGCGGGCGGCGAGGACGAAGTCCTTGCGGAGGGGGTGGCCTTCGAAGCCCTCGGGGAGAAGAAGGGGGTCGAGGCCCGGGTGGCCCTCGAAGATGACGCCGAACATCTCGTGGGTCTCGCGCTCGTGCCAGCCGGCGCCGGCGTACACGGAGACCGCCGTGGCCAGGACGGGTGCCGAGTGCGGGACGGTCGTACGGACGAGGAGGCGGCGTACGGGAGACAGGGCCACCACGTGCGCGGCGACGCGGAAGCCCGTGCCTGGTTCGTCGACGGCGCTCAGCCAGTCGAAGTAGGTGCAGCCCAGCGAGTCGCGCGCGGTCTCCAGGGCGGGGAGCCAGGCGGTCGGCGGTACGTCGACCGTCAGGACCTCGTACGACTCCTCGGCCGTGGCCTCCGGGCCGAAGAGTTCCTCGACGGGGGCGGGGAGCCAGCCGACGGTCATCGGTCCTCCCCCACGGCGGGCGGACGCACCAGGTCGCTCTGCAGGGCGGCGGCCGACGGACGCGGCGAGGAGCTGTAGCGCTCCCCCAGCGACTCCCGGGCGATCTTCTCCTGGAGCTTGAGGATGCCCTGCAGCAGCGCTTCGGGGCGGGGCGGGCACCCGGGGACGTAGACGTCCACCGGGATGATCTGGTCGACGCCCTTCGTGACGGAGTAGGAGTCCCAGTACGGGCCGCCGCAGTTGGAGCACGCGCCGAAGGAGATGACGTACTTCGGCTCGGGCATCTGCTCGTAGAGGCGCTTGACGGCCGGGGCCATCTTGTCCGTGACCGTGCCGGAGACGACCATCAGGTCGGCCTGGCGCGGACCCGGCGCGAACGGGATCACGCCGAGCCGGATGAAGTCGTGGCGGGCCATCGACGCGGCGATGAACTCGATCGCGCAGCAGGCGAGGCCGAAGTTGAAGACCCAGAGCGAGTAGCGGCGGCCCCAGTTCAGGACCACCTTCATCGGCTCCGGGGCCAGCCGGGAGAGCACGCCGAGCCGCTTCGGCTCGGGAAGCAGCACAGGCTCGGAAAGCATCACCGGTTCGGGCAGCACCGGCTCGGGCAGCGGCGCCGGTTCGGAGGGCGTCGAGGGGGTCACGTCCGAGGGGGTCACGTCCATGTCAGGACGCCCTTCTTGTATGCGTACAGCAGGCCCACGGCCAGGAAGCCGAGGAAGATGAACATCTCCACGAGGGTGGCCGCGCCGTAGCCGGGCGCGGCGAAGACGGTCGCCCAGGGGAAGAGGAAGATCGAGTCGACGGCGAAGATGACGTAGAGGAAGGCGTAGACGTAGTAGCGGACCTGGGTGTGGGCCCAGCCCTCGCCGACGGGATCGACGCCGCACTCGTATGTCAGGAGTTTCTCGGGGGTCGGGACCACCGGCCGCAGCAGACGGCCCGCCCCGAAGGCGACGGCGACGAAGAGCACGCCGACGACGACGAGCAGTCCGACGACCGAGTACGACTGGAAGTAGCCCGCCGCGACGACGGCCCCGGTTGCCGAGACAACGGTCGGTTCCGGCACGTCAGCCCCTCACTCCCTGACCTCGTTGCGCCCGGCGCGCGCCCCGTCGCGCACGCTGTGATGCGCCCCGTTCGACGATCTGTACGGACGGGAGTCTAGGGCCTGCTAAAGAGACGGTAAGCAGCCCGTCACGCATTGACTATCGGGGACATGTCAGGGACTCGTCCGTCTCGCCCGTCGCCGGGTTCGCGCACTCGCCCGGCTCACGTGTCACCGGGTTCCCGTCCGCATCTCGCGGTCACTTCCCATTTCACCTCGCGAGCACGTCCAGGTACACCGCGCGGCGGCCTTCGCTTTCATCTCAAGGGGTGGGGTTTTCCCCAGTGGATCGTGGCGGTCGACCTCATGGCGCGACGGCCCGCCGCCGGGCAGGCTAGCGAATATGACCGAACGCATCACCCCTGTCGGCCCCCTCGGCCCCCTCGGCCCGTCGGACACGCCGCAAGCCCCGCACATACGGGGTGTACCGGATGTACCAGATGCACAAGATGTACCGGACGAGTCGGCCGACGGCGACAGGCTGCCTCCCCCACGCTTCGCGCTCGGCCGGCAGACGTGGAAGGAGATCGCGCACCTCCTCGCCAATCTGCCGGTCTCGATCTTCGGCTTCGTGTATGTCGTGACGCTCGTCTCCACGGGCGCGGGGCTGGCCGTGACGGCGATCGGGCTGCCGCTGCTCGCGGGCGGGCTGCGGGGCACCCGGCTGCTGGGCCGGTTGGAGCGGGCGCGGGCGCGCAAGCTGCTCGGCGTGCGGATCGACGAGCCGAGCCCGATGCCGGTGCGCGGGACGGGCTTCCTCCCCTGGTTGTGGTCGAGCCTGCGGGACCCGGTGGCCTGGCGGACCGTGCTGTACGACTTCATCCGGCTGCCGTGGGGCATCGTCACGTTCACGGTCACGCTGACGTCGTTGTTCCTGCTGTGGCCGGTGCTGCCGTTCCTCGCGCGGGGGCTGACGAACGTGGACCGGGCCATGGTGCGTGGGCTGCTGTCGCCCTCGGACGAGTTGGAGCGACGCATCGCCGAGCTGGAGTCGGACCGGGGGGTCGTGGTCGACACGGCCGCGGCGGACCTGCGGCGCATCGAACGCGACCTGCACGACGGGGCGCAGGCTCGGCTCGTCAACCTCGCGATGGGGCTCGGGCTCGCCAAGGAGAAGATCCTCGAGGGGCAGGCCGACGAGACCGTCGCGGCCATGGTCGACGAGGCGCACGGCGAGGTGAAGCTGGCCCTGCAGGAGCTGCGCGATCTGGCCCGCGGCATCCATCCCGCGGTCCTCACCGACCGGGGCCTCGACGCGGCGCTGTCGTCGATCGCCTCGCGCTGCACCGTGCCGGTGAAGGTGACGGCCGACCTCCCGACGAGACCGGCCGCCGCCATCGAGGGCATCGCCTACTTCACCGTGTCCGAGCTGTTGCAGAACGTCAGCAAGCACAGCGGGGCGCGCTCCGCGTCCGTCGACGTGTGGCGGACGGACGAGCGGCTGCTCATACAGGTCCAGGACGACGGGCGCGGTGGAGCCGCCCTCGACGGCGGTACGGGGATGGCGGGGCTCGCGGACCGGCTGGGCGCGGTGGACGGGCTGTTCGTCATCGACTCACCGCCCGGCGGCCCGACCACCATCACGGCGGAGCTGCCTTGGCGGGACCGGGGGGACGGGCGGGACTGACGGGACTGACGGGACTGACGGGGCTGACGGGGCTGACGGGGCTGACGGGGCTGACGGGGCTGACGGGGTCGGCCTATGGGGTGACCTGTGCGGGTCCGCCTCGACGGGTCGGCCTTGGCGCGTCCACCTTGGTGCGTCCGCCTTGACGGGTCCGTCGGCATGCGGCTTCCGTCCGGCTTCGAGGTAGGGAAAACCCCCGTCCCAAGACGCCGACCCGCTCCATGGTCGGCAAGGGCCGAGAACAGCAGGGTGGGGGTACGAACCGACAAGCAGGACGAGCAGAACGGACGAGACCGATGGCGACGGAGTACGGACAGGGGTACGGGTACCCGAGCGGGCCCGGATTCCACGAGGCGGGTGCCGAGGAGCGGCGGCACCGCCTCCCGACACCGCTGCGGGCGCCGATCGAGGCGCGCAGCTGGCGCGAGTTCGGTTACGTGATGTCGGGCCTGCCGGTCGGCATCCTCATGTTCACGTTCGCCGTCACGATGTTCTCGCTGGGCATGGGTCTGCTGATCACCTTCCTGGGGATCCCGGTTCTCGCCGCGGCCCTCGCCGGCGTCCGCGGGTTCGGCGCGCTGGAGCGGACGCGGGCGCGCGGGTTGCTCGGGATCGACGTGGCCGCGCCGGAGCCCCTGCGGGTGCGCAAGCAGGGGGCGCTGGCGTGGATGGGGGCGATCCTGAAGAGCGGTTCGGCGTGGCGGCATCTGCTGTACTCGGTGGTGCAGTTCCCGTGGTCGGTGTTCTCGTTCGTGGTGGCGCTGAACTTCTGGGCGTACGGCTGGGCGATGCTGACGTATCCGCTGTGGTTCTGGCTCTTCCCGGTGTACGGCGGACAGGGCGGCCTCCAGCTCTACGGCGACGGCATGCACCGCATCTACCTGGACAACCCCTTCGAGATCACCGTCATCGCGCTGCTGGGGCTGCTGATCACGATGGCCACGCCGTGGATCGTGCGGGCGCTGACCATGGTGGACCGGGTGATGGTGGCGGGGCTGCTCGGGCCGTCGCGGCTGGCGAGCCGGGTGGTCGAGCTGGAGTCGGACCGGGGGGTCGTGGTCGACACGGCCGCGGCGGACCTGCGGCGCATCGAGCGGGATCTGCACGACGGGGCGCAGGCTCGGCTCGTCAACCTCGCGATGGGGCTCGGGCTTGCCAAGGAGAAGCTCACCGAGGATCCGCAGGCCGCGGCGCGGATGGTGGACGAGGCGCACGGTGAGGTGAAGACGGCGTTGCAGGAGCTGCGGGATCTGGCGCGGGGGATTCATCCGGCCGTGCTGACCGATCGTGGGCTGGATGCGGCGCTGTCTTCCGTGGCCTCGCGGTGCACCGTGCCGGTGCAGGTGGATGTGGATCTTCCCGCTCGGCCGGCGCCGGCGATCGAGGGGATCGCGTACTTCACCGTCTCCGAGCTGCTGCAGAACATCAGTAAGCATGCGCGGGCGACGCGGGCCACGGTCGATGTGTGGCGGGTCGAGAACCGGTTGATGCTTCAGGTTGTCGACGATGGTGTGGGTGGGGCCGATGTTTCCCGCGGGTCCGGGTTGGCGGGGCTGGCGGAGCGGCTCGATGCGGTGGACGGGGTTCTGGTGGTGGACTCTCCTGTGGGTGGGCCCAGTCGGATCACTGCGGAGTTGCCCTGGCGGGGGTGAGCGGGAGTGAGCGGGGGTGGGGGGTGAGGGGCGGGGGGTTTCTCGCCCCCGCC
>LRTP01001005.1 GCA_001550305.1 Streptomyces diastatochromogenes
CCCCCGCTCCCCACCGTCAGCCCGAAATTCCCGCCCCCTAATCCCCACCCCGGAGCCAAAAGTGCGCCCCCCGCATTCCCCCTTCCCTCTCCTTCCCCCTCCCCCTGATTTCCCTTGATTCCCCTTGCTCGGGGGCGGGTGGGTCCGAATGCTGGGATGCTGTGGGCTGATGTATGGGCGGGGACGCGGCCGACGTGGGTCGGGGAATGGTGTGGGGGGCCGAGAATCGTGGAGGACAGGGTGCGGGTGGTCATCGCCGAGGATTCAGTGCTGCTCAGGGAGGGCCTGACCCGGTTGTTGACCGACCGCGGGCACGACGTCGTGGCCGGTGTCGGAGACGGCGACGCGCTGATCAAGACGATCACCGACCTGGCGGCCCAGGACGCGCTGCCGGACGTCGTGGTCGCCGACGTACGGATGCCACCGACGCACACCGACGAGGGCGTGAAGGCGGCCGTGCAGCTGCGCAAGCAGCACCCGGGGGTGGGGGTGCTGGTGCTGTCGCAGTACGTGGAGGAGCGCTACGCCACCGAACTGCTGGCCGGTTCGAGCCGTGGCGTCGGCTACCTGCTCAAGGACCGCGTCGCGGAGGTGCGCGAGTTCGTGGACGCGGTGGTGCGGGTGGCCCAGGGGGGTACCGCTCTGGACCCGGAGGTGGTCGCGCAACTGCTCGGCCGCAGTCGTAAGCAGGACGTACTGGCCGGGCTCACCCCGCGGGAGCGGGAGGTCCTAGGACTTATGGCCGAGGGACGCACCAACTCGGCGATCGCGCGGCAGCTCGTGGTGAGTGACGGAGCGGTCGAGAAGCACGTCAGCAATATCTTCCTGAAACTCGGGCTTTCCCCGAGCGACGGCGATCATCGGCGTGTTCTCGCGGTCCTCACCTATCTGAACTCCTGAGGGACTGACACTAGGAACTGACACGGGGCAGCCGAACGCACTGGGTCGGCCGAACGGAATCGCCCTCGAAGGACAGGGGGCCCGGCACGACACCAGAGCGGCGCGAGACCGGCACGAGAACCAAAGGATGAGGTGGAAGCGTCTTCCAGAGCAGCGTCGGGGGCGAGTAAGTCATGACAAGTCAGGGCGTCGAACCATCTCAAAATGGTGTCCATCATGCGAACGGCCGAGGGAAGGCGACCCTTACAGACGTAGGGTTGATCCCGGGAAGGCCTGCGGGAAGGCCGCTCCCAGACAGCCGCCTCGAAGGAGGTCCAGTTAAGTGACCAGCCAGGTCAGTAGCCCAGCGGAGCAGGCCGACGAAGCCGTCGTAGGAGAACAGCGCAAACCGGCGGGGGCAAAGGAAACACGCCGGCTCGACCGGGTGATCATCCGGTTCGCGGGTGACTCCGGTGATGGAATGCAACTCACCGGCGACCGCTTCACCTCCGAGACGGCGTCCTTCGGCAACGATCTTTCGACGCTGCCGAACTTCCCCGCCGAAATCCGAGCGCCCGCAGGCACACTGCCGGGCGTTTCTTCATTTCAGCTGCATTTCGCGGACCACGACATCCTCACGCCCGGTGACGCGCCGAATGTGCTGGTGGCCATGAATCCGGCGGCGCTCAAGGCGAACATCGGTGATGTGCCGCGCGGCGCGGAGATCATCGTCAACACGGACGAGTTCACGAAGCGGGCGATGGCGAAGGTCGGCTACGCGGCCAGCCCGCTGGAGGACGGTTCGCTGGACGGGTACGCCGTCCATCCGGTCCCGCTGACGACGATGACGGTCGAGGCGCTCAAGGAGTTCGAGCTGTCCCGCAAGGAGGCCGAGCGCAGCAAGAACATGTTCGCGCTGGGCCTGCTGTCCTGGATGTACCACCGGCCCACCGAGGGCACCGAGAAGTTCCTGCGGAACAAGTTCGCGAAGAAGCCCGAGATCGCCGCCGCCAACATCGCCGCCTTCCGGGCGGGCTGGAACTTCGGCGAGACGACCGAGGACTTCGCGGTCTCCTACGAGGTCGCCCCGGCCACCAAGACCTTCCCGACCGGCACCTACCGCAACATCTCCGGGAACCTGGCCCTGTCGTACGGCCTGATCGCCGCCTCCAAACAGGCGGACCTGCCCCTCTACCTGGGCTCCTACCCGATCACCCCCGCCTCCGACATCCTGCACGAGCTGAGCCGGCACAAGAACTTCGGCGTGCGGACCTTCCAGGCCGAGGACGAGATCGCGGGCATCGGCGCGGCCCTGGGCGCGGCCTTCGGCGGCTCCCTCGCCGTCACCACCACCTCCGGGCCGGGCGTGGCGCTGAAGTCGGAGACCATCGGGCTCGCGGTCTCCCTCGAACTGCCACTGCTGGTCATCGACATCCAGCGCGGCGGGCCTTCCACCGGGCTGCCGACGAAGACGGAGCAGGCGGACCTGCTCCAGGCGATGTACGGGCGCAACGGAGAGGCCCCGGTCCCGGTGGTCGCCCCGTGCACGCCGGCCGACTGCTTCGACGCCGCCCTGGAGGCGGCCCGGATCGCCCTCACCTACCGCACCCCCGTCCTCCTCCTCTCCGACGGCTACCTGGCCAACGGCTCCGAGCCGTGGCGGATCCCGGACGTCGACGAACTTCCGGACCTGCGGGTGCAGTTCGCACAGGGTCCGAACCACACCCTGGACGACGGCACCGAGGTGTTCTGGCCGTACAAGCGCGACCCGCAAACCCTGGCCCGCCCGTGGGCGATCCCCGGCACACCGGGACTCGAGCACCGCATCGGCGGCATCGAGAAGCAGGACGGCACGGGCAACATCTCCTACGACCCCGCCAACCACGACTTCATGGTCCGCACCCGCCAGGCGAAGATCGACGGCATCGACGTCCCGGACATCGAGGTCGACGACCCCTCCGGCGAGGCCAACACCCTGGTTCTGGGTTGGGGTTCGACGTACGGACCCATCACCGCGGCGGTACGGCGGCTGCGGGCGGCCGGGGAGAACATCGCACAGGCCCATCTGCGCCACATCAACCCCTTCCCCCGGAATCTCGGCGCGGTGCTGGGACGTTACGAGAAGGTGGTGATCCCCGAGATGAACCTCGGCCAGCTCGCCACGCTCGTCCGGGCGAAGTACCTGGTCGACGCGCACTCCTACAACCAGGTCAACGGCATGCCGTTCAAGGCCGAACAGCTCGCCACGGCGCTCAAGGAGGCCATCGATGGCTGAGACGTCCACAGGAAGCGCGGACACGATCGAGGCCCTCACTCTGGTGCCCAAGGCCGAGGCCAGGCAGTCCATGAAGGACTTCAAGTCCGATCAGGAAGTGCGCTGGTGCCCCGGTTGCGGTGACTACGCGGTCCTGGCCGCCGTACAGGGCTTCATGCCCGAGCTCGGCCTGGCCAAGGAGAACATCGTCTTCGTGTCGGGCATCGGGTGCTCGTCCCGCTTCCCGTACTACATGAACACGTACGGCATGCACTCCATCCACGGCCGCGCGCCCGCCATCGCGACGGGCCTCGCCTCCAGCAGGCGGGACCTGAGCGTGTGGGTGGTGACCGGTGACGGGGACGCCCTCTCCATCGGCGGCAACCACCTGATCCACGCGCTGCGCCGCAACGTGAACCTGAAGATCCTTTTGTTCAACAACCGGATCTACGGCCTCACCAAGGGGCAGTACTCGCCGACCTCCGAGGTCGGCAAGATCACCAAGTCGACGCCGATGGGCTCGCTGGACGCGCCCTTCAACCCGGTGTCCCTGGCCATCGGCGCGGAGGCGTCCTTCGTGGCCCGGACCGTGGACTCCGACCGCAAGCACCTCACCGACGTACTGCGGCAGGCCGCCGCCCACCCGGGCACGGCGCTGGTGGAGATCTACCAGAACTGCAACATCTTCAACGACGGCGCCTTCGAGGTCCTCAAGGACAAGCAGCAGGCCGAGGAGGCGGTGATCCGGCTCGAACACGGGCAGCAGATCCGCTTCGGCGCGGACCGCGCCAAGGGTGTCGTACGGGATCAGCTGACCGGTGACCTGAAGGTCGTCACCGTCACCCCGGAGAACGAGGCACAGGTCCTGGTCCACGACGCCCACTCCGCGTCCCCGACCACGGCCTTCGCGCTCTCCCGGCTGGCCGACCCGGACACCCTGCACCACACCCCGATCGGCGTCCTGCGCTCGGTGGAGCGGCCGGTCTACGACACCCAGATGGCCGACCAGCTCGACACGGCCATCGAACAGAACGGCAAGGGCGACCTCGCCACGCTCCTCGCGGGCGGGGACACCTGGACGGTCGTCGGCTGAGCGAGCCGTCCGTTCGAGGCGTTCAGGAAGTTCCAGGGGCCCGGGTGGCTGACACCCGGGCCTCGTCGTACGCGTGGCGGGACTTCTCCACGTCGTCCATCCGGTCCTCGGTCCAGACGGCCAGCGCGCGCACCTGCTCGGCGGCCTCGCGGCCCAGTTCGGTGAGCGAGTAGTCGACACGGGGCGGGATCACGGGCTTCGCGTCACGGTGGACAAGACCGTCGCGCTCCAGGGTCTGGAGGGTCTGGGTGAGCATCTTCTCGCTGACCCGGCCGATCGCCCGGCGCAGCTCGCTGAAGCGGTAGGGGCGGTCGAGGAGCTCGATCAGCACGAGCACACCCCAGCGGCTGGTGACGTGCTCCAGGACGAGCCGGTACGGGCACATCGCCGCGCCCGCGTCGTACTTGGAGACGGCCGCAGGCCTGGAAACAGCCGCAGGCTTGGACGCGGCCGCGGTGTCGGTGGGTACCTCTGCACTTACTCCCATGCCAGTACCTTACTTCAAAGTGGGTACTTTCGCTGAGTTAGTGCACCTCCTAGGGTTAGTGACAGACCTACCCCACAAGGAGCCACGTCATGAGCATCGTCGTCACCGGAGCCACCGGACACCTCGGCCGCCACGTCATCGAGGGACTGCTGGAGAAGGTTCCGGCCGACCAGATCACCGCCGTCGTCCGCGACACGGAGAAGGCCGCCGGCTTCGCGGCCCGCGGCGTGAAGATCGCGGTCGCCAACTACAACGAGCCCGAGACCTTCGGGACCCTCCTCGCCGCCGGCGACAAGGTGCTGCTCATCTCCGGCAACGAGTTCGACAAGGGCCGCGTGGCCCAGCACCAGGTCGTCCTGGACGCGGCCAAGGCCGCCGGGGTCGCGCTCTTCGCGTACACCAGCGCGCCGGGCACCCTCACCGCCGCCCTCGCCGACGACCACAAGGGCACCGAGAAGGCGATCCTGGAGTCGGGCGTGCCTTACGCCCTGCTGCGCAACGGCTGGTACAACGAGAACTACACCGAGAACCTCGCCCCGGTCCTCGAGTACGGCGCCGTCACCCAGGCCGCCGGCGACGGCAAGGTCGCCTCCGCCGCCCGCGCCGACTACGCGGCCGCCGCCGTGGCCGTACTGACCGGCGAGGGCCACGAGAACAAGACGTACGAGCTGAGCGGCGACACCGCGTGGGGCTTCGCCGAGTACGCCGCCCTGGTGGCCGAGCGGTCCGGCAAGGAGATCGTCTACAACGCCGTCTCCGTCGAGGCGCTCACCGGCATCCTGACCGGCGCCGGACTGCCCGGCCCCCTCGCCGCGATCCTGGCGGGCGTCGACGCGTCCATCGAGAAGGGCGAACTCGCGGGCACCAGCGGTGACCTGTCCCGGCTGACCGGCCGCCCGACCACGCCGGTCGCCGAGTCCATCGCGGCGGCACTGAAGGGCTGACTCCCCCTCGGGGCCCTGGCGCCGTCGCCGCCCGCACCTCCGCCTGTAATGACCGTATAGCGATACGGGCATGACAGGCGGGGGTGCTCGGCGCTACCTTCTTGGAGGCTGCGCGGGAGCAGCTGTGCGAGAGGGAGGGCCGGTGGCCGTGCAGCAGGCGAAGAATTCGATGGGTGCGACCGGCTCCGCGGGTTCCAGTGGCCCCGCAGGCTCCGCGGGTTCCAGTGGCCCCGCCGGCTCGACGGGTCCCCGTACATCCAAGGCAGAACAGCGCGTCGGGCTGTTGAACGGCTTCGCCGCGTACGGCATGTGGGGGCTCGTTCCCCTCTTCTGGCCGCTGCTGAAGCCGGCCGGGGCCCTCGAGATCCTCGCCCACCGGATGGTGTGGTCCCTCGCCGTGGTCGGCGTCGCCCTGCTGGTGATGCGGCGCTGGGCCTGGCTCGGCGAGCTGCTGCGCCAGCCGCGCAAGCTGGCGCTGATCAGCGTCGCGGCGGCCGTGATCACGGTCAACTGGGGCGTCTACATCTGGGCCGTGAACAGCGAGCACGTCGTCGAGGCGTCCCTCGGCTACTTCATCAACCCGCTCGTCACCATCGCCATGGGCGTCCTGCTGCTGAAGGAACGGCTGCGCCCCCTGCAGTGGACGGCGGTCGGTGTCGGCTTCTCCGCGGTGCTCGTCCTCACGATCGGGTACGGCCGGCCGCCGTGGATCTCCCTCACCCTCGCCTTCTCCTTCGCCACGTACGGGCTGGTGAAGAAGAAGGTCAACCTCGGCGGGATCGAGTCGCTCGCCGCCGAGACGGCGATCCAGTTCCTGCCCGCGCTCGCCTATCTGCTGTGGCTGGGTTCGAGCGGGGGCGCGACCTTCGGCACGGAGGGTGCGGGGCACGCGACGCTGCTCGCGGCCACGGGCGTGGTGACCGCGCTTCCGCTGGTGTGCTTCGGCGCGGCCGCGATACGGGTGCCGTTGTCCACGCTGGGGCTGTTGCAGTACCTCGCCCCGGTGTTCCAGTTCCTGCTCGGCATCCTCTACTTCCACGAGGCCATGCCGCCGGAGCGGTGGGCCGGGTTCGCGCTGGTCTGGCTCGCGCTGTCGCTGCTCACCTTCGACGCGCTGCGGACCGCGCGGCGGGCGGCCAGGGCGCTCAGGGCCGGGGCGGTCGCGGGGG
>LRTP01001006.1 GCA_001550305.1 Streptomyces diastatochromogenes
GCGCTCAGGGCCGGGGCGGTCGCGGGTGCCGTCGCCGGCGTGCGGGGTGCCGCCGCCGTGGACGCCAAGTCGTAGAGGGTTTCGCCCCCGGCGGCCCGGGTTCGCTATGCGAACCGCCCTGACCGGATTGCGCTCTTGACGGAACGTCAGCCTCAGAAACACCATCAGGCACCTCATTCCCACAAGGAATCCGGAGCCCCCCACATGAAGCTCTCCGTTCCCGGGCGTGCCACCGGCGCCGTCGTCGCGGCCGTCACACTCCTCACCACCGGCGCGATATCCGGCGCCGCGCCGGCCCCGACCGCCGCGGCAGCCGCACCCGACATCCCCGTGGCCAACGTCAAGGCCCATCTCGCGCAGCTGCAGTCCATCGCCACCGCCAACGGCGGCAACCGCGCACACGGCCGCACCGGCTACAAGGCCTCCATCGACCATGTGAAGGCGAAGCTGGACGCGGCCGGATTCACCACGACCCTCCAGCAGTTCACGTCCTCCGGCCGCACCGGGTACAACCTGATCGCCGACTGGCCCGGCGGCGACGCCAACCAGGTCGTCATGGCGGGCTCCCACCTCGACAGCGTGACCGCGGGACCCGGCATCAACGACAACGGATCGGGGTCCGCCGCGATCCTGGAGACCGCGCTCGCCGTCTCCCGTGCCCAGTACCAGCCGACCAAGCACCTGCGGTTCGCCTGGTGGGGCGCGGAGGAGCTGGGGATGGTCGGCTCGAAGTACTACGTGAACGGCCTGTCCTCCGCGAACCGGGCGAAGATCAGCGACTATCTGAACTTCGACATGATCGGCTCACCGAACCCCGGCTACTTCGTCTACGACGACGACCCCACGATCGAGAAGACCTTCAAGGACTACTTCGCGGGCGTCGGCATCGCCACGGAGCCGGAGACCGAGGGCGACGGCCGCTCGGACCACTCCCCCTTCAAGAACGTGGGCATCCCGGTCGGCGGTCTCTTCAGCGGCGCCGACTACATCAAGACGGCCGCCCAGGCCGCCAAGTGGGGCGGCACCTCCGGTCAGGCCTTCGACCGCTGCTACCACGCCTCCTGTGACACGGCGTCCAACATCGACGACACGGCGCTGAACCGGAACGCGGACGCGCTGGCGTACGCCGTGTGGACGCTGTCCTCCTAGGGCTCCTGGGCTCCTGGGGCGCACTGGGGCTTCCTGGGGCGCACCGGGGCTTCCTGGGGCCCACTGGGCTCCTCGTCCTCCCATCCGCCTAGGGGGTGTACGGGTTGTCCGCCAGGGAGCGGGCCCGGGCTCGCTCCGTGAGGCGGGTCATGCGGGTGCGGGCCGACTCGAGCTGTTCGAGGTCGTCGGCGGCGGGGCCGCCGTCGGCCACGAGCTCGGTCCACAGCGTGATCAGGTCCTGCCCCAGGTTCAGCCCCTGCACGGGGTCGCGCACGGCGCGCCAGGCCGCGGCGGCGCTCTGTACGTTGCCGTACGCGGCCTCGGGGTCCTGGTGCCGCCTGCGGACGCGGGCGAGGTCGAGGGACACGTGGAACGCCCGGAGCGGGTCACCGGCCAGATAGGCGATGTACGAGGTCAGCTCGCGCAGCCGCAGCACCTCCGGGTGCTCGGGGCCCAGCGACCGCGACGCGTCCGCGCCGACCCGCTCCGCCATCCCCGTGGCCTCTTCGATCCGGCCCATCTTCACGGCCTCGTTGATCCGCGCCACGGGCTCCACGAGGAACGCCGCGCCCTCCGTCTCCTGAACCGGTGCCAGCACGGACTCGGCGACGGCGTCGAAGCCGCGCGCGGGAGTGGGCTTCGGATCCGGCTCCGGCTCGGGGTCCAGGACGGACATGGCCTCCATCGCGGGGGCCGGACGCTCGGGAGTCGGTCCCACGGGCGGCGGCGGGCCGAACTCGCCCGTCGGAGCCACCGCTACGCCGGAGGCGGCGTCCCGTGTCGGCTCCGGAA
>LRTP01001007.1 GCA_001550305.1 Streptomyces diastatochromogenes
CGACCGCGCTGTCCGCCGCGGAGGCCCGGCTCGCCGTCCCGGCGCTCGCCCGGGCCCTGGAAGACCCGAACGCCGACGTCCGCAAGGCGACGGTCCTGGCCCTCGTGCAGCACTCCGCGATCGACGAGGAGGCCCGCGCGGCCCTGGCCACGGCCACGGCGGACTCCGACGCGGACGTCAGGGCGTACGCGTCACGCGCCCTGTGACCACGGGGCCGAGCAGAAAGCTGGGCAGAGGGCCGGGGCGCCCTACATCCAGTCCTCCGGCTCCGGCTCCGGTTCCGCGTCCATCTCGGGCCAGTCCGGGTCCGGTGCCTCACCGGCCGCGGCGGCCGGTGCTGCTCCAGGGGCGCCGCCGACCAGGGAGGCGAGTACTCCGATCACGCCCTCTCCGTATGTCGCGCGCTTCTTCTCGCCCACCCCGCTGATGCCGCCGAGGCCATCGACCGAGGTGGGCCACACCGTGGCGATCTCCCGGAGCGTGGCGTCGTGGAAGATGACGTACGCCGGGACGCCCTGTTCCTTGGCCTGTTCGGCGCGCCAGGAACGCAGGGCCTCGAAGGCGGGGACGAGCTCCTGGGGCAGGTCGGCCGCGGCGGCCTTGGCCTTGCGCTCGCCCCGCGAGGACGAGGAGGAACGGGAGACGGTGGGCTTCGGCGGCTCCTTGCGGAGCGGCACCTCGCGCTCGCGCCGCAGCACCGTCCCGCTCTCCTCGGTCAGCACCAGCGTCCCGTACTCGCCCTCGACCGCAAGCAGGCCTTGCGCCAGCAACTGCCGTACCACGCCGCGCCATTCGGACTCGGCAAGGTCCTCACCGATGCCGAACACGGACAGCTGGTCGTGATCGAACTGGATCACCTTGGCGGTGCGCCGCCCCAGCAGGATGTCGATGATCTGGCCGGCGCCGAACTTCTGTCCGCGCTCGCGCTGCAGCCGTACCACCGTGGACAGCAGCTTCTGTGCCACGACCGTGCCGTCCGAGGTCTCGGGCGGTGCGAGGCACGTGTCGCAGTTGCCGCATGCCGGGGTGTGCGGGTCCTGGCCGAAGTAGGCGAGGAGCTGGGAGCGCCTGCACTGGACCGTCTCGCACAGGGCCAGCATCGAGTCCAGGTGGGCGGCTGCCCGGCGGCGGAACGCCTCGTCGCCCTCCGAGCCCTGGATCATCTTGCGCTGCTGGACGACGTCCTGAAGCCCGTACGCCATCCATGCCGTGGACGGCAGTCCGTCACGGCCCGCGCGTCCCGTCTCCTGGTAGTAGCCCTCGACCGACTTGGGCAGGTCGAGGTGGGCGACGAACCGCACGTCCGGCTTGTCGATACCCATGCCGAAGGCGATGGTGGCGACGACGACCAGGCCCTCTTCGCGCAGGAAGCGTGACTGGTGGGTGGCGCGGGTGCCCGCGTCCAGACCCGCGTGGTACGGCACCGCCTCGACGCCGTTGCGGGAGAGGAACTCGGCGGTCTTCTCCACCGAGTTGCGCGAGAGGCAGTACACGATGCCCGCGTCGCCCGCGTGCTCGTCGCGCAGGAAGGACAGCAGCTGCTTCTTGGGGTCGGCCTTCGGGACGATCCGGTACTGGATGTTGGGACGGTCGAAGCTCGCCTCGAAGTGGCGGGCGGTCGGCATGGCCAGGCGCTGGGTGATCTCCTTGTGCGTCGCCCGGGTGGCCGTGGCCGTCAGCGCGATGCGCGGGACGTCCGGCCAGCGCTCGCCGAGCAAGGAGAGCGCCAGATAGTCGGGGCGGAAGTCGTGGCCCCACTGGGCCACGCAGTGCGCCTCGTCGATCGCGAAGACGGAGATCTTCCCGCGTGACAGCAGGTCCAGCGTGGTCTCCAGGCGCAGCCGCTCCGGGGCGAGGTAGATCACGTCGAGCTCCCCCGCCAGGAATTCGGCCTCCACCACGCGCCGCTCGTCGAAGTCCTGCGTGGAGTTCATGAACCCGGCGCGCACGCCCAGCGCGCGCAGCGCGTCCACCTGATCCTGCATCAGCGCGATGAGGGGGGAGACCACGACTCCCGTACCCGGTCTGACCAGGGCCGGAATCTGGTAGCAGAGCGACTTGCCGCCACCCGTCGGCATCAGGACGACGGCGTCACCGCCCGCCACCACGTGCTCGATGATCGCTTCCTGCTCGCCGCGGAAGGCGTCGTACCCGAAGACCCGGTGGAGCGTGGCCAGTGCCTCGCTGTCTCCCAGCGTCTCCGTCGCGTCCGCTTCGGTCATCACACCCGTCCCGCCCATCGTCCCGTCCCCCGTACGTCGCGCCTCGACCACTGCGTCCACGATAGGGGTCCGCGCCGACAGCCCGAGAGTTATCCACAGGCTGCGACCGATCGGCTTCCCTACGCACTCGTGTCCGGCCGGTCTCGAGCGACGACAGACCCTAGATCTTCGGAGGGCGGAAGTTCGACGGGCCGATGCGCTGATCACGGCTCGGGCCCCGCTGCCTCACGAGGAGGGAGCGGGGCCCGAGCCGTGCGTGGTTCAGCGGACGAAGACTCCCGCCTGGCTCGCCAGGTTCAGGAAGTACTGCGGCGCCACACCGAGCACCAGCGTGACCGCCACGCCGAACCCGATCGCCGTCATGGTCAGCGGCGAGGGCACGGCGACCGTCGGCCCCTCCGGCCGGGGCTCGCTGAAGAACATGAGCACGATCACGCGGATGTAGAAGAACGCCGCGATCGCCGACGAGATCACACCGACCACGACCAGCGGGCCCGCGCCGCCCTCCGCCGCCGCCTTGAAGACGGCGAACTTCCCGGCGAAGCCGGAGGTCAGCGGAATACCCGCGAACGCCAGCAGGAACACCGCGAAGACGGCCGCCACCAGCGGTGACCTGCGTCCGAGGCCCGCCCACTTGGACAGGTGCGTGGCCTCGCCGCCCGCGTCGCGGACCAGGGTCACGACCGCGAAGGCCCCGATCGTCACGAACGAGTACGCGGCCAGGTAGAAGAGGACCGACGAGACGCCGTCCCGCGAGGTCGCGATGACGCCCGCGAGGATGAATCCGGCGTGCGCGATGGACGAGTACGCCAGGAGCCGCTTGATGTCGGTCTGGGTGATCGCGACGATCGCACCGCCCAGCATGGTGACGATCGCGACGGCCCACATGACCGGCCGCCAGTCCCAGCGCAGGCCCGGCAGGACGACGTACAGCAGCCGCAGCAGCGCCCCGAAGGCGGCCACCTTCGTCGCCGCGGCCATGAAGCCGGTGACCGGCGTCGGCGCGCCCTGGTAGACGTCGGGGGTCCACATGTGGAACGGCACCGCGCCGACCTTGAAGAGCAGGCCCATGACGACCATCGCGGCGCCGATGAGCAGCAGCACGTCGTTGCCCATGGTGCCGACGAGCGCCGGGTCGACGTTCGGGATCGTGCCGTCCACGACCTGCGCGATCGTCGCGTACGACACCGAACCCGCGTAGCCGTAGAGCAGGGCGATGCCGAAGAGGGTGAACGCGGAGGCGAAGGCACCGAGCAGGAAGTACTTGACCGCGGCCTCCTGCGACATGAGCCGCTTGCGGCGAGCCACGGCGCACAGCAGGTAGAGGGGCAGCGAGAAGACTTCCAGCGCGATGAACAGGGTCAGCAGGTCGTTGGCCGACGGGAAGACCAGCATGCCGCCGATCGCGAAGAGGAGCAGCGGGAACACCTCGGTGGTGGTGAACCCGGCCTTCACCGCGGCCTTCTCGCTGTCGCTGCCGGGCACGGAGGCGGCCTGCGCGGCGAACGAGTCGACGCGGTTGCCGTGCGCCTCCGGGTCGAGCCGTCGCTCGGCGAAGGTGAAGACACCGAGGATGCCCGCCAGCAGGATCGTGCCCTGCAGGAACAGGGACGGTCCGTCGACGGCGATCGCACCCATGGCCGCGATGTGCGCCTTCGTGGTGCCGTATCCGCCCGCCGCCAGTGCGATCACCGCGGCGAAGGCTGCGGCGAGCGCGACGACGGACAGGAAGACCTGCGCGTAGTACCGGGACTTGCGCGGCACGAAGGCCTCGACGAGCACCCCTACGAGCGCCGCCCCGATCACGATCAGGGTGGGCGACAATTGCCCGTATTCGATCTTCGGCGCGTCGATCTTGGAGATCGGTTCGGCCGCGGTTGTCCACAGGCTGTGGACAGCTGCTGTGCTCACTTGGCCGCCTCCACCTCGGGCTTGGGGTCCGTCTTATGGACGTCGGACATGGTCTGCTGGACCGCCGGGTTGACGATGTCGGTGACCGGCTTCGGATAGACGCCCAGGAAGATCAACAGGGCGATCAGCGGGGCGACCACCAGAAGCTCACGCACCCTGAGGTCGGGCATCTCGGCGACTTCCGCCTTCACCGGGCCCGTCATCGTCCGCTGATAGAGGACGAGGGTGTAGAGCGCGGCGAGGACGATGCCGAAGGTGGCGACGATGCCGACGGCCGGGTAGCGCTCGAACGCGCCCACCAGAACCAGGAATTCACTCACGAAGGGCGCGAGCCCGGGGAGCGAGAGGGTCGCGAGGCCGCCGATCAGGAAGGTGCCCGCGAGCACCGGGGCGACTTTCTGCACCCCTCCGTAGTCGGCGATCAGACGCGAGCCGCGCCGCGAGATCAGGAAGCCCGCCACCAGCATCAGGGCGGCAGTCGAGATCCCGTGGTTGACCATGTAGAGCGTCGCGCCCGACTGGCCCTGGCTGGTCATCGCGAAGATGCCCAGGATGATGAACCCGAAGTGCGAGATCGACGCGTACGCCACCAGCCGTTTGATGTCCCGCTGGCCGACCGCGAGCAGCGCCCCGTAGATGATGCTGATGAGGGCGAGGACGAGGATGACCGGCGTCGCCCACTTGCTCGCCTCCGGGAAGAGCTGGAGGCAGAAGCGGAGCATCGCGAAGGTACCGACCTTGTCGACGACCGCCGTGATCAGTACCGCGACCGGGGCCGTGGCCTCGCCCATGGCGTTGGGCAGCCAGGTGTGCAGCGGCCACAGGGGCGCCTTCACCGCGAACGCGAAGAAGAAGCCGAGGAACAGCCACCGCTCCGTGTTGGTCGCCATGTGCAGCGAGCCGTTGGCGCGGGCCTGCACGATCTCCTGGAGCGAGAAGTTTCCGGCCACTACGTAGAGACCGATGACGGCGGCCAGCATGATCAGGCCGCCGACCAGGTTGTAGAGGAGGAACTTCACCGCGGCGTAGGAGCGTTGGGTCGCCGCCGCCTTGTCGCCGTGTTCGTGGGCGCGGTCTCCGAAGCCGCCGATGAGGAAGTACATCGGGATCAGCATGGCTTCGAAGAAGATGTAGAAGAGGAAGACGTCGGTGGCCTCGAAGGAGATGATCACCATCGCCTCGACGGCCAGGATCAGGCCGAAGAAGCCCTGAGTCGGACGCCAGCGCCTGCTTCCCGTCTCGTGCGGGTCGGCGTCGTGCCAGCCCGCCAGGATCACGAACGGGATCAGCAGCGCGGTCAGCGCGACGAGCGCCACCCCGATGCCGTCCACACCCAGCTCGTACCGCACCCCGAAGTCCTTGATCCAGGCGTGGGATTCGGTGAGCTGGTAGCGGTCGCCGCCCGGGTCGAAGCGTACGAGCACGATCGCGGCCAGGACGAGCGTGGCGAGCGAGACGAGCAGCGCCAGCCACTTGGCGGCGACGCGTTGCGCGGCCGGCACGGCGGCCGTGGCGATCGCCCCGACCGCCGGGAGCGCCGCCGTCGCTGTCAGCAGAGGAAAGGACATCGGTATCAGACCGCCCTCATCAGCAGGGTCGCGGCGACGAGGATGGCCGCACCGCCGAACATCGAGACCGCGTAACTGCGCGCATAGCCGTTCTGCAGCTTGCGCAGGCGCCCGGAGAGGCCGCCCATGGAGGCCGCGGTGCCGTTGACGACCCCGTCGACCAGGGTGTGGTCGACGTACACCAGGGAGCGGGTGAGGTGCTCCCCACCGCGCACCAGCACGACGTGGTTGAAGTCGTCCTGGAGCAGGTCGCGCCGGGCGGCCCGGGTGAGCAGGGAACCACGCGGGGCGACGACCGGGACGGGGCTGCGCCCGTACTGGGCGTACGCGATTCCGGCGCCGACGACGAGCAGCACCATGGTGGCCAGCGTGACCGTGAGGGCGCTGACGGGCGAGTTGCCCTCCGAGTGCCCGGTGACCGGCTCCAGCCAGTTGAGGAAGCGGTCGCCGATACTGAAGAAACCGCCCGCGAAGACCGATCCGAAGGCCAGCACGATCATGGGGATCGTCATGGACCTCGGGGACTCGTGCGGGTGCGGCTCATGGCCTTCGGCGTCCGGCTGCCAGCGCTTCTCGCCGAAGAACGTCATGATCATCACGCGGGTCATGTAGTACGCCGTGATGGCCGCGCCCAGCAGGGCCGCGCCGCCGAGGATCCAGCCCTCGGTGCCGCCCTTCGCGAAGGCCGCCTCGATGATCTTGTCCTTGGAGAAGAAGCCGGACAGGCCCGGGAAGCCGATGATGGCGAGGTAGCCGAGGCCGAAGGTGACGAAGGTGATCGGCATGTACGTGCGCAGGCCGCCGTACTTGCGCATGTCGACCTCGTCGTTCATGCCGTGCATGACCGAGCCGGCGCCGAGGAACAGCCCGGCCTTGAAGAAGCCGTGCGTCACCAGGTGCATGATCGCGAAGACGTAGCCGATGGGACCGAGGCCCGCGGCCAGCACCATGTAGCCGATCTGCGACATCGTCGATCCGGCGAGCGCCTTCTTGATGTCGTCCTTCGCGCAACCGACGATCGCACCGAACAGGAGCGTGACGGCGCCGACCACGGTGACGACGAGCTGGGCGTCGGGCGCGGCGTTGAAGATCGCGGCGGAGCGGACGATCAGGTAGACGCCCGCGGTCACCATGGTCGCGGCGTGGATGAGGGCGGAGACCGGGGTCGGGCCCTCCATCGCGTCCCCGAGCCAGGACTGCAGCGGCACCTGGGCGGACTTGCCGCAGGCGGCGAGCAGCAGCATCAGGGCGACGGCGGTGAGCTTGCCCTCGGTCGCGCCACCGACGAGCCCCGGGTGCCCCTCGGCACCGAGCACCGGCCCGAAGGCGAAGGACCCGAAGGTGGTGAACATCAGCATGATGGCGATCGACAGGCCCATGTCGCCGACGCGGTTGACCAGGAAGGCCTTCTTCGCGGCGGTGGCGGCGCTGGGCTTGTGCTGCCAGAAGCCGATCAGCAGGTACGAGGCGAGGCCGACGCCCTCCCAGCCGACGTACAACAGCAGGTAGTTGTCGGCGAGGACGAGCAGCAGCATCGCCGCGAGGAACAGGTTCAGGTAGCCGAAGAAGCGGCGGCGCCGCTCGTCGTGCTCCATGTATCCGATCGAGTACAGGTGGATCAGTGAGCCGACGCCGGTGATCAGCAGGACGAACGTCATCGACAGCTGGTCGAGCTGGAAGGACACGTTCGCCTGGAAGCCCTCAACGGGGATCCAGCTGAACAGGTACTGGCTCATGGCCCGGTGGTCCGCGCTCTTGCCCAGCATGTCGGCGAAGAGGATCGCGCCGATCACGAAGGACGCGGCCGCGAGCGCCGTGCCGATCCAGTGGCCGACGGCATCGAGCCGCCTACCGCCGCACAGCAGTACGGCCGCTCCGAGCAGAGGCGCCGCTACCAGCAGCGCAATCAGGTTCTCCACGATTCAGCGACCCCTTACAGCTTCATCAGGCTGGCGTCGTCGACCGAGGCCGAGTGGCGGGAACGGAAGAGCGACACGATGATCGCGAGCCCGACCACGACCTCCGCGGCGGCGACGACCATCGTGAAGAAGGCGATGATCTGGCCGTCGAGATTGCCGTGCATGCGGGAGAAGACGACGAACGCGAGGTTGCAGGCGTTGAGCATGAGCTCGACGCACATGAACACCACGATCGCGTTGCGTCTGATCAGCACGCCGGTGGCGCCGATCGTGAACAACAGGGCGGCGAGATAGAGGTAGTTGACCGGGTTCACTTGGACGTCTCCTCCGTCTTCGTGCGCTCCAGGCGTTCTTCGGCCCGCTGCTCCAGCGCCTTCAGATCGCTCAGCGCCTCGGTGGACACGTCACGGATCTGGCCGCGGTCCCGCAGCGTCTTGCTGACGGTCAGCTCGGACGGGGTGCCGTCCGGGAGGAGGCCCGCGATGTCCACCGCGTTGTGCCGGGCGTAGACACCGGGGGCCGGCAGCGGCGGTACGTGCTTGCCTTCCCGTACGCGCTGCTCGGACAGCTCGCGCTGGGTCTTGGCGCGCTCGGTGCGCTCGCGGTGCGTGAGCACCATGGCGCCGACGGCGGCCGTGATGAGCAGGGCGCCGGTGATTTCGAAGGCGAACACGTACTTCGTGAAGATGAGGGCGGCGAGGCCCTCCACGTTCCCGTTGGCGTTGGCCTTGCTCAGGCCGTTGAAGTCCTTCAGGGACGCGTTGCCGATGCCCGCGATCAGCAGGACGCCGAAGCCGAGTCCGCACACCAGGGCCAGCCAGCGCTGACCCTTGATGGTCTCCTTCAGGGAGTCCGCCGCGGTGACACCGACGAGCATGACCACGAAGAGGAACAGCATCATGATCGCGCCGGTGTAGACGACGATCTGCACGACGCCCAGGAAGTAGGCGCCGTTGGCGAGGTAGAACACCGCCAGGATGATCATGGTGCTGGCGAGACAGAGCGCGCTGTGCACGGCCTTCTTCATGAAGACGGTGCACAGGGCGCCGATCACGGCGACCGTGCCGAGGATCCAGAACTGGAAGGCCTCTCCGGTGGAGGTGGAGTAGGCGGCGAGCTGCGCGCTCATGCCCCCACCCCCTCTTCCGTGGGCTTCTCACCCTTGGAGACGGCTACTTGGCGCTCCGTGCCCGGCGCCGCCTCGGTCACCAGACCCCGGTAGTAGTCCTGCTCGTCCGTGCCGGGGAAGATCGAGTGCGGTGTGTCGACCATGCCCTCGTCGAGCCCGGCGAGCAGCTGCTCCTTGGTGTAGATGAGGTTGGCGCGGCTGGAGTCGGCGAGCTCGAACTCGTTCGTCATCGTGAGCGCGCGGGTGGGGCACGCCTCGATGCACAGGCCGCACAGGATGCAGCGGGCGTAGTTGATCTGGTAGACGCGGCCGTACCGCTCGCCCGGCGAGTAGCGCTCCTCGTCGGTGTTGTCCGCGCCCTCCACATAGATGGCGTCCGCGGGGCAGGCCCAGGCGCACAGCTCGCAGCCGATGCACTTCTCCAGACCGTCCGGGTGACGGTTGAGCTGGTGCCGGCCGTGGAACCGCGGGGCGGTGGTCTTCTGCTGCTCCGGGTACTGCTCCGTCAGGCGCTTCTTGAACATGGCCTTGAAGGTCACGCCGAAGCCTGCGACGGGGTTCTGGAAACCGGGCTTGGTCTCCTTCGGCTCCTCAGCCATCGGACCCCTCCTTTCCGTCACGAGTGCCGCCATTCGATCCGTCACTCGCAGTATCGGACCCACCACTGACAATCAACTCGCGCTCGCGGCGCGGGCGACGCCGCGGCACGGGTGGCAGCTCCTGTCCCGGCAGTGGGGGCACCGGGAATCCACCGGCCATCGGGTCGAAGGCGGCGGGCTCGGCGGGCGCTTCCTGAGCACCCTGCTTGTCGCGGAAGATGTCCACGGCGAACGAGAGCAGCAGCAGGACGAGGACACCGCCGCCTACGTACAGGGCGATGTCGGCGAAGTCGTAGTTCTGGTTCCTGAGGGTCCGTACGGTCGCGACGAGCATCAGCCAGACCACGGAGACCGGGATGAGGACCTTCCAGCCGAGCTTCATCAGCTGGTCGTAGCGGACGCGTGGCAGCGTGCCGCGCAGCCAGATGAAGAAGAACAGCAGCAGCTGCACCTTCACCACGAACCAGAGCATCGGCCACCAGCCGTGGTTGGCGCCCTCCCAGAAGGTGCTGATGGGCCACGGGGCCCGCCAGCCGCCCAGGAAGAGCGTGGTCGACACGGCCGAGACCGTCACCATGTTCACGTACTCGGCGAGCATGAACAGCGCGAACTTGATGGACGAGTACTCGGTGTTGAAACCGCCGACGAGGTCGCCCTCGGACTCCGGCATGTCGAAGGGGGCGCGGTTGGTCTCGCCGACCATCGTGATGATGTAGATCAGGAACGAGACCGGCAGCAGGATGATGTACCAGCGGTCGTGCTGCTGCTCGACGATCGTCGAGGTCGACATCGACCCGGAGTAGAGGAACACCGAGGCGAAAGCGGCGCCCATGGCGATCTCGTACGAGATCATCTGCGCGCAGGACCGCAGACCGCCCAGCAGCGGGTACGTGGATCCAGAACTCCAACCCGCGAGCACGATCCCGTAGATGCCCACCGAGGCGACCGCGAGGATGTAGAGCATCGCGATCGGCAGGTCCGTGAGCTGCATCGTGGTGCGGTGGCCGAAGATCGAGATCTCGTTGTCGGCGGGCCCGAAGGGGATCACCGCGATCGCCATGAAGGCCGGGATGGCCGCGACGATCGGCGCGAGGACGTAGACCACCTTGTCCGCGCGTTTGACGATGACGTCTTCCTTGAGCATCAGCTTCACGCCGTCGGCGAGCGACTGGAGCATGCCCCAGGGGCCGTGCCGGTTGGGTCCGATGCGCAGCTGCATCCAGGCGACGACCTTGCGCTCCCACACGATCGAGAACAGCACGGTGATCATCAGGAAGGCGAAGCAGAAGACCGCCTTGACGACGACCAGCCACCAGGGGTCGCGGCCGAACATGGAGAGGTCTTCAGTGGCGAGGTACAGACTGCTCATGCCTCCACCTCCTTGGGGGCCTCGCCGACGAGCGTCGCCGGGCCGATGCGGACGAGTGCGCCGGGCAGCGCCCCCGTGTCGGAGGCGACGCCCCCTCCGGTGGAGTTCAGCGGGAGCCAGACCACGCGGTCGGGCATCTCGGTGATCTGCAGCGGCAGTTCGACGGTTCCGGCACTGCTGGTGACCGCGAGGAGATCGCCTTCCTTGACGCCCGCCTCGGCGGCCGTGGCGGCCGACACACGCGCGCGTGCGGCATGCCGGGTCCCGGCGAGCGCGTCGTCGCCCTCCTGGAGGCGGCCCGGTT
>LRTP01001008.1 GCA_001550305.1 Streptomyces diastatochromogenes
CGCGAGCACGGCCTCCCCCGCGGCCGGACGCGGCAGCGATGCCGCGATCTCCACGGGCCCTGTGGCCCGCAGGCCGCCCCAGGGACCGAGCCGGTCCAGCTCCCCGCGCGTGGTGCGCAGATCCGGCAGACCCAGGTGTACGTCCATGGCGTCGGCGAGCATCTGCAGGACACGCGCGTCGGTGGGTGCCAGGCGACGGGTCATCTGGTCGGGCTTGAGCGCGGCCTCGAAGAGGCGCACCCTGCCCTCCCAGTTCAGGAAGGTGCCCGCCTTCTCGGCGACCGCGGCCACCGGGAGGACGACATCCGCGTGCTCGGTGACCTCACCGGGCCGCAGTTCGAGCGACACCAGGAAGCCGACTTCGGAAAGGGCCGCACGCGCGCGTGCCGGGTCGGGAAGGTCGGCGACCTCCACGCCCGCCACCACCAGGGCCCGCAGCTCACCGCCGACGGCGGCCTCGACGATCTGGCCGGTGTCGCGCCCGTAGCGGTGCGGGAGCGCGGAGACGCCCCAGGCGGCCGCGACCTC
>LRTP01000101.1 GCA_001550305.1 Streptomyces diastatochromogenes
CGGCACCACCACCGACCACAACGCCCGCCGCACCCGACCGCCCGGCCGGGGGCTCACTCATCCGACTCGGCTGCCCGATCGGCGCCGCGCGCCGAGGTGTCGCCGGGGTCGCGGTGCCGCTCTGGCCGAGTGCCGCGTCCGTCGCACGCCCATCCGCTGCCGTCATGCCTGTGCGCCCTCCAAGGAGTGCAGTCCCTGCCGTCGTACCGTCGCCGCGAGCGTACGGTGTCCGGACTGCTCGGCCCGCATCACCCGCTCCTCCGGCAGGGCGCGTTGCCACCATTCGCCGGCGGCGGCGTCGGCGGTGGCGCGCAGCTCGACGACGGCACCGGACAGCGCGCGGCGGGCGGACTCCAGGGCGCCGGGATCGGGACGCTCGGCGTCGAGCAGGCCCACGGCACGTTCGCGGGCCCGATCGACGGCGTCGAGGGCGCCCTCGATACGGTCGCCGGCCCGCCGGTTGGTGACCGCGACCGCCGCGGCGAAGCCGACCACCGCACCCACCAGGGTGTCCGCGACCCGGTCGGTCATCAGCTCACCGGGCTGCTGGACGCGGGCGAACTCGGTGATGAGCAGCGCCATGGGGGTCACGCAGATGCTGCCGAGCCAGTAGTTGCGGCCGATCAGGGCCTCGGCGCCGAAGTTGAGGGCGAGGCACAGCAGGACGAGGAACGCCTGGCTGAGATGGGCCAGCGGAGCGAGCACGGCGAAGCAGAGGACGCCGATCAGGTTGCCGACGACGCGCTGAACTCCCCGGCTCCAGGTCAGGGTGACGTTGGCCTGGTAGAGCGACGCGGCGGTGACCAGCGCCCAGTAGGGGCGGCCGACGCCGAGCGCGAGCGACGCGTATCCGGCGAGGGCACAGCCGAGCGCGGTGCGCAGGGCGATCGGGGCGAGTGGGCCCAGGCGGCGGAACAAGGGGTTCGGGGGGACGGCGAGTTCGACTTCCACGCCCAGGAGTTCGTCGGCGGCTTCCCCGAGGTCGTCCGGACGAGGTACGGGCCCGGCGCCCCGCACCTCGCGCGCCCACGCCCGCAGCCGCTCGGGCTCCGTGTCGGCGGGCGCGGCGATCGCCACCTCG
>LRTP01001009.1 GCA_001550305.1 Streptomyces diastatochromogenes
AGCCGCTCGCCGACGACGATCACCGCACCCTCGGTGCGCAGCGCCTCGGCGGCCCTGGCGCCGTCGCCCTCCAGGCCGACGCCGCTCGCGAGGGCGTCCAGCCACTCGGTCTCGGTACCGGGCGCGGCGGGCAGCAGCGTGCCGCCCGCCTTGTCCAGGCCGCGTGTCGCGTACGTGGCAAGCGAGAACGTCTTCTGTCCGTGTCCGCGCCAAGCCTTGCGTAGCCGCAAGAAGACTCCGGGCGCCTCCTCCTCGGACTCGAAGCCGACGAGCAGGACGCCGGGCGCCTTCTCCAAAGAGGTGTACGTGAGGCCCGTACCGTCGAGGTCCCGTCCGTGTCCGGCGACCCGGGAGGCCAGGAAGTCGGCCTCCTCGGCGCTGTGCACGCGCGCGCGGAAGTCGATGTCGTTCGTGTCGAGGGCCACGCGCGCGAACTTGCTGTAGGCGTAGGCGTCCTCGACGGTGAGACGGCCACCGGTCAGGACGCCGGTCCGGCCGCGGGCCGCCGACAGGCCCCGGGCCGCCGCCTCCAGGGCCTCGGGCCAGGAAGCGGGCTCCAGTTCACCCGACTCGCCCCGTACGAGGGGTGTCTCGAGCCGGTCCCGCTGCTGCGCGTACCGGAACCCGAACCGCCCCTTGTCGCAGAGCCACTCCTCGTTGACCTCGGGGTCGGGGGAGGCCAGGCGCCGCAGGACCTTGCCGCGCCGGTGGTCGGTGCGGGTCGCGCAGCCGCCCGCGCAGTGCTCGCACACCGAGTGCGAGGAGACGAGGTCGAACGGACGCGAGCGGAAGCGATACGCCGCCGAGGTCAGCGCACCCACCGGGCAGATCTGGATGGTGTTCCCGGAGAAGTACGACTCGAACGGGTCGCCCTCGCCGGTGCCGACCTGCTGGAGCGCGCCCCGCTCGATCAGCTCGATCATCGGGTCGCCGGCGATCTGGTTGGAGAAGCGGGTGCAGCGGGCGCACAGCACGCACCGCTCGCGGTCGAGCAGTACCTGCGTGGAGATCGGGACCGGCTTCTCGTAGGTCCGCTTCTTGCCCTCGAAGCGGGATTCGGCGTTGCCGTGCGACATCGCCTGGTTCTGCAGCGGGCACTCGCCGCCCTTGTCGCAGACCGGGCAGTCCAGCGGGTGGTTGATGAGCAGCAGCTCCATCACACCGTGCTGGGCCTTTTCGGCGGCGGGCGAGGTGAGGTGAGTCTTCACCACCATTCCGTCCGTACACGTGATCGTGCAGGACGCCATGGGCTTGCGCTGGCCCTCGACCTCGACGATGCACTGGCGGCAGGCGCCGGCCGGGTCGAGCAGCGGATGGTCGCAGAATCGGGGGATCTCGATGCCGAGCTGTTCGGCGGCCCGGATGACCAGGGTGCCCTTGGGCACGCTGATCTCGGCTCCGTCGATCGTCAGCGAGACGAGATCCTCCGGCGGAACCGCCGCCTCTCCCCCTCCCGAGGGAGCGCTGGTGGTCACCGTCATGCGTTCACCTCCGTGCGGTCGGCCCAAGCCGTGGACTTGGCCGGGTCAAAGGGGCAGCCGCGGCCCGTGATGTGCTCCTCGTACTCCTCGCGGAAGTACTTGAGCGAGGAGAAGATCGGCGAGGCGGCGCCGTCGCCGAGGGCGCAGAACGACTTGCCGTTGATGTTGTCGGCGATGTCGTTGAGCTTGTCGAGGTCCGACATGACGCCCTTGCCGGCCTCGATGTCGCGCAGCAACTGCACGAGCCAGTACGTCCCTTCGCGGCAGGGCGTGCACTTGCCGCAGGACTCGTGGGCGTAGAACTCGGTCCACCGAGTGACAGCCCGCACGACGCAGGTCGTCTCGTCGAAGCACTGGAGTGCTTTTGTGCCGAGCATGGAACCCGCGGCACCCACTCCTTCGTAATCAAGAGGGACGTCGAGGTGCTCGTCGGTGAACATCGGGGTCGAGGAGCCGCCCGGCGTCCAGAACTTCAACCGGTGGCCGGGGCGCATCCCGCCGCTCATCTCGAGGAGTTGACGGAGTGTGATGCCGAGCGGAGCCTCGTACTGGCCGGGGCTGGCGACGTGGCCGCTGAGCGAGTACAGCGTGAAGCCCGGGGACTTCTCGCTGCCCATCGACCTGAACCATTCCTTGCCTTTTCGGAGGATTGCGGGAACTGACGCGATCGACTCGACGTTATTCACCACAGTCGGGCACGCGTAGAGGCCCGCGACGGCTGGGAAGGGGGGACGGAGCCGCGGTTGACCACGGCGGCCTTCGAGCGAGTCGAGCAGTGCGGTCTCCTCACCGCAGATGTACGCGCCCGCGCCCGCGTGCACGGTGAGCTTGAGGTCGAGTCCGCTGCCGAGGATGTTCTCGCCCAGGTAGCCCGCCGCGTAGGCCTCTCGAACGGCCTCGTGCAACCGCCGCAACACGGGGACGACTTCACCGCGGAGATAGATGAACGCATGCGAAGACCTGATGGCATAACACGCGATCACAATGCCCTCGATGAGGCTGTGCGGGTTCGCGAAGAGGAGCGGGATGTCCTTGCAGGTTCCCGGCTCCGATTCGTCGGCGTTGACAACTAGATAGTGAGGTTTGCCATCGCCCTGAGGAATGAACTGCCACTTCATTCCGGTGGGGAATCCCGCGCCGCCCCGGCCGCGCAGACCGGAGTCCTTGACGTACGCGATCAGGTCGTCCGGCGACATGGCCAGCGCCTTGCGCAGCCCCTCGTACCCCTCGTGCCTCCGGTAGACGTCCAGCGACCAGGACTTCTCCTCGTCCCAGAAGGCCGACAGCACGGGTGCGAGCAGCTTCTCCGGGCTGGTCTCGTCGATCTCGGGTGCCAACGTCATCACTCCCCCTCCTCGGCTGCGGGACCCGCCGGGTGCGACGGATCGGAGGCCGATGTGTCCTGCGGCGCGTCGTGCGAGCTCAGGTGCTCGGCCGGCGGCTGGTCCTGCGGTGCCCGGCCGCCTCGCGGGTGGACCACGCGCGCCTGGACGCTCTCCCCCTTGGCCAGGCGGAGACCGATCAGTGAGGCGGGGCCCGCGCTGCCGCCCGCCTCCACGGCTCCCTCGCGCTCGTCGGGGAAGCCCGCCAGGATCCGCGCGGTGTCCTTGAAGGTGCACAAGGGGGCGCCGCGGGTGGGTGCCACCTGTGCTCCCGTGCGCAGGTCGTCCACGAGGCGCTTCGCGGAGGCCACGGTCTGGTTGTCGAAGAACTCCCAGTTGACCATCACGACCGGTGCGAAGTCGCAGGCCGCGTTGCACTCGATGTGCTCCAGCGTGACCTTGCCGTCGTCGGTGGTCTCGCCGTTGCCGACGCCCAGGTGGTCCTGCAGGGCCTCGAAGATCGCGTCGCCGCCCATGACCGCGCACAGGGTGTTGGTGCACACACCCACCTGGTAGTCACCGCTCGGCTTGCGCCGGTACATCGAGTAGAAGGTCGCGACGGCGGTGACCTCGGCCGTGGTCAGGTTCAGTACGTCCGCGCAGAACCGCTGCCCCGTGCGCGTGACATGGCCCTCCTCCGACTGCACGAGATGCAGCAACGGAAGGAGCGCCGAACGGGAGTCCGGGTAGCGGGCGACGATCTCGCGCGCGTCCGCCTCGAGCCGGGCTCGGACGTCGTCCGGATAGTCGGGCGCGGGCAGTTGGGGCATGCCCAGGCTGACGCCCTCGGGGGTGGTGGTCATCGGTCGACGCCTCCCATCACGGGGTCGATGGACGCGACGGCGACGATGACGTCGGCGACCTGGCCGCCCTCGCACATCGCCGCCATGGCCTGCAGATTGGTGAAGGACGGGTCGCGGAAGTGGACCCGGTAGGGGCGGGTGCCTCCGTCGGACACGGCGTGCACCCCGAGCTCGCCCTTGGGCGACTCGACCGCCGCGTACGCCTGTCCCGGCGGGACGCGGAAGCCCTCGGTCACCAGCTTGAAGTGGTGGATCAGGGCCTCCATGGAGGTGCCCATGATCTTCTTGATGTGGTCGAGGGAGTTGCCGAGACCGTCGGGGCCCAGTGCGAGCTGGGCGGGCCAGGCGATCTTCTTGTCGGCGACCATGACCGGGCCGGGCTGCAGCCGGTCCAGGCACTGCTCGACGATGTGCAGCGACTGGCGCATTTCCTCCAGGCGGATCAGGAAGCGCCCGTAGGAGTCGCAGGTGTCGGCGGTCGGGATCTCGAAGTCGTACGTCTCGTAGCCGCAGTACGGCTGGGCCTTGCGCAGGTCGTGCGGCAGACCCGCGGAGCGCAGGATCGGGCCGGTGGCGCCGAGGGCCATGCAGCCGGCCAGGTCGAGGTAGCCGACGTCCTGCATACGTGCCTTGAAGATGGGGTTCCCGGTGGCGAGCTTGTCGTACTCGGGAAGGTTCTTGTGCATCTTCTTCACGAACTCGCGGATCTGGTCCACCGCGCCGGGCGGCAGGTCCTGGGCGAGTCCGCCGGGGCGGATGTACGCGTGGTTCATCCGCAGGCCGGTGATCAGCTCGTAGATGTCGAGAATGAGTTCACGATCACGGAACCCGTAGATCATGATCGTGGTGGCGCCGAGTTCCATGCCTCCGGTGGCGATGCACACCAGGTGGGAGGAGAGTCGGTTCAGCTCCATCAGGAGGACGCGGATGATCGTGGCGCGGTCGGGGATCTGGTCCTCGATGCCGAGGAGCTTCTCGACGGCGAGACAGTAGGCCGTCTCGTTGAAGAACGGCGTCAGATAGTCCATGCGCGTCACGAACGTGGTGCCCTGGGTCCACGTGCGGAACTCGAGGTTCTTCTCGATGCCGGTGTGGAGGTAGCCGATGCCGCAGCGGGCCTCGGTGACCGTCTCACCGTCGATCTCCAGGATGAGGCGGAGCACGCCATGGGTGGACGGGTGCTGCGGGCCCATGTTGACGATGATGCGCTCGTCGTCGGACTTCGCCGCGGACTGGGCGATCTCGTCCCAGTCGCCACCGGTGACCGTATATACGGTGCCCTCGGTCGTCTCCCGCGCCGCCGCGGCGGACGCGCCGGAAGAACCGGAAGAAGGGGTCTGCGTGCTCATGAGTACGACCTCCGCTGGTCCGGAGCAGGGATCTGGGCGCCCTTGTACTCGATGGGGATGCCACCGAGGGGGTAGTCCTTGCGCTGCGGGTGGCCCTGCCAGTCGTCCGGCATCATGATCCGCGTCAGTGCCGGGTGGCCGTCGAAGATCAGGCCGAAGAAGTCGTACGTCTCGCGCTCGTGCCAGTCGTTCGTCGGGTAGACGGAGACGAGCGAGGGGACGTGCGGGTCGGCGTCGGGGGCGCTGACTTCGAGGCGGATCAGCCGGTTGTGGGTGATCGAGCGCAGGTGGTAGACGGCGTGCAGCTCCCGGCCCTTGTCGCTGGGGTAGTGCACTCCGCTCACGCCCGTGCACAGTTCGAAGCGCAGGGCCGGGTCGTCGCGGAGGGTCTGGGCGACCCGGACCAGGTACTCGCGTTCGATGTGGAAGGTGAGCTCGTCGCGGTCGACGATCGTCTTCTCGATGGCGTTGTCGGGGACGAGTCCCTGTTCCTCCAGGGCGCCTTCCAGCTCGTCGGCGACCTCGTCGAACCAGCCGCCGTAGGGGCGGGTGGCCGGGCCGGGCAGCCGGACGGAGCGGACCAGGCCTCCGTAGCCGGTGGTGTCGCCACCGTTGTTGGCGCCGAACATGCCGCGCTGGACGCGGATCTCCTCACCGCCCTCGCCGCGCTGGCCGGGGAGGTTCGAGGCGCCGAGGTCCTTCTCGGGGTTCACCCCGTTGCCGTTCGCGTCGCTCACCGCAGCAGGCCCTTCATCTCAATGGTGGGGAGCGCCTTGAGCGCCGCTTCCTCCGCCTCGCGGGCCGCCTCCTCGGCGTTCACGCCGAGCTTGGAGGTCTGGATCTTCTGGTGGAGCTTGAGGATCGCGTCGATCAGCATCTCGGGGCGCGGCGGACAGCCGGGCAAATAGATGTCGACCGGGACGATGTGGTCGACGCCCTGCACAATGGCGTAGTTGTTGAACATTCCGCCCGATGAGGCACATACCCCCATGGAGATCACCCACTTGGGGTTGGGCATCTGGTCATAGACCTGCCGGAGCACCGGCGCCATCTTCTGGCTGACGCGGCCGGCGACGATCATGAGGTCGGCCTGGCGCGGTGAGCCGCGGAAGACCTCCATGCCGAAGCGCGCGAGGTCGTAGCGGCCCGCGCCGGTCGTCATCATCTCGATGGCGCAGCACGCGAGTCCGAACGTGGCGGGGAAGACGGACGCCTTACGCACCCAGCCCGCGGCCTGCTCGACGGTGGTCAGCAGGAATCCGCTCGGCAGCTTTTCTTCGAGTCCCATGTCTTAAAGGCCCCTCAGTCCCATTCCAGGCCGCCGCGCCGCCATACGTACGCGTACGCGACGAAGACGGTGAGCACGAAGAGCAGCATCTCCACGAGCCCGAAAACACCCAGGGCGTCGAAGGTGACGGCCCAGGGGTAGAGGAAGACGATCTCGATGTCGAAGACGATGAAGAGCATCGCCGTCAGGTAGTACTTGATAGGGAAGCGCCCGCCGCCGGCCGGCGTGGGGGTCGGCTCGATACCGCACTCGTAGGCCTCGAGCTTGGCCCGGTTGTATCGCTTTGGACCGATAAGCGTGGCCATGACCACGGAGAAGATCGCAAAGCCTGCCCCGAGGGCTCCCAGTACGAGGATCGGCGCATACGCGTTCACGCTCCTCGCTCCTCTCAGTCGGCACTGACTGCTGGCGGTTGCGTCAGGCAAGCACTTCCGCCCCACCCGTCCCACGAACCCCGTGCGTCCCGACGAAGATCGCGTACATGTGAAGCAGGTCACAAGCCCAACTGCCTCGCATCTTATGCCCGCGGGTCTGTGATCTGCGACACGGGGTATTGCACAAGCTTTGTGATCTCCACCACCTGACGAACGATCATGAAGTCGGATGAGCAGTGATCTTCATACGCGAAGCGTCCGTGCGATCACCAGATGTGACATTTCCGCTCGTCACCACAGGTCCGGGGCGGCGTCTCCATATCAAGAGACTTCCGACGCATGCAAATTGGTGCTGGACGCGGGGGCTTGATAGAGGAGCGCGTTCACACATCAGGGGGAGGGGTGTGGACGGTGTGGACGAGCATCGGCGCGTGCATGCGTTCACGAGTACGGGGGAGTCGAGAGGTGCGCGCGAGACGCCGCTGGCCCGGTGACCGTTCCGTGACCTGTGTCACATCGACCTATGGGTCGGATAAGCCGGCCTTGGCCACAGGCTGCAACCAATGGTAGGCAGAGGGCAATTCGGACGTAATGCGGAAAGTGCATGATCACAGGCTTGATCATCTCTGTCCGGAATGCCCGTTACGGCGTCAATAAAGAGTGACGCGCCGCGGATTCGGCCGCGGATTGAACAACTGTGGCGCACCACACGTTTCTTGAAGGTATGAGGGAGTCCCTGATACCGGTTGTACCCATGTCCCACACCGCTCACATACGCAACCACCGGAAGCCCCGCCGCAACGCGTCGACGCTAGCGATGCGCGCCGGAGTTGCCGGTGGCGTTCTCAGCACCTTGGCCGTGGCCGGTGCGGCTGGTTCGGCGAACGCCGCCGAGCCCGTGACCCAGACCCTCGAACTGCCCACCCTGACGGCCGACCTGGCCACTCAGTTGGCGCAGTCCGCGGACGCCACGCAGCAGGCCGCTGCGAACTACGAGCTGCAGGCCGAGCGCGACGCGGCCGCCGCAAAGGCCGCGAAGCAGGCCAAGGCGGACCTCGCGGACGCCAAGAAGAAGGCCGAGGCCAAGAAGAAGGCCGAGGACGCGCGGAAGGCCGCGGCCGCCCAGGCCGCCTCCCGGTCGTCCACGCGGACCGTCCTGTCCAGCTCCGCGGGCTCCTCGAGTTCGACCGTCTCCGCCCCCGCCAGCGGCAGTGTCGCCACCGTCATCGCCTTCCTCAAGGCTCAGGTCGGCGACGCGTACGTGATGGGCGGTACGGGCCCCAACGCCTGGGACTGCTCCGGCCTCGTGCAGGCCGCGTTCCGGCAGGTCGGTGTCGACCTGCCGCGCGTCTCGCAGGACCAGTCGACGTCCGGTACGCCGGTTTCGCTGTCCAACATCCAGGTCGGCGACATCCTGTACTGGGGTTCGGCCGGTTCGGCGTACCACGTGGGTGTGTACATCGGTAACGGCCAGTACCTGGACGCGGCCAACCCCTCCAAGGGTGTGGTGATTCAGGACCTTTCGGGCTACCCGGCCACGGGCGCGGTGCGCGTTCTCTGAGTCGCGGGACCTTGTGAGTCATACGGCGTGAAGGCCGCCACCCGAGTGGGTGGCGGCCTCGCCGTGCTGTCCCGGGGGCCTGGACCGCCCCCCGGAGGTCGCCGGGGGTCGCCCGGGCCCCGGGCGACCCCGTGAGGGCGTCAGGCCTTCGGTGCCACCTTCGAGAGGCCGTTGATGATGCGGTCCATCGCATCGCCACCGGTCGGGTCCGTGAGGTTCGCGAGCATCTTGAGCGTGAACTTCATCAGGAGCGGGTGGGTCAGGCCGCGCTGGGTCGCGATCTTCATGACCTTCGGGTTGCCGATGAGCTTCACGAAGGCGCGGCCGAGGGTGTAGTAGCCGCCGTAGGTGTCCTTGAGAACACGGGGGTAGCGCTGGAGGGCCAGTTCTCGCTGCGAGGGCGTCGAGCGGGCGTGGGCCTGCACGATGACGTCCGCGGCGATCTGACCGGACTCCATGGCGTAGGCGATGCCCTCGCCGTTGAAGGGGTTGACCAGACCACCGGCGTCGCCGACCAGCAGCAGACCCTTGGTGTAGTGCGGTTGGCGGTTGAAGGCCATGGGGAGGGCGGCACCGCGGATCGGGCCGGTCATGTTCTCCGGCGTGTAGCCCCAGTCCTCCGGCATGGACGCGCACCAGGCCTTCAGGACCTCGCGCCAGTCCAGCTCCTTGAAGGAGTCGGAGGTGTTGAGCACGCCGAGGCCGACGTTCGAGGTGCCGTCGCCCATGCCGAAGATCCAGCCGTAGCCGGGCAGCAGACGGTCCTCGGCGCCCCGGCGGTCCCACAGCTCCAGCCAGGACTCCAGATAGTCGTCCTCGTGGCGCGGGGACGTGAAGTACGTACGGACCGCGACACCCATCGGGCGGTCCTCGCGGCGGTGCAGGCCCATCGCCAGGGACAGGCGGGTGGAGTTGCCGTCGGCGGCGACGACCAGCGGCGCGTGGAAGGTGACCTCGCGCTTCTCCCCCGCGTCGCCCAGCTTCGCGTGCACGCCCGTGATGCGGCCGGTGCGGTCGTCGATGATGGGGGCGCCGACATTGCAGCGCTCGTACAGCCGCGCGCCCGCCTTCTGCGCCTGCCGGGCCAGCTGCTCGTCGAAGTCGTCGCGCTTGCGGACGAGTCCGTAGTCCGGGTAGGAGGCGAGATCCGGCCAGTCCAGCTGGAGGCGGACGCCGCCGCCGATGATGCGCAGGCCCTTGTTGCGCAGCCAGCCGGCCTCTTCGGAGATGTCGATCCCCATGGAGACGAGCTGCTTGGTGGCGCGCGGGGTCAGGCCGTCACCGCAGACCTTCTCCCTCGGGAACGCGGTCTTCTCCAGGAGCAGGACGTCGAGTCCGGCCTTCGCCAGGTAATACGCGGTCGTGGAACCGGCTGGTCCAGCCCCGACGACGATCACATCTGCGGTGTTTTCGGAGAGGGGTTGGGGCTCGGTCACGGCGGGGTCTCCCCAAGACTCGAAATCTGCGTGCTGACGGGCACTGGACATGGGCAGTCTATGCAGCGGTACTGATCACCTGGCTGAAGGGTTGCCCCGTGAACCGAGCTCTCCCCGACGTACGGCTGCGTGTCCCCACCGACGAGGACGCGTTCGCCTGGCACCGGATCTTCGCCGACCCCGAGGTCATGGAGTTCCACGGTGGGAAGGCGGCCGAACTGTCGGTGTACGAGGAGCTCACCGCACGGCAGCGCAGGCACGACGCCGAACTCGGTTTCTGTCTGTGGACCCTGGTCGACGCCAAGGGTGAGGTGCTGGGCTTCACCGGGGCGCAGCCGTGGCCGCGCGAGTGGGGGCCGAAGGGCGAGATCGAGATCGGGTGGCGGCTCGGCAGGGCGCATTGGGGCAAGGGGTACGTCACCGCCGCCGCGCTCACCACCCTGGAGCGGGTGCGCGCGGCGGGCGTCTCGGATGTCGTCGCCGTGGTCAGACCCGGCAACGAGCGCTCCATCGCCGTGACCCGACGCGTCGGCATGGAGCTGGCCGAGGCCTTCACCCATCCCGCGACGGCCGAGCCCGCGCACTGCTACCGCCTCGCTCTCTGACGGCTTCCGGAAGGCCGCCTCACGGTTTCCGGCAGCCACCCCGACGGTTTCCGGCAGCCACCCGACGGCTTCCGGAAGGGCCGGGCCCGGGCTTACCCTTCCGGTACCGCTGGGGGTGACGTCCGTGCGCCTGACACCCAAGACACCCGAAGTGCGCGTGCCGCGACTCATCGGCCTGATGGCCGTGGACGCGCGCGAGACGGCCGACGCGCGAGGTGTGCTGCTCGCCGCGCCCGACCGGCCCGACTTCCATCTCACCGTCGTCGACTACGTCGTACGCCAATATCCGCCGCCCGGCTCCGAGGTGCCGCGCGGGGCCGTGGTCACCGTGTGGTTCGACCTCGGTGACGCGGAGGGCGGCGCGGGTGTGCGGGAGCCGCGACTGCCGGGTCCGCCGTCGGGCGGCATGCGCCGTGAGCTCGACGAGCCCGGGGACCCGTTCGAGGTGCTCAGGTGAGAGAGCCGCTCTCCGGAACCGGGAGCGGCAGCTCGCCCGGAGAGCGCGTCAGCCGACGCTCGCCCGGCAGAGCAGTCAGGCGGCGCCTGCCCGGAGGACGGTGCCCGCCCGGAGGACGCGTCAGGCGGCCTTGAAGCCCCGGTGCAGGGCCACCACGCCGCCCGTCAGATTCCGCCAGGCCACCTTCGACCAGCCGGCCTTGCGCAGCTTCTCGGCGAGCTCGGGCTGGTTCGGCCAGGCGCGGATGGACTCGGCGAGATAGACGTACGCGTCGGGGTTGGAGGACACGGCACGGGCGACCGGCGGCAGCGCGCGCATCAGGTACTCGGTGTAGACCGTGCGGAACGGCGCCCAGGTGGGGTGCGAGAACTCGCAGATCACTACCCGGCCGCCGGGCTTGGTCACGCGGTACAGCTCGCTCAGCGCCGTGTCGGTCTCCTGGACGTTGCGCAGGCCGAAGGAGATCGTCACCGCGTCGAAGGTGTCGTCCTTGAAGGGCAGCTTCGTCGCGTCGCCCGCGGTCAGCGGCAGCCAGGGGTGGTTCTTCTTGCCGACCCGCAGCATGCCGAGGGAGAAGTCGCAGGGCACGACGTACGCGCCGGTGCGGGCGAAGGGGAGGGACGAGGTCGCCGTACCGGCCGCCAGGTCCAGGATCTTCTGCGCGGGGCGCGCGTCGACCGCCTTCGCGACCTCCCTGCGCCACACCCGGTCCTGGCCGAGCGACAGCACGTCGTTCGTCAGGTCGTACCGTTCCGCCACGTCGTCGAACATCGAGGCGACTTCGTGCGGCTGCTTGTCCAGGGATGCGCGGGTCACTCCCCCATTGTGGCAGCACGGACCGGGCGACTCTGCGGCGCCCGGCCCGTACGCCGGTCTCACACGCCCCTTCAGGGGAGCAGCTTCGGCTTCTTCTTGGCGGCCACGTCCTCGACCCAGCCGACCAGCGGGATGGCGACCCAGATCAGCACCCAGCCGATGCCGAACAGGAACCACTGGCTCTCCAGCGGCAGCCACTTCTCGAAGGCGGGCACATTCCAGAACTGGTCGATCAGCGGGACCGCGAGCACGAGGGCGATCTCGTGCCAGAGATAGATCGTCACCGCCCGCCCGTTGAAGATCGTCACGGTCCGGTCGAGCCGCTTGAAGCGGGCGAGCCAGGCGAAGTCGACGTCGTAGTGCGCCTTGAAGTACATCAGCAGCGTCACGAAGCCGGCCGACCAGAAGGTCTGCGCGACGGGGACCTCGTCCAGGTCGTACGTACCGAACTCCGCCTGGTGCGCGAAGGCGTACCAGCCGCCGTACGCCAGGAGGGCGAGTGACGCCAGGATCACCAGGGCGGGCTTGAGCCGCTGGAGCACGCCCTCGCGGTGCGCGAAGCCGACCAGCCAGCAGAACAGGAAGGTGGCGAAGTCCGTCAAGCCGCTGCCGAAGCGGTTGTACGGAGGCTGCCAGGCGTACTGGAAGACCAGGATCGGGGCGAGGGAGAGGAGCAGGACGGGGAGGGGAGCCTTGCGGAAGACCTTCAGGAGCAGCGGGGACATCAGGACGAACCAGAGGTACGTCCGCAGGTACCAGAGGATCTCCCAGGCCTGGATGCCCCACTGGTTGCCCGGCGGGTCGCCGACCGGCACGATCCAGAAGACGATCTGCCAGCCCGGCATCCAGTCGTGGATCAGCATCGCCACCACGACGAAGAAGCCCCAGAACCAGAAGGGCGGCAGCAGCCGTCGCATCCGGCTCTTGACCACCTTGAGCGCGGGGCGTTCCAGGGACTTGGCCATGAGTGAGCCGGCGAGCGCGAACATCACGCCCATCGACGGGAAGACCAGGCCGGCCCAGGCCCAGCCGAAGGTGTGGTACGCCACGACACGGACCAGCGCGATGGCGCGCAGCGCGTCGAAGTAGCGGTCGCGTCCGCCGCCCTTCGGCCTGGGCCCGGCATCCGGTTCGGGTTCGGGTTCGGATCCGGGTTCTGGTTCTGGCACCGACCTCGGTTCCGGTGCCGGTTCCGTCCGGGGCTCGGCCTGGACCGGGTCCATCCGGATGGTGTTCGAGGCCGCCGCTTGCGGTTCTTCGGCAACGTACTGCCAGGGCTGCTCGTACTGGACGGGCTGCGCGGGCGGCCCGTAACCCTGGTCGTACTGGGGGTATCCCTGTCCGTACGGCTGCGGCGGCACCTGCTGCCCGTACCCGTAGCCGTACTCCTGCTGCCCCTGCTGCCCCTGCTGCCCCTGTTGTTCCGAGCCCCAGCTCATGTCAGCTCACTCCTGCCGGGGTCCCGACCTCACCCGTGCGCTTGAGCTTCTGCCAGCGGAGGCGGCCGCCGGTCAGGGCGGTCACGGAGGAGTGGATCAGGACGAGGTACATCATCTGGCGGTATGCGAGCTGCTGCAGCGGCAGCATCGCGAGGTAGCGGTACTTCTCGCGGTCGAGGCGGAACGCGTAGGCGGCGCAGACGAGTTGGACGACCAGCACCGCCAGCCAGGCCAGCAGTGAGGCCCAGAAGTCCACGAAGATCATCGAGTAGACGGTGAACACGTCGATGAGCGGAGCGAGGACCGGCGTGATGATCTGGAAGATCACGACGAGCGGCATGCCGATGCGGCCGAAGCGACCCGACGGGCCCTTGTCCGTCAGGGACTTTCGGTGCTTCCACAGCGCCTGCATGGTGCCGTACGACCAGCGGTAGCGCTGCGACCACAGCTGCTTCAGCGAACTCGGCGCCTCCGTCCAGGCCCTGGCGTGCTCCTGGTAGACGACCCGCCAGCCCGCGCGGTGCATCGCGATGGTGATGTCGGTGTCCTCGGCGAGCGTGTCCTCGCTCATGCCGCCGACCTCGAGGACCGCGTCGCGGCGGAACGCGCCGATCGCGCCCGGGATGGTGGGCATGCAGCGCAGCAGGTCGTACATGCGGCGGTCGAGGTTGAAGCCCATCACGTACTCGATGTGCTGCCAGGCGCCGATGACGGTGTTGCGGTTGCCGACCTTGGCGTTGCCCGCGACCGCGCCGATTCCCGGGTCCGCGAAGGGCTGGACGAGCTGGTGCACGGCGTCCGGTTCGAAGACGGTGTCGCCGTCCATCATCACGACGATGTCGTAACTGGCGTTGCGAACGCCGTTGTTGAGGGCGGCCGGTTTGCCCGCGTTCTCCTGGCGGATGACCCGGACGTTGGGCAGGCCCAGCGACTCGGCGATCTCCTTGGTGCCGTCCGTGGAGCCGTCGTCGACGACGATGATCTCGATCGGATGGGTGCTCTGCGCCAGCGAGTGGAGCGTGTTGGCGATGCACTCCTTCTCGTTGTACGCGGGCACGATCACCGTCACCGGCCTGGTGACCGTCGGCCCCCAGCTGAACTTGCCGCCCTTGCCGCGTTTCCTGTTGCGCTGTCTGTAGTGGCGCCGGGCGAGGATCAGCATCATCCCGAAGCGCCCCATGACGGAGATGCCGACGACCAGCAGCAGCCAGGAGAGCAGCGGCAGGACCCATTCGGCGACCGCGACCGCGTAGATGAGGGCCTTGCCCTCGTAGAGGGTCGAGCCGGTGGCCTTCTGCTGGCCGGACTGCTCGACGTTCACCTTGTTGGAGGAGTTGCTGGAGGAGGAGTTGGTCGAGCCCGAACCGGGCGCGGACTGCGCGCCGCCCGGCTGCTCGCCCAGCGCGCCGACACCGGCCCCCGCACTCGCCCCGGCACCCGCACCCGCACCGGTCTGTCCCACCCCGGCCTCGACGGCCTGTCCGGAACCGGTGGCGCCCGTGCGACCGGCACCGTTCGGCGCCCCGTTCAGCTTCGCCATCGCGCCGCTGACGGTGGTGAAGGAGTACCCCTTCGCCTTCATCTTCTTGATGTACGTGTCGAGCGCCTTGACCGTCTCCGAGCGGTCGCCGCCCGCGTCGTGCATGAGGACGACGGCGCCCTCGTTGTCCTTCGGCGTGGCCCACTGGACGATCTTCGAGACGCCCGGCTTCTTCCAGTCGTCGCTGTCGGTGTCGACGAAGACGCTGGTGTAGCCGAGGTTGCCGATCTCCTTGTAGACGGGCCAGCTGTAGTTGTCGACGGCGTTGATCTCCGAGGAGTACGGGGCCCGGAACAGCGTCGTCGTGATCCCCGCCGCACCCGCGAGCGCGAGCTGGGTCTGCTTCAGCTCGCGCTGGAGCCGGCCCGTGCCCTGGTAGGAGAGGTCGACGTGGGTGAAGGTGTGGATGCCGACCTCGTTGCCCTGGTCCACGAGGTCCTTCACGACGCCCGGATAGCGGGAGACCATCGAGCCGACCATGAAGAAGGTGGCCTCGATGTCGTTGTCGTCGAGCACCTTGAGGATCTGGGGAGTCCAGGTCGGGGTCGGACCGTCGTCGAAGGTGAGCACGATGGTCTTCTTCGGAACGGACTGGGTCTTGGCCGTACCGCCCGTGAACGTCAGGAGCGGACCGCCGTCGAGGATCTTCTGCGGCACCTTGTCGTAGGCCGCGCCGTCGCGCACCCGCGCGTCGTTGCCGATCTCGGAACGCAGATAGCCGTCGAGCAGCATCACGCTGGTGAGCCCCAGCAGGAGCAGCAGGGCGAGGATCACGCGCGGTTTCTGCAGCGCCGCGGCCTTGCCGGCCGCCCGCTCCATCTTGGTGGGGGCGCGCCGGCGGCCGCGTGAAGGCGTCGTCGAAGTCATGGAGGTGGGTCCGTTCCGGTCAGTTGGCGCCGGTGGAAGCGGACGCGGATGCGGCCGGGGAAGCGGCCGAGGAGGGGGCCGTGCCCGTGCGCAGGCCCGACGGCGGGGTGCCGGTCGGCCTGCCGGTGGGGGCCTCGCCGCCCTGCGGCCGAAGGTTGCCCCCGGGTGCGGAGCCGGCCTGGCCGCCGCTGAACGGGAAGAGCGAGGACGGGGTCAGCGAGGTGCCCCAGCCCATGAAGGCCATCCCGAGGACGACCGCGTAACCGAAGCAGACGGCGCCGACGAGCATGCCGAACCTGCGCAGCAGACGTGCTCTGCGCCCGGAGTTGTCAACGAACACGGGACCGTCTTCGGACGCGTTGCCGCGTTTGCGGCGGCGGCCGCGCCCTTGACTGTGGTTTTCGATGGCTGACTCGGATTGCATTCCCCGGATATTAGGGCTCCTTTATGTGGCCAATTCTCTGGTTCTCATGTGAGGCGCCCATGAAACTTGGCCCAAGCTGTCCATTCCCTGAGAGAATCCTTGAACATCCGCGCACCTCAAGGTCGATACATATTCCCCTTGTGTACCGATTCGCGGCCCGGCTTGCCCGATTCGCGTACCGCTACTCATGGGTTTCCCATGCGCTTCCTGTATTCGGGAATCACTCTCGGATGTGCCACCTTGGAACTCCCGAATCGCACTTTGTTTCGGTCCTGAGACAGAAATCACGAGAGCGGGTGCATACGCAATGAGGGGATATCTGAGGCCGGCTGCCGGGCTCACCTGCCTGTTTGCTCTGGCGGCGGCGGGGTGCTCTTCCGGCGGTACGGGCACCACGGACGCGGCGCCCGCGCAGACCTCCCGGGCCCCGCGGACGAGTGCGGCGCCCTCCGAGGGCGCGTCCTCCTCCAGCACCTCGTCCAGCACTTCGTACGCGCCCTACGTGAGCGCCACGGAGGCCTCCGCGACGGACTCGACGGGGTCTCCGAGCACGTACAACCTGGCCTTCGTGATCTCCGACGGCACCAACTGCACGGCCAAGTGGAACGGCACGGACACCATCGACAAGGCGGCCGTGAAGTCCCGGATCTCGGCGCTGAAGGAGTCCGGCGCGAGTGTGCGTGTCTCGTTCGGCGGAGCGTCCGGCAAGGAGCTGGCGGAGGTCTGCGGCAGCGCGAGCGCGCTCGCGGCGGCGTACGGGGCGGCGCTCGACGCCGCCGGCTCCACCCAGGCCGACTTCGACATCGAGGGGGACGCGCTGACCGACTCCGCGTCGGTGGCGCTGCGGTCCAAGGCGATCGCGCTGCTCCAGAAGGAGCGCGGTGACCTGAAGGTGTCCTTCACGCTGCCGGTCATGCCGTCCGGGCTGGATGCGGACAGTCTGGCGCTGCTGGAGTCCGCCAACGACAACTCCGTGAAGGTCTCCACGGTCAACATCATGACCATGAATTACGGGAGTTCGTACTCCGGGGACATGGGCGACTACGCCGAGACGTCCGCCAAGGCGACCCACGATCAAGTGCAGGATGTGTTCGGGCTGTCGAGTGCGGGGGCCTGGCAGGGGCTCGCGTTGACGTCGATGATCGGGGACAACGACGTGGCCAATGAGACGTTCAGCCTCTCGGACGCGGCGCAGGTCCGTGCGTTCGCCGAGTCGAAGAAGATCGCTTGGGTGTCGATGTGGTCGACGTTCCGGGATCAGCAGTGTTCGAGCGATGACGCCTCTTCGGACAATGCGGCCACCAATTGCAGTGGGGTTTCGCAGAGTTCGGGGGCGTTTGCACAGGTGTTCGCTGGGTGAGTTCTTTGGCTGCGGGTTCGATGTGGCTGGTCGCGCAGTTCCCCGCGCCCCTAAAGGGACGCTCCAGTGCACGCGGCTCCAGAACTCAGCGGCGTCTGTGTACCAGGCGGCCCGCGCACACCGTCGCGATGCATGCTCCGTCCGCATCGAAGACCGCGAGGTCGGCACGTCCCGCGTCGACGATCGCGGTCTCCCGCGTACGCGGGAGCACGGCGACCTCGTTGCGGGAGGCCGCCGCGCGGAGGTCGGGGGTGTCGGCGTACTGCTGCAGTACGGCGGTGGCGCCCGACTTCAGGACGGCGTGCAGCCGCTCCCTGGGGGACGGCGCCTCCGGCAGTGGGCCCTCGTGGACGAGCGCCGGCCCGAGGGCCCCGGGCCAGCTGCGGACCCGCGCCCCCGGAAAGCGCTCCAGCAGCACGTCCAGCGGGCCGGTGCCCGCGACCCGGTCGCCCTCCACGGCGACCGCGCCGTCCTTCAGTGGGTCCGCGTCCCAGCTGACGCGCAGCTCGTCGGCGGTGTGGATCGTCAGCACGGCGGGGCTAGTTGGAGGCGAGCAGCTTCAGCTCGGGGTGCGCCGTGCCGCCCTCGATCGCGGTGGACGAGATGTGCGACATGACGCGCTCGTCGACCGGGTCGTTCGCCGGGTCGTCGTGGACGACGATGTGCTCGTACGTCGTGGTCCGCTGGGCGGGCACGCGGCCGGCCTTGCGGATCAGGTCGATGATCTCCATGCGGTTGGAGCGGTGCTTGGCGCCGGCGGAGGAGACGACGTTCTCCTCCAGCATGATCGAGCCGAGGTCGTCCGCGCCGTAGTGCAGGGAGAGCTGGCCGACCTCCTTGCCGGTGGTGAGCCAGGAGCCCTGGATGTGGGCGATGTTGTCCATGAACAGCCGGGCGATCGCGATCATCCGCAGGTACTCGAAGAGCGTCGCCTGCGTGCGGCCCTTCAGGTGGTTGTTCTCGGGCTGGTAGGTGTACGGGATGAAGGCGCGGAAGCCGCCCGTGCGGTCCTGTACGTCACGGATCATCCGCAGGTGCTCGATGCGCTCGGCGTTGGTCTCGCCGGTGCCCATGAGCATGGTGGACGTCGACTCGACGCCCAGCCCGTGCGCGGTCTCCATGATCTCCAGCCAGCGCTCGCCGGACTCCTTGAGGGGGGCGATCGCCTTGCGGGGGCGGGCCGGGAGGAGTTCGGCACCGGCGCCCGCGAAGGAGTCGAGGCCGGCGGCGTGGATCCGCTGGATGGCCTCCTCCACACTCACCTTGGAGATGCGGGCCATGTGCTCGACCTCGGACGCGCCGAGGGAGTGGATGACCAGCTGCGGGTAGGCGGCCTTGATCGCGGCGAAGTGCTTCTCGTAGTACTCGACGCCGTAGTCCGGGTGGTGTCCGCCCTGGAACATGATCTGCGTACCGCCGAGTTCGACGGTCTCCGCGCAGCGGCGCAGGATGTCGTCGAGGTCGCGCGTCCAGCCCTTGGCGGTGTCCTTGGGAGCCGCGTAGAAGGCACAGAACTTGCACGCCGTGACGCACACGTTCGTGTAGTTGATGTTGCGCTCGATGATGTACGTGGCGATGTGCTCGGTCCCCGCGTACCGGCGGCGGCGTACCGCGTCCGCGGCGGCGCCCAGGGCGTGCAGCGGGGCGTCGCGGTAGAGGACGAGCGCCTCTTCGGGGGTGATCCGCCCACCCGCGGCAGCACGGTCGAGGACGGCTGTGACATCAAAAGACGTGAGGTCGGCCTTCTCGGTCACCGGGAGCGTCCCTTTCGTAAGGGTTCTGGACGGACCCGGCCAGCCTACGCCAGCCCCGCCCGCGGCCCGACGTCAGGCCGCGTACGCCCCGATCAGCAGCCCGACGTAGGCCCCCGCGATCAGGAACGGTCCGAAGGGGATGGACGTCTTGCGCCCCGCGCGTCGCATCAGCACCAGCCCCAGCCCGTACAGGCCGCCGAACAGGAACCCGGCGAAGGTGCCGAGCACCACGGTCCCCCATCCGTACCAGCCGAGCACGGCCCCGATTCCCAGCGCGAGCTTCACATCCCCGAAGCCCATGCCGTTCGGGTTGACGAGGAAGAGGAGGAAGTAGGCGCCGCCCAGCACGAGCGATCCGAACAGCGCGGTCGGCCACTGACCCGCGTGCTCCGGTACGAGGGCCATCACGCCCAGCAGTACGAGCGCCAGGCCCGCGAGCGGGAGGGTCAGGACGTCCGGCAGGCGCTGCACCCGGAAGTCCACGACCGCGAGCAGCACGCCGAGCGGCGCGAGCAGCAGCCAGACCGCCAGTTCGGGGCGGGCGCCGGTGGCGAGGGCGAGACCGGCGCAGGTCCCCGCGGTGGCGAGGGCGACGAGCGGGGCGCCGGTGCC
>LRTP01001010.1 GCA_001550305.1 Streptomyces diastatochromogenes
GGGGCACGGGCCGCGACGTCGCCCTTGTCCACCCAGGCCGCGTGCTGCTCCAGCTCGGCGGCGGCCATTCCGGCGACGGCGGCCTCGCCGAGCACGGAGAAGCCGGCCGTGCCCTGCACGGCGGACAGGTCGAGAGGACAGTCCTCGTCGGTACCGACACTGGTGGGAGCGAGCTGCGCGTGGTCGCCCACGACCGCGGACGACGCCGTACGAGCGGAACCGGCACGGCGCACGGCGGGCTTCGCCGCGGGCTCGGCCGTGGCCACGGACTCTCCCGTACGTCCCTCCACGGCCGCCGCGACCGACTCGGCCGTCAGGACGAGCCCGGTGGCGCCGGTGCACGAGATGGCGATGTCGGCACGTGTCAGCTCGACCGGCACCGAGTCCATCGGTACCGCGCGGGCCAGCACGTCCGTGTCGCCGCCCTCGTTCTCGTTGAGGATCTGGGCGAGCCGCTCCGCGCGGTCCGGGGTGCGGTTGGCGATGACGATCTCGGAGACTCCGGCGCGCGCGAGTGTCGCCGCGGCCAGCGAGGACATCGAGCCCGCGCCGATGACGAGGGCCTTCTTGCCCTTGGCCCAGACGTCGACGGCTGTGCCGGCCGACAGCTGCTGGAGGCCGAAGGTGACGAGGGACTGCCCGGCGCGGTCGATGCCGGTCTCGGAGTGCGCGCGCTTGCCGACCCGCAGCGACTGCTGGAGCAGGTCGTTCAGCAGCCGGCCCGCGGTGTGCATCTCCTGCGCGGTGGCGAGCGCGTCCTTGATCTGGCCGAGGATCTGGCCCTCGCCCACGACCATCGAGTCGAGCCCGCAGGCCACCGAGAAGAGGTGGTGGACGGCCCGGTCCTCGTAGTGCACGTAGAGATGGGGGGTGAGCTCGTCGAGGCCGACCCCGCTGTGCTGGGCGAGCAGCGTGGACAGCTCGGCGACGCCCGCGTGGAACTTGTCCACGTCGGCGTACAGCTCGATGCGGTTGCAGGTGGCGAGCAGCGTGGCCTCGGCGGCCGGTTCGGCGGCGACCGTGTCCTGCAGCAGCTTGATCTGGGCGTCCGCGTTCAGCGTGGCCCGCTCCAGGACGCTGACCGGGGCGCTGCGGTGGCTCAGCCCGACGACGAGGAGACTCATGCCGGCATCACGGCGGGGACGTCCCCGTCAGGACCTTTGCCGTTGTCCTCCTGGGCGGCCTGGGCCACGGCGGCGGCACCGGCCTGGGCCTCGGCCTCCTCGCCGGCCTTGCGCTGCTCGTGGAAGGCGAGGATCTGCAGCTCGATGGAGAGGTCGACCTTGCGCACGTCGACGCCGTCCGGGACGGACAGGACAGTCGGCGCGAAGTTGAGGATGGAGGTGACCCCGGCCGCGACGAGGCGGTCGCAGACCTGCTGGGCCACGCCTGGAGGGGTGGTGATGACGCCGATGGAGACGCCGTTCTCGTCGATGATCTTCTCGAGGCCGTCGCTGTGCTGCACGGCGATCCCGGCGACCTGCTTTCCGGCCATCTCCGGATCGGCGTCGATCAGCGCGGCGACCCGGAAACCACGGGAGGCGAACCCGCCGTAGTTGGCCAGCGCGGCGCCGAGGTTACCGATACCGACGATCACTACCGGCCAGTCCTGGGTCAGGCCCAGCTCACGGGAGATCTGGTACACGAGATACTCGACGTCGTACCCCACACCACGCGTCCCGTAGGAGCCGAGGTAGGAGAAGTCCTTGCGCAGCTTCGCGGAGTTGACCCCCGCCGCGGCCGCGAGCTCCTCGGAGGAGACCGTGGGTACCGAGCGCTCCGACAGTGCGGTGAGGGCTCGGAGGTACAGCGGAAGCCGGGCGACGGTGGCCTCGGGAATCCCTCGGCTGCGGGTCGCCGGTCGGTGAGTTCGGCCAGTTGCCACGGTGCTCCTGCGGGTAGCGCGGGGCTGCAGGCGGTCACACGTACCTAGACCGCCCCGTCGAATGCAGGCTATGTCTTTGTGAACGCGTGCACAAAGATGGTGTCCGATTTGCCCGGGCAACGTGACGGGGGTCACGCACTCCCGGCGCGCCTGTATGGAACCGGCGCGCGCACCGCTTCGTTCCGCTCCTGAAGGGGGCAAAACCGCACACTCTCCTCAACGAACCCCGCCCCCGAGACCAATCGCCGTCGATCCTAGGCGACTTTCCGGACCCGTTGGACTCACCGGCCAGGAAGGGCTGCGGACCCGATCACGGCACAATCCGGACGCAACACCACGCCTCACCGCGCCACGCCGCGCCGCTACGGAGCGAGGGCTTTGCGCAGCCGCGCCTCGTCCACACGCCAGAAGGTGTGCTGCGCCCCGTCCACCAGCACCACGGGGATCTGCTCCCAGTAGGCACGGTGAAGCTCTTCATCCTCGGTGATGTCCTTGTGCTCCCAGGGGACCCCGAGATCCCCACACACCTTCTCCACCACTTCTTGTGCGTCATCACACAGATGACAACCAGGCTTCCTGATGAGCGTGACCAGCCGCTCCGAGGGTGCCTTCTGCGTCGTACGGCGCCCACCGCGCCGGAACATGGAACTCATACGGGTCATTCTCCCGCCACCCGCGCGCCCCGGAGGTGCCGGTCGGACGTCATCTTTAACGGCTCGGTCGCGGAGAGTTCACAGCCTCGCATCCTCTCGACTCCGGAAGCTCCGAACAAACTGGCTATGCTCACGACATGGCCGCTCTCGGATGGCTCACTCCCCGTAGGCGCTCCGCCACCGCGCGGAGCGTGTTGGCAGGCGAGGCCTCGGCGGAGGCAGCGCGCAAGTCCTCCCAGGAACTGGAGGAACTAGCCCACGACGCCGCGCCCGACGCCGCCGCGCCCGACCGGGAACCGGAGTTCCCGGTCCTCGGCGACGAGAAGGCCGCGGCCTTCTTCGACCTCGACAACACCGTGATGCAAGGCGCCGCCCTCTTCCACTTCGGCCGGGGCCTGTACAAGCGGAAGTTCTTCGAGACCCGCGACCTCGCCCGATTCGCCTGGCAGCAGGCGTGGTTCAGGCTGGCCGGCGTCGAGGACCCGGAACACATGCAGGACGCCCGCGACTCGGCACTCTCGATCGTCAAGGGCCACCGGGTCGCGGAGCTGATGTCGATCGGCGAGGAGATCTACGACGAGTACATGGCCGAACGCATCTGGCCCGGTACGCGCGCCCTCGCCCAGGCCCACCTGGACGCGGGCCAGAAGGTCTGGCTGGTCACGGCCGCGCCCGTGGAGATCGCCACGGTGATCGCCCGTCGGCTGGGCCTGACCGGTGCGCTGGGCACGGTCGCGGAGTCGGTGGACGGCGTCTACACGGGCAAGCTGGTGGGCGAGCCCCTGCACGGCCCGGCGAAGGCGGAGGCGGTCCGCGCGCTGGCCGCCGCGGAGGGCCTGGACCTGTCCCGCTGCGCCGCCTACAGCGACTCGCACAACGACATCCCCATGCTGTCCCTGGTCGGCCACCCCTACGCGATCAACCCGGACACGAAACTCCGCAAACACGCTCGTACGTTCGAGTGGCGTCTGCGCGACTACCGCACGGCCCGCAAGGCCGCGAAGGTCGGCATCCCCGCCGCGGCCGGAGTCGGCGCCGTGGCCGGCGGCACAGCCGCCGCCATCGCCCTCCACCGCCGCCGCCGCTGACCCCCGGGGCCGCGCCCCGCATCCCCCGCCCGCCCACAGTTCTTCGACCACCGGCCGGTGGGGGCTGGTCGCGCAGTTCCCCGCGCCCCTAAAGGCCTCCAGCCCGTCCGGCGTGCGAGGACATGGCCACTCAGGCCGATGGGGCGCCGGGGCACTGGGGCGCAGCCCCGTGCCCCAGGGGCGCGGGGAACTGCGCGACCAGCCCCCACCCACCCGCAGACAAAAAACCACCGGGGGTCTGGGGG
>LRTP01001011.1 GCA_001550305.1 Streptomyces diastatochromogenes
CGCGGCGGTCGGCAGACGAGGCCGCTCGGGCTCGGCCGCCACGCCCACCGCACGCCGCCCGGCCGCAGACAGCGACAGCGCCCGGATGATGGATCTCGTCGAGCGCGCCCAGGCCGGCGAGGCCGACGCCTTCGGCCGCCTCTACGACCAGTACAGCGACACCGTGTACCGCTACATCTACTACCGCGTCGGCGGCAAGGCGACCGCCGAGGACCTCACCAGTGAGACGTTCCTGCGCGCCCTGCGCCGCATCGGAACGTTCACCTGGCAGGGCCGCGACTTCGGCGCCTGGCTGGTCACCATCGCCCGCAACCTGGTCGCGGACCACTTCAAATCGAGCCGATTCCGACTCGAAGTGACCACCGGCGAAATGCTCGACGCGAACGAGGTCGAGCGAAGCCCCGAGGACTCCGTCCTGGAGTCACTGTCGAACGCGGCCCTGCTCGACGCGGTACGACGGCTCAATCCTCAGCAGCAGGAGTGCGTCACCCTGCGCTTCCTGCAAGGGCTCTCGGTCGCCGAGACCGCCCGGGTGATGGGCAAGAACGAGGGCGCGATCAAGACCCTCCAGTACCGAGCCGTCCGCACCCTGGCACGGCTGCTCCCGGACGACGCCCGCTGAAACCCGTACGAACACCGGCCCGTACGAACACCCCAGTGATCCCACACACTCAGCGACGCTCAACTCACCTTCCGTGAAAGTCCGTTGACTTCACGGTCCGATCATCCGTCGTCCGTAACCCAAGTGCCGCGACGCTCGTTGTGCGGGATACAGGCTCCCTGTGGTCACGACCCGGCCATCGCCGATCACTCGATCGTGTGGATGCGCTCGGGGCGTGCAACCCTCAGGACCCCCTGGGGAGTCGACCGTCTTGACGAGAGGAGGTGCCGCCAGTGATCGCGAACGTATCGGCACACCGGCGGGCGAACGCCTTCGCCCAGGCCCTGGAGGAGCAGTCCGACCAGGGCACGGCGGCCGAGCAGCCCGATGGATCGGCACCGTCCCAGGCTGCGTCGGAACAGACCGAGCAGGGCCTTCTGTTGGCCCTCGCCACCGGTCTCGGCGAGCTGCCCAAAGCGGAGCTGGACCCCGAGGTCAAGGTCGTGCAGCGAGCACAGCTCGTGGCAGCGATGGAGGCCATGCTGCTGGAAGGCACCGCCGCGGGGGGCGAAGGCCCGGACCGTTCCGTGCCCGAGCAGCGCTCGCACCGGGCACGGGGCGCACACCGGGCGACCGGACTGGGGAAGCTGCGACCGCGTTCGCGTTTGTCCAAGGGCCTGGCCGCGGGCGGGCTCACCGTGGGCGTGGCCGCCGGAGCCTTCGGCGGCGTGGCGGCCGCCAGCTCCGACGCCCTGCCCGGTGACTCGCTCTACGGGCTCAAACGAGGCATGGAGGACCTCAAACTCGGCCTGGCCCACGGCGACAGCGACCGCGGCGAGCTCTACCTCGACCAGGCGTCCACACGCCTGAGCGAGGCACGCCGGCTGATGGAGCGCGGCCGCTCGGGCCACCTCGACCACGAGTCCCTGGGCGAGATCCGCCGCGCCCTGTCCGGCATGCAGCACGACGCCTCCGAGGGCCACCGCCTGCTGTACGAGGCGTACGAGCGGGACGGTTCGCTGGGCCCCATCCAGGCCCTGTCCGCCTTCGCCCAGTCGCACCGCGAGGCCTGGGGCGCACTGCGCGACCGGCTGCCCGTCCAGCTCGGCGACGTCAGTCAGCAGGTCTCGTCGGTGTTCGCAGCCATAGACGAAGAGGTCGACCCGCTGCTCCCGGGAGCCCCGGCGAAGGAGGGCACGGGCCGTCACAGGGGTGCCAGTTCGGACGCCCCCGGCTCGTCGTCCGGTACGGACCGTCCGGCGCCCAGCGCCAGCAGCGGCTCCGCCACCGGCAGCCACAGCAGCGGCAAGCCGAAGCCGTCCAGCACCAGTAGCACCGGCGAGGGCCTGCTCGGCGGCACCACGGGCGGTCTCCTGGACCCGCCCAAGGACACCACCAGCTCGTCCCCGTCGGCCGGCAAGTCCAGCCCGACGAGCGGCGCGCCGGACGTCACCCTGCCCCCGCTGCTGCCCGGTCTCCTGCCGGGCCTGGGCATCGACAGCCAGGACAGCAGGTAACTCCGCCACGTGGCTGGGGGCGCCCTTCTCAGGAAGGGCGCCCCCAGCCACGTACGTCCGTCACCGGTGGAACGTCCGGCGGAAGAACATCCGTCCGTCCGTCCGGCGGAGCATCCGTCAGAAGAAGACCGACCGGCGCTGCACCAGCAGCTTGTACAGCGTGTGCTGGATCTGCTCCCTGACCTGGTCCGTCAGGTTGAACATCAGCATCGGGTCCTCGGCGGCCTCCGGCGGATAGCCGTCCGTGGGGATCGGCTCACCGAACTGGATCGTCCACTTCGTGGGAAGCGGGACGGCGCCCAGCGGACCCAGCCACGGGAAGGTCGGCGTGATCGGGAAGTACGGGAAACCCAGCAGCCGCGCCAACGTCTTCGCGTTGCCGATCATCGGGTAGATCTCCTCCGCGCCGACGATCGAGCACGGAATGATCGGGGCGCCCTGCCGCAGAGCCGTCGACACGAACCCGCCCCGGCCGAAGCGCTGGAGCTTGTAGCGCTCCCCGAACGGCTTGCCGATGCCCTTGAAGCCCTCCGGCATCACACCGACCAGCTCGCCGCGTTCCAGGAGCCGTTCGGCGTCCTCGGCGCAGGCGAGGGTGTGCCCGGCCTTGCGGGCCAGCTCGTTGACCACCGGCAGCATGAAGACCAGGTCGGCCGCGAGAAGGCGCAGATGGCGGCTCTCGGGGTGGTTGTCGTGGACGGCGACCTGCATCATCAGGCCGTCCAGCGGGAGGGTGCCCGAGTGGTTGGCGACGATCAGCGCGCCGCCGTCGGTCGGGATGTTCTCGATGCCCTTCACCTCGACCCGGAAGTACTTCTCGTACAGCGGCCGGATCAGGGACATCAGGACCTGCTCGGTGAGCTCCTGGTCGTACCCGAAGTCGTCGATCTCGTAGTCACCGGTGAGACGCCGACGCAGGAAGGCGAGACCACCGGCGACGCGCCGTTCCAGCCCGCCGCTCACCCGCGCCTGTGACGTCGACGGCGCGTTGTCCGGCGTCGACGGCTGAGACGGCTGTTCCTCACGCGTCACAGGAACATCATCCTGCGGGAAGGCCCGGCCAGGCAGAGGCTGGACCTCACGTACCACCGCGGGATCGCCCTTGCGCCGGCTCCCCGCGGCCCGCCGCCGCGGCGGGCGCTGCACAGCACCCCCGCGCGACCGGTCGTCGTCGAACGGAATGACCTTGGCGTCCGCCATCGTCGATGCGCTCCTCAGTTGGCGCTCAGTGTCGGGGGGTGGCCGCCGCCCACGAAACGCAGCGCGGCGATCCGGTCGACGGCCCCCGCGAGGGCCTCGGGGGGCAGGAGTCCGGGCCCCCGGCTGCGTGCGAAGTCCGCGAAGGTCTCCGCGGTCGAGTATCTCGGTTTGTAGCCCAGCGTCTCGCGCATCTGGTTCGTCGACACGACCCTGCCGTGGGTGAGCAGCCGCAGCTGCTCGGGCGAGAAGTCCGTCACGCCCAGGGTACGCACCGCCGTTCCCGCCCAGCTGAGCGCCGGCAGCAGCAGCGGCACCGTGGGACGGCCCAGGCGTCGAGCGCACTGCGAGAGCAACAGGACGCCGTCTCCGGCGATGTTGAAGGTGCCGCTGTTGAGCGTGCCGCGCTGTGGATCGTGCGAGGCGATCCGCAGTACCTCGATCACGTCGTCCTCGTGCACGAACTGCAGCCGTGGGTCGTAGCCGAAGACGGTCGGCAGCACCGGCAGCGCGAAGTACGAGGCGAGCGGCGAGTCGGCGCTCGGCCCGAGGATGTTCGCGAACCGCAGCACACACACGGCGACGTCGGGCCGCCGCCGCGCGAAGCCACGCACATACCCCTCGACCTCCACCGTGTCCTTCGCGAAGCCGCCGCTGGGCAGCGACTTGGGCGGGGTGGTCTCGGTGAACACGGCCGGATCCCGCGGCGCGGACCCGTAGACGTTCGTACTTGACTTCACGACGAGCCGCTTGACCGACGGGGACTTCTGGCAGGCGCCCAGCAGCTGCATGGTGCCGATGACGTTGGTCTCCTTGACCGTCGTCCGGCTGCCGCCGCCCAGCGCGATGCCCGTCACGTCCATGTGGACGACCGTGTCGACGGAGTGCTCGGCGAGCACGCGGGCGATCGTGGGCTGGCGGATGTCGGCCTGGACGAACTCGGCCTCGCCCAGATGGTGCTCGGGCAGCACCGCGTCCACGGCGATCACCCGGTCCACCTGAGGGTCACGCTGGATCCGTCGTACGAACCGGCCTCCCAGCTGACGGGCCACTCCGGTGACGAGCACGACCTTCCCCAAGATCAGCGCCTCTCTTCCCGTTCTGGACGTGAGCCGACGTAGCTCTGCTCGTACCCTGCCGTGTTCCCCGTGTGCCGCCAACCTAGCGGGTTGATGTTGCGCTGTGATGACCACCCGATGCACGAAGTGACGACAGCCACGAACGTACGATCAGACCAAGCCACACGGCACATGGGCGTATGCACAGCATCGCCCTCCGGGGCCCTCGCGCAGGAGACGCGCGCACGGTCCCCACGGAAAGTACCCGCTCTGGGCGAAAGTCGCCGCGACGACGGAGGCCGGTACGCCGAGAGCCTGGCCGGAAAACGGCTGTGGCCCCCCACCGGCCGGTGGGGGGCCACAGAGCGCGCCGTTCGCAGCGCTCGCACAAGCGCAAGGACGAGCCCCGGCGATGCGGGGCACGGTCTTACTTCTTGTTGCGACGCTGAACGCGAGTGCGCTTGAGCAGCTTGCGGTGCTTCTTCTTGGCCATCCGCTTGCGCCGCTTCTTGATAACAGAGCCCACGACTACCCTCGCTCACTTCTCTTTACTCGGTGCTGGGCTGCATGGGCCCATACGACCTATGAGGGGCCAGCCTACCCGTCCGAGCGCTGAGGTCGTAATCGAGGGGATCCGAGTGGATTCCCGAGTCGACCACAAGGGCCTCTCGGGAACCCCTCGAAGCAACCGTCAGGCTGTCTCCACCCCCACATAGCTCTCGCGGAGGTACTCGTGAACCGCTTGCTCCGGCACCCGGAAGGACCTCCCCACCCGGATCGCCGGCAGATGACCGCTGTGCACCAAGCGGTACACGGTCATCTTCGACACTCGCATCACCGAGGCGACTTCCGCCACGGTAAGGAACTGAACCTCGTTCAGAGGCCTCTCGCCAGCTGCAGCCATGACACACCTGAACCTTCCGCACTCGACGGCCACCGGCTTCCCCTTCCGGTGACTCTTCGTCGTTGCGTGCTCACTCCCCAATGTAGGGGCGGGTGATGCGAGTGGGGAAGAGGAGATGGCATCGGCCGCCTACTGTGACAGACACGCTCGATTGAGTACATAGCGAGTAAGCGGTCGGTAGTAATCAGACCGCACAGCGTCATCAAGCGGAACGACGACGGACACCCGCCCCTCTGCCTCTCCGACGAAGAGCGCAGGATCGTCCGTATCGGCCAGCCCCATGGCCTCGAACCCCAGCTGACCTGCTCCGCAGACCCAGCCGTGGTCCCCGATGACGAGTTCCGGGAGCGGCCCGCCACCCTCCGCGGCGGCCGCCAGAACGGTCCGAACCGGCAGCGGTGAGTGGGTATGTGCGCCGGTCGCACCACCGGGGGCTTGCGCGCCGGGTTCGCGTACCAGCGCGACACCTTGTACGTAGTCAAGGTTGTACGTGCGTAGGCCGAACCGGGTCGTTATGTCGACAGAGCTACCCTGCGCGGGGGTGAGGACGGTACATCCCGCCGCCGACAGGGCGTCCGCAAGGGCGGCGTAGAAACCGAGCAGACGGTGCGGGTGACCGGTCCCGAGGAGTACCGGCTCGCGCCTGCGGGCCGCCGTTCCGAGTCGCGCCGCGAAGGAATCGAGCGCGACCAGCGTCCGCTCAGGGTCGATCACATCATGCCCACTCGTGTGTGCCGGATCGGCCGAAACTCCACACTTGTCGGCCATCAACTCGATCAGGTCCCGCTGCTCCCACGTCCACTCGGGATCGAGCCCGAGCAGCACCCGGGGATCACGGGCCGCGAAGAGCCGATAGCTCCGCAGACTCTCCTCACGCGAGGTGGCAACGGGCCCGGCCAACCGGGCCGCCAGCAGGTGCGCACGTAATGCTCCGGTGCTCAACACGACAGCGATGCTGACGCACATGCCCCCCCTTCACCCCGAATTTCCCGAAAACGCCCCACAGTTGGCGTAATGCGCACTCTGGCCCCCGGCGGCATGAGGGCGCGCGCAGCCTCGCCGGGGTCGAAAGGGAGCAGCCCCCTGGGGGTCAAGGGGCGCAGCGCCCGCCAGAGGTCCGGGGGCGCAGCCCCGCCAGGGGGTGCAGGGGCGAAGTCCCGCCGCGGATCTGGGGGCGCAGCCCCAGGGGATCCAGGGGCGGATCCCCGGCGGGGTCGAAGGGGCGGAGCCCCTGGGGACCCGGGGACGCAGCCCCGCCAGGGGTCCGGGGGGCGAAGTCCCCGCCGGGGATCCGGGAGCGCAGCCCCAGGGGGTCCAGGAGCTCAGCCCCCGCGGGGTCGAAGGGACGGAGCCCCGGCGGGGTCGAAGGGACGCAGCCCCGCCAGGGATCCAGGGACGAAGTCCCGCCAGGGATCCAGGGGCGCGGCCCCAGGGGGTCCAGGGGCGGAGCCCCGGCGGGGTCGAAGGGGCGGAGCCCCTGGGGATGGGTCGGGTAGGGGCGGCGGGGGCGAAGAAAGGTCAGGGCAGCAGGCCCCGTAGGGGGAACACGGCACGGCGCGTCGCGACAATCGCCTGATCGAGACGGTCGGCCGGGTCGTACCCGGACTCCCACCCCTTCCAGGACACGGGCCACCGCCCGTCCGTCATCCGCACGGGCGCCAACTGCCGCGTACGAGCGAAGACCTCCTGCCGCCAACTCTCGGGAATCACCGTCTCGGGATCGATGGGCCGCCCCGCCGCGACGGCGACCAGATGCGTCCACGACCGCGGCACGACGTCCACGACCGCGTACCCGCCCCCACCCAACGCGACCCACCGCCCGTCGGCGTACTCGTGCGCCAGGTCGTGACAGGCGACCTGCACGGCCCGCTGCGCGTCGAGCGAGACGGCGAGATGAGCGAGCGGATCCTCGAAGTGGGTGTCGGCACCGTGCTGGGTGACCAGCACCTGCGGCCGAAACTCGGCGACGAGCTCAGGCACCACGGAGTGGAACGCCCGCAGCCACCCCGCGTCCCCGGTCCCGGCCGGCAGCGCGACATTGACGGCGGAGCCCTCCGCCGAGGAGGCCCCCGTCTCCTCCGGCCACCCGGTCTGCGGAAACAGCGTCCGCGGATGCTCGTGCAGCGAGATCGTCAGAACCCGGGGGTCCTCCCAGAACGCCGCCTGCACCCCGTCCCCGTGATGCACATCGACATCCACGTACGCGACCCGCTCGGCCCCCAGCTCCAGCAGCCGCGCGATCGCGAGCGAGGCGTCGTTGTAGATGCAGAACCCGGACGCCCCACCCGGCATCGCATGGTGCAGCCCACCCGCGAAGTTCACCGCGTGCAGCGCGTCCCCGTGCCACACCGCCTCCGCCGCCCCGACCGACTGCCCGGCGATCATCGCCGACACCTCGTGCATTCCCGCGAAGGCGGGATCGTCCATGGTCCCGAGCCCGTACGAGGCATCCGCGGCCCCCGGATCCACCGACGCGGCCTTGACCGCCTCGACATAGTCCTCACGATGCACGAGCCGCAACGTCGACTCCCCGGCCGGCTTCGCCGCGACGACATCCACCTCCCGATCGAGCCCGAAGGCGTCGACCAGCCGCCGGGTCAGCGCCAGCCGGACCGGATCCATCGGATGGTCCGGGCCGAAGTCATAGCCCGTTACTGCCTCGTCCCACATCAGCTGTGCGCGGCCGCTCATGTCCGTCACCGTATCGGTCCGGTTCGGGCGCGAACGAGCGGGCGTACCCCAAGGTCGCCAGGACCAACACCATCGGTACAAGCATGGCGCCCCGGTAGTTCCAGGCGTCGCCCAGCGCCCCCACCAACGGCGAACCGATCAAGAACCCGACGTAATTGAAGATGTTCAGCCGTGCGATGGCAGCGTCCGAAGCCCCGGGAAACAACCGTCCGGCCGCCGCGAACGTCTGCGGCACCAGCACACACAACCCCAGCCCCAGCAGAGTGAACCCGAGCATCCCGACCCACGCCCCCGGCGCCACCGCCACCACCGCGAACCCCAGCGCCGCCACGACCGCCCCCAGCCGTACGACGGCCACCGCCCCGAACCGCCGCACCCCGAAGTCCCCGACGGCCCGCCCCACCAGCGTCATCACCATGTAGACGTTGTAGGGAACGGTCGCCAACTGCTCCGAGCTGCCCAGCACATCCTGCAGATACTTCGCACTCCAGTTTGAAACCGTCGAGTCCCCGATGTACGCGAACGTCATCACCAGACACAGCGGCAGCAGCAGCCTGAAGACCAGGGCCCCACTCTCCGCCTGTCCCTTCCCGGCCGCGGCATCGACAACGCCCCCGGTACCGGCATCGGCCTCGAGCCCAGAGGCGGCGTCCCCGTCGACGTACCACCGACTCCCCACGAACGCCGCCGGCAGCAGCACCAGCACCACCGGCAGATAGGACACGAAGAGCGAGAGATGCCAGTGCGCCCCCACCCACGCGAGCGAGGCGCCCACGATCCCGCCCAGGCTGTACGTGGCGTGGAAGCCGAGCATGATGCTGCGCCCGTACGCCCGCTGGAGGCTCACCCCGAGCATGTTCATGGACGCGTCGAGCGCGCCGACCGCGAGCCCGAAGGCGCCGAGCGCGACCGCCAGTTCGACCAGCCGGTCCCCCGAGCCGACCCCGAGAAGCGCCAGCAGCACAACGGGCTGGGACCAGCGCAGCAGCCGACTGGGACGTATTCGCTTCACCAGCTGCTCGGTCGTCACGCTGCCGACCCCGGCGAGGATCGGCACGGCGGCCAGGAACGCGGGCAGCAGCGCGTCGGAGACGCCGTACCGGTCCTGGATGGCCGGAATGCGCGTCACGAGCAGGGCAAAGGTGGCGCCCTGAGCGAAGAAGCTGAACGCCAAAGAGGCCCTACCGCGCCGCAGCACATCTGTCATGGCGGCGAGCGTAGGGCCCCGGCATACCGGTGGGTAGATCCAGCCGAAGATGAATTTTGCTCAACTCTTCGGCTGGACAGTCCCGGCGACCTCGTTCTCCAGCATCTTCTCCATCGGAACGACCGCCAGCCGTCCAGTAACCAGGATGGCCAGCGCGATCGAACCGATCATCACGACCGTGCCCAGCCAGACCATCGTGTCGACCGGCAGGGTGTACGCCCCCACGACCCGTGCGACGCACTCGCCGAGCAGCACCACGCCCCAGACCAGGGAGAAGGTCCGCTCGGCCTTCCGGAACCGCGGGGAGCCTGCCGCCAGTCGGTCCCACGCGGCGTTCTTGGCCGCGTCGCCCTTGATCAGGAACGGCTTCATGCCCGCCGTCATCATCGGCCTGCCGAGCTTCACGGACACCAGGATGCCGATGCCGATCGCGCTGCTGACCCCACTGTCCTTGGCCAGCATCAGCCGCGGGTCACCGGCGACGAGGCTGAGCGCCAGCCCGACGACGTTGACGAACAGGATCAGCCCGGCCAGGGCGTTGGCCTTGCGCTCCTTCACCACGCCCCACACGGTCCGCACCGCCGGCACCACGCTGCTCCAGCCGAGGGCCGCCATGGTGCTCATGCCGAACCCGTTCTTGAGGAGGTAGTACGACCCGACGGGCACCGCCACGTCGAGGATCAGCGGCAGGAAGCTGGGCCTGGCGGCGGCATCGGCGCTCGTGGCGGCCGGCGCCTCGACAGTGGTCGCTCCAGTGCTGGTCTCGATGGCCGTGATGCTCATGATCGGGTCCCTCCGTCGTCGCTGTGTACGTCCCGTTCCGATGTACTCAGCTTCGCGGTCGGACCCCACTCGCCAACAGAAACGATCGTCCGGAGCTCGGCGTGACAAATGTCAGTGCCGTGCGATGGGTGCCGTCATACGAGCAGGTCAGCCAACTCGCCCAGTTCGGAGAAGAGTTGAGTGGCACCGGTGAGCTTGGCGGCCGGCGTCATGGCGGTGAACCCGTACACGTCCATCCCCGCGGCGTTCGCCGCCCGCACCCCGAGCGGACTGTCCTCCACGACGACACACCGCTCCGGCGCCACGCCCATCCGCTCGGCCGCGTGAAGGAACAGATCGGGTGCCGGCTTGCCCCGCCCCACATCCTGCGAACTGAAGACACGCCCCTCGTCGAACCATCGGTCGAGCCCGGTCTTGCGATGCCCCACCCGGATCCGCTCATGGCTCCCGGAGGAGGCCACGCAGTACGGGACCTCGTCAGCGGCCAGCTTCTCCAGCAACTGCACGGCGCCGGGAACGGGTTGCAGCTCCTGCTCGAAGGCGGCGAACACGCGCCCGTGAAAGACGTCGTCGAAATCCTCCGGCAGCCGCTGCCCGCTCCGCTCCTGGACGAGCTCGTGGATACGGTGCATGGCGGACCCCATGTAGTCCCGGATGGACTCCTCGTACGAGGTCGGATGCCCGAGTTCGGTGAGATAGGCGGCCAGGATCGTGTTGGAGATCGGCTCACTGTCCACGAGGACGCCGTCATTGTCGAAGATCACCAGGTCATAGCGCATGACAAAACACTAGACCCCCGAACGCAGAAAACCCCCGTACCGATTTCCCGGTACGGGGGTTCTCCCTACAATTAGTTCGGCGGCGTCCTACTCTCCCACAGGGTCCCCCCTGCAGTACCATCGGCGCTGTGAGGCTTAGCTTCCGGGTTCGGAATGTAACCGGGCGTTTCCCTCACGCTATGACCACCGAAACACTATGAAACTGTAACTACCGCACCGTTGCCGTGGCCCGACAACGGGGTTGTTCGTGGTTTCAGAACCAACACAGTGGACGCGAGCAACTGAGGACAAGCCCTCGGCCTATTAGTACCGGTCACCTCCAGCGGTTACCCGCCTTCCAGATCCGGCCTATCAACCCAGTCGTCTACTGGGAGCCTTAACCCCTCAAAGGGGGTGGGAATACTCATCTCGAAGCAGGCTTCCCGCTTAGATGCTTTCAGCGGTTATCCCTCCCGAACGTAGCCAACCAGCCATGCCCTTGGCAGGACAACTGGCACACCAGAGGTTCGTCCGTCCCGGTCCTCTCGTACTAGGGACAGCCCTTCTCAATATTCCTACGCGCGCAGCGGATAGGGACCGAACTGTCTCACGACGTTCTAAACCCAGCTCGCGTACCGCTTTAATGGGCGAACAGCCCAACCCTTGGGACCGACTCCAGCCCCAGGATGCGACGAGCCGACATCGAGGTGCCAAACCATCCCGTCGATATGGACTCTTGGGGAAGATCAGCCTGTTATCCCCGGGGTACCTTTTATCCGTTGAGCGACGGCGCTTCCACAAGCCACCGCCGGATCACTAGTCCCGACTTTCGTCCCTGCTCGACCCGTCGGTCTCACAGTCAAGCTCCCTTGTGCACTTACACTCAACACCTGATTACCAACCAGGCTGAGGGAACCTTTGGGCGCCTCCGTTACTCTTTAGGAGGCAACCGCCCCAGTTAAACTACCCATCAGACACTGTCCCTGATCCGGATCACGGACCCAGGTTAGACATCCAGCACGACCAGAGTGGTATTTCAACGACGACTCCACAACAGCTGGCGCTGCCGCTTCAAAGTCTCCCACCTATCCTACACAAGCCGAACCGAACACCAATATCAAACTGTAGTAAAGGTCCCGGGGTCTTTCCGTCCTGCTGCGCGAAACGAGCATCTTTACTCGTAGTGCAATTTCACCGGGCCTATGGTTGAGACAGTCGAGAAGTCGTTACGCCATTCGTGCAGGTCGGAACTTACCCGACAAGGAATTTCGCTACCTTAGGATGGTTATAGTTACCACCGCCGTTTACTGGCGCTTAAGTTCTCAGCTTCGCCACCCCGAAGAGTGACTAACCGGTCCCCTTAACGTTCCAGCACCGGGCAGGCGTCAGTCCGTATACATCGCCTTACGGCTTCGCACGGACCTGTGTTTTTAGTAAACAGTCGCTTCTCGCTGGTCTCTGCGGCCACCCCCAGCTCAAGGAGTAAATCCTCTCACCGGTGATGGCCCCCCTTCTCCCGAAGTTACGGGGGCATTTTGCCGAGTTCCTTAACCATAGTTCACCCGAACGCCTCGGTATTCTCTACCTGACCACCTGAGTCGGTTTAGGGTACGGGCCGCCATGAAACTCGCTAGAGGCTTTTCTCGACAGCATAGGATCATCCACTTCACCACAATCGGCTCGGCATCAGGTCTCAGCCTTGATGTGCGACGGATTTACCTATCACACGGCCTACACCCTTACCCCGGGACAACCACCGCCCGGGATGGACTACCTTCCTGCGTCACCCCATCACTCACCTACTGCAGGTCTGGTCCGTCGGCTCCACCACTCCCCTTTGCCCGAAGGCTCCGGGGCGGCTTCACGGACTTAGCATCGCCTGGTTCAATGTTTGACGCTTCACAGCGGGTACCGGAATATCAACCGGTTATCCATCGACTACGCCTGTCGGCCTCGCCTTAGGTCCCGACTTACCCTGGGCAGATCAGCTTGACCCAGGAACCCTTAGTCAATCGGCGCACACGTTTCTCACGTGTGTATCGCTACTCATGCCTGCATTCTCACTCGTGAACCGTCCACCACTGCCTTCCGGCGCGGCTTCACCCGGCACACGACGCTCCCCTACCCATCACAGCCGCCGTTGGGCGTATTGCTGCAATGACACGACTTCGGCGGTACGCTTGAGCCCCGCTACATTGTCGGCGCGGAATCACTAGACCAGTGAGCTATTACGCACTCTTTCAAGGGTGGCTGCTTCTAAGCCAACCTCCTGGTTGTCTCTGCGACTCCACATCCTTTCCCACTTAGCGTACGCTTAGGGGCCTTAGTCGATGCTCTGGGCTGTTTCCCTCTCGACCATGGAGCTTATCCCCCACAGTCTCACTGCCGCGCTCTCACTTACCGGCATTCGGAGTTTGGCTAAGGTCAGTAACCCGGTAGGGCCCATCGCCTATCCAGTGCTCTACCTCCGGCAAGAAACACACGACGCTGCACCTAAATGCATTTCGGGGAGAACCAGCTATCACGGAGTTTGATTGGCCTTTCACCCCTAACCACAGGTCATCCCCCAGGTTTTCAACCCTGGTGGGTTCGGTCCTCCACGACCTCTTACAGCCGCTTCAACCTGCCCATGGCTAGATCACTCCGCTTCGGGTCTTGAGCGCGCTACTAAATCGCCCTATTCGGACTCGCTTTCGCTACGGCTTCCCCACACGGGTTAACCTCGCAACACACCGCAAACTCGCAGGCTCATTCTTCAAAAGGCACGCAGTCACGAGGCAAGCACAAGTGCTTGCCCGACGCTCCCACGGCTTGTAGGCACACGGTTTCAGGTACTATTTCACTCCGCTCCCGCGGTACTTTTCACCATTCCCTCACGGTACTATCCGCTATCGGTCACCAGGGAATATTTAGGCTTAGCGGGTGGTCCCGCCAGATTCACACGGGATTTCTCGGGCCCCGTGCTACTTGGGTGTTTCTCAAACGAGCCGTTGACGTTTCGACTACGGGGGTCTTACCCTCTACGCCGGACCTTTCGCATGTCCTTCGCCTACATCAACGGTTTCTGACTCGTCTCACGGCCGGCAGACCGTGAAAGAGAAATCCCACAACCCCACATACGCAACCCCTGCCGGGTCTCACACGCATATGGTTTGGCCTCATCCAGTTTCGCTCGCCACTACTCCCGGAATCACGGTTGTTTTCTCTTCCTGCGGGTACTGAGATGTTTCACTTCCCCGCGTTCCCTCCACATACCCTATGTGTTCAGGTATGGGTGACAGCCCATGACGACTGCCGGGTTTCCCCATTCGGAAACCCCCGGATCAAAGCCTGGTTGACGACTCCCCGGGGACTATCGTGGCCTCCCACGTCCTTCATCGGTTCCTGGTGCCAAGGCATCCACCGTGCGCCCTTAAAAACTTGGCCACAGATGCTCGCGTCCACTGTGCAGTTCTCAAACAACGACCAACCACCCATCACCCCGAACCTTCCGGTTCGAGTGCACTGGGGCCGGCACTGAAGGCAGCCAACGATCGGCCGTGCCCTCAGACACCCAACAGCGTGCCCGGCACCCCTGCCGCTTCCCTCATTCGTTCCACGCCCCGAAGAGCAGTACTGGAAGGAGAAGACAGTCAAGTGCGCCGAATAATCAACGTTCCACCCATGAGCAACCACCGTCGAACGTGTGCCGACGTAATGGCCCTGGACCACCGGGCAAGCCCGGCAGCCTAGATGCTCCTTAGAAAGGAGGTGATCCAGCCGCACCTTCCGGTACGGCTACCTTGTTACGACTTCGTCCCAATCGCCAGTCCCACCTTCGACAGCTCCCTCCCACAAGGGGTTGGGCCACCGGCTTCGGGTGTTACCGACTTTCGTGACGTGACGGGCGGTGTGTACAAGGCCCGGGAACGTATTCACCGCAGCAATGCTGATCTGCGATTACTAGCAACTCCGACTTCATGGGGTCGAGTTGCAGACCCCAATCCGAACTGAGACAGGCTTTTTGAGATTCGCTCCGCCTCACGGCTTCGCAGCTCATTGTACCTGCCATTGTAGCACGTGTGCAGCCCAAGACATAAGGGGCATGATGACTTGACGTCGTCCCCACCTTCCTCCGAGTTGACCCCGGCAGTCTCCTGTGAGTCCCCATCACCCCGAAGGGCATGCTGGCAACACAGAACAAGGGTTGCGCTCGTTGCGGGACTTAACCCAACATCTCACGACACGAGCTGACGACAGCCATGCACCACCTGTACACCGACCACAAGGGGGGCACTATCTCTAATGCTTTCCGGTGTATGTCAAGCCTTGGTAAGGTTCTTCGCGTTGCGTCGAATTAAGCCACATGCTCCGCTGCTTGTGCGGGCCCCCGTCAATTCCTTTGAGTTTTAGCCTTGCGGCCGTACTCCCCAGGCGGGGAACTTAATGCGTTAGCTGCGGCACCGACGACGTGGAATGTCGCCAACACCTAGTTCCCACCGTTTACGGCGTGGACTACCAGGGTATCTAATCCTGTTCGCTCCCCACGCTTTCGCTCCTCAGCGTCAGTAATGGCCCAGAGATCCGCCTTCGCCACCGGTGTTCCTCCTGATATCTGCGCATTTCACCGCTACACCAGGAATTCCGATCTCCCCTACCACACTCTAGCTAGCCCGTATCGAATGCAGACCCGGGGTTAAGCCCCGGGCTTTCACACCCGACGTGACAAGCCGCCTACGAGCTCTTTACGCCCAATAATTCCGGACAACGCTTGCGCCCTACGTATTACCGCGGCTGCTGGCACGTAGTTAGCCGGCGCTTCTTCTGCAGGTACCGTCACTTTCGCTTCTTCCCTGCTGAAAGAGGTTTACAACCCGAAGGCCGTCATCCCTCACGCGGCGTCGCTGCATCAGGCTTTCGCCCATTGTGCAATATTCCCCACTGCTGCCTCCCGTAGGAGTCTGGGCCGTGTCTCAGTCCCAGTGTGGCCGGTCGCCCTCTCAGGCCGGCTACCCGTCGTCGCCTTGGTGAGCCACTACCTCACCAACAAGCTGATAGGCCGCGGGCTCATCCTTCACCGCCGGAGCTTTTAACCCACCCGGATGCCCGGGCAGGTGTTATCCGGTATTAGACCCCGTTTCCAGGGCTTGTCCCAGAGTGAAGGGCAGATTGCCCACGTGTTACTCACCCGTTCGCCACTAATCCACCCCGAAGGGCTTCATCGTTCGACTTGCATGTGTTAAGCACGCCGCCAGCGTTCGTCCTGAGCCAGGATCAAACTCTCCGTGAATGTTTTCCCGTAATCGGGACGACACCACGAGAGCGGAACCGAAGGGAGGAATAATCCCCACGGTTCACAGCGTCCTCGCTGTGCGCCCACCGAGACCATGCCCGGCAGGACTTTTTCAAAGGAACCTCGCCCCGACCGATCGGCCGGAGACGGGGTATCAACATATCTGGCGTTGATTTTTGGCACGCTGTTGAGTTCTCAAGGAACGGACGCTTCCTTTGTACTCACCCTCTCGGGCTTTCCTCCGGGCGCTTCCCTTCGGTCCTGCTGTCCTGCTTTGTTCTTGCGTTTCCGACTCTATCAGACCGTTTCCCGATCCGATTTCCTCGGCGCTTTCCAGGTTTCCGCTTTCGCGTTTCCCTTTCCGGCGGTTCCGACTCTATCAGATCCTTTCGGGCCTGATTCCCAGTCAGCGGGGCTTGTCTTCCCGGCCCTTGGGCCGTTCCGACGAGTGAGACTTTAGCGGATTCCTGGCTCCCGAGCTAATCGGGGTGGCGTCCTTTCGAACGCGGATTCCTCATTTCGCAAACACGCATGGAAACGAGCCGACGACGAGTCGCCGTTCGCTGAGTGCTTGTTGCGGAATGGCTGTCCGGGGACCGACCGAGGTCGGCGCTCACGTCGGACAACTCGGAGAACACTACGTACCGGGTAGGGGCGTGTCAAATCCGCCCCGGGATGCCCGCCGGAGGCGTAACCTCGGCGCCATGACTACACATACGTGCACCCAGCAGTGGTGGGCCGCCTGACGGCGGCCGTACACACGTATGTACTCAACGGCCGCCGCCTCGGCGGCCGTTTTTGTGTCTCCCTCCTGCTCCTGGGGAGCCGGCCGGCGGGTGCGGCGGCCTCGACCAGGAGGTGGAGAGATGACGCGGGTCTTCAGTGGGGTCAAGCCGACCGGGCATCTGACGCTGGGGAACTATCTCGGGGCCATGCGACGGTGGGCCGACGTCGACCAGCACCAGGCCGACGCCCTGTTCTGCGTCGTCGACCTGCACGCACTGACCGTGGACCACGATCCGGGGCGGGTGCGCAGGCTCAGTAGGCAGGCGGCGACGTTGTTGCTGGCCTCGGGGCTCGATCCGGAGCTGTGCACCGTCTTCGTACAGAGTCATGTGGACGAGCACGCGCGGTTGTCGTATCTGCTGGAGTGCGTCGCGACCGACGGGGAGATGCGGCGGATGATCCAGTACAAGGAGAAGGCCGCGCGCGAGCGCGAGCGGGGCGGGAGTGTGCGGCTGTCCCTGTTGACGTATCCCGTACTGATGGCGGCGGACATCCTGGCGTACGGGACCGACGAGGTGCCGGTCGGGGACGACCAGACGCAGCATGTGGAGCTGACCCGGGATCTCGCCGTGCGGTTCAACCAGCGCTACGGGCACACCTTCGTGGTGCCCCGGGCCACGCGGCCGCAGGTCGCGGCGCGGGTCATGAATCTGCAGGAGCCGACGTCGAAGATGGGCAAGAGCGATGACGTGGGGCCGGGCGTCGTCTATCTGCTCGATGAGCCGGATGCCGTCCGGAAAAAGATCATGCGGGCCATGACCGACAGCGGGCAGGACGTCGTGTACGACCCCGAGGCGCGGCCGGGGGTCTCGAACCTGCTGGAGATTCTCGCCGCCTGTGAGGGCGCGGATCCGGAAACCCTGGGCGGCGCCTACGAGTCGTACGGCGCTTTGAAGAAGGACACCGCCGAGGCCGTGATCGAACTCCTCAGGCCCGTGCAGGAGAGGCACCAGCGGTTGTGCGCGGATCCCTCGTATGTGGAAGGGGTTTTGCGCGACGGCGCCGCAAAGGCCCGGGAGATGGCGCGTCCTCGGGTGGACGCGGCCTATCGGGCGATCGGGCTGCTGGCCGCCGGCTGACGTCCCGGAGGGGGAAGGGTTGAGCGAGCGGCGGGCCGGGGCGGTGGTCCCGGCCCGGCCCCGCTGTCTTCAGCTGTTGCCGGAGGCCAGTTCGCGGCTGCGGTCGCGGGCTGCCTCCAGTGCGGCGATGAGGGCCGCGCGGACGCCGTGGTTCTC
>LRTP01001012.1 GCA_001550305.1 Streptomyces diastatochromogenes
CGGACGGGGTGAGACGGCCGGGCGTCGGGCCGGAGCCGGCCGGGGCGGACGGACCCGCTGTTCCGTACCCCCCGATCGTGACCACCGCTCCCGCCGGTGCGATCGCCACCCGTGCGCCCCAGGGGCCCACCGGCTCGCGAAGATGATCGACGTACACCTTGATCGTGAACGTTTCTCCTGGGGCCAGCGTTCCCGACGACTGGCTGAAGTAGAGCCAGGACGCTCCCGTCCCGGCCGACCAGTGGACCGGTGAGTTCCCGGAGGCGGCGAGCGTGACCAGGGTCGTGTCGCCGCTGCCCGAGGCCCGGACCGAGAGGTGTCCGGCGCCGCTTCCCGCGCTGGGGGCGCTGATGACCTCCACGGAGACGTCGGGCGAGCGGTTCCCCTTGGCGAAACGGGCGTCGGCTCTGGCGCCGGCGTTGCCGGCGTTCTCGTAGCCGCCCGCCTCCTCGCCGGTGATGCCGTCGGAGCCGTGCGCCTCGCTCGCGGTGATCGAGCGGCCGTCGGCGCCCTCGCCGGTGAGGGGCTCGCCACGGTAGGCCGCCCAGAGGGCCAGGACGGGTGCGGCGACGACGGTGGCGACGACGGTCGTCGTGACGGCGCGCGCGCGAAGACGGTCCCGGCGGGCGGCGTGGTCCTTGGGGTCCACGGGGAAACCGCGCCGGTCGAAGCGTGGAGCGGCATCCCGCGCG
>LRTP01001013.1 GCA_001550305.1 Streptomyces diastatochromogenes
CCGGTCCACGGGTACGGCCCGGCCGCCGGGTACGGGCCTGGCGACGGGCACGGGCGTGTCAACGGGCACGGGCCGGCCGACGGGTACGGCTCGGCGATGGGGAACAGTCCGGTGACGGGGAACAATCCGGTGACCGGGAGCGGTCGGACCGGCTGGAACGCACCTGCCGACGGCCGGGGCACACCCGGCGGCCGGGGCACACCGGTCGGCCGGGGCACACCCGTTCGTCGCGGCACGCCCGTCGGCGGGCGCCCATCCCCCCGCCGCGGCGCGCCTGTGGGCATGCGTATGGCGGCCGCCGCCGGGAACTCCGGGATTCGCACGGGTATCCGGTGGAAGCTCAGCGCGGCGATCGCCATGGTCGGCGCGCTGGTCGCGGTCGCGCTCAGCCTCGTCGTGCACAACGCGGCGCGCGTCTCGATGCTCGACAACTCGCGCGACCTGGCGGACGAGCGCATCACGGTCGCCGAGCGCATGTACCAGTCCGGGCGGACCCAGGCCTTCGGGGTCAAGGTCGACGACCCGGCCATCCCGAAGGACCTGCTGGCGAAGGTCCTGCAGGGCCGGCGGGCCACCTTTGTGGCCGACCGTCCGAACGGGGTTCCGGACATCTGGGCGGCCGTACCCCTCAAGGACGGCCGCGTCCTCTCGCTCCACACCGGTTTCACGGACCGCAACACCGACGTCATGAAGGACCTCGACCAGGCGCTGATCATCGGCTCGATCGCGGTCGTCTTCGGCGGCAGCGCGCTCGGCGTGCTGATCGGCGGCCAGCTCTCGCGCCGGCTGCGCAAGGCCGCCGCCGCGGCGAACCAGGTCGCCAAGGGTGAGACCGACGTACGGGTACGGGAAGCGATCGGCGGGGTCGTACGGGACGAGACCGACGACCTCGCGCGCGCGGTGGACGCCATGGCGGACGCGCTCCAGCAGCGCATCGAGGCCGAGCGCCGGGTGACCGCCGACATCGCCCACGAACTACGCACGCCGGTGACCGGCCTGCTGACGGCGGCGGAGCTCCTTCCCCCGGGCCGCCCCACGGAACTCGTCCGCGACCGGGCCCAGGCGATGCGGACCCTCGTCGAGGACGTCCTGGAGGTGGCGCGGCTGGACGGCGCCTCCGAGCGGGCCGAGCTCCAGGACATCCTGCTCGGCGAGTTCGTGTCGCGACGGGTGGCCGCCAAGGACGCCGACATCGACGTACGCGTGATCCACGAGTCGGAGGTCACGACGGATCCGCGTCGCCTGGAGCGCGTGCTGTTCAATCTGCTGGCCAACGCGGCACGGCACGGCAAGCCGCCGATCGAGGTCTCGGTCGAGGGCCGGGTCATCCGGGTCCGCGACCACGGTCCCGGCTTCCCCGAGGAGCTTCTCGCCGAGGGCCCCAGCCGTTTCCGTACCGGCAGCAGCGACCGCTCGGGCCACGGTCACGGCCTCGGCCTCACCATCGCGGCCGGTCAGGCCCGGGTGCTCGGTGCCCGACTGACCTTCCGCAACGTCCGGCCCGCGGGAGCTCCGGAGCACGTGCCCGCGGAGGGGGCGGTCGCGGTGCTGTGGCTGCCGGAGCACGCGCCGACGAACACCGGCAGCTATCCGATGCTGCCGACCTGATGCCGGTGAGCGAGTACCGGTTGCTATTGCCGCTGTCGTTGCCGTCGCTGTTGCCGTAGTCGTCAGGGGAGTCGTCATCGTCGGCCGGGCCCGGCTCGGCCCGTTTCCCCGCCCACCCACCCGATTCGTTCGGCTGCGGGCCGGCGGGGGCTGGGCGCGCAGTTCCCCGCGCCCCTAAAGACCTCGGCTCACCCGGCGTTGCGAACACAAGGCCGAACACCGACCCGCATCACTCGGCCCGTCCGGCACTTGAGGACAAGGCCTGGGGCGTTGTCCCACCCAGGCCCCCATCACTCAACCCGCCCGACGCTTGAGGACAAAGCCGGCGGGCGATGACCCACCGACCCCGGCCCGCATCATTCAGCCCGTCCGGCGTTTGAGGACGAGGCCGTTCAGGCCGATTCGGGGGGCCGGGGGCGGAGCCCCCGGGGATGGGACGGGTAGGGGCGGCGGGGGCGAGGAGGCTCGGGTGGCGCCAGGTGCGTACAGGAGAAGACCCCCGGGGCGGACACTCCGGGGGTCTTCGGATCAAACGGGGTTGGATCGGGCGAGGTCGGGTCGGGCGACGTCGGGTCGGGCCAGTCAGACGGTCTCGGCCACGGCCGGCTTCGGCGCCGAGTCGTTCACCGCGTCCTCGGCCGACCCCTCCGGCGCCGGCGCCCCCGCCCCCCGCAGCGGAACCTCCTTCACGAACACCGCTGCCACCAGCGCCCCCACCGACACCACCGCACCCAGCAGGAACGCGGAGTGCGTTCCGGAGGACACCGCGTACTGGTACGCCTCCCGCGCCGCGGCCGGCAGCTTGGCCAGGCTCGCCGCGTCCAGCTGCGCCGACTGCTCGGTGACCTTGGACCCCAGCGCCCCGGCCCGCTCGGTCATCACGTCCTGGACCCGCTGGTTGAACAGCGCACCCATGATCGCGACGCCGAAGGACGAGCCGAGCGTACGGAAGAGGGTGGTGGACGAGGACGCGACGCCCATGTCCTTCATCTCGACGCTGTTCTGCGCGACCAGCATGGTGATCTGCATCAGGCAGCCCATGCCGAGGCCGAGTACGGCCATGTACAGCCCGGAAGTGAACCGGGTCGTACCGGTGTCCATCTGAGAAAGCAGGAACAGGCCGACCGCCATGAGGACGCCGCCGACGATCGGGAAGGCCTTGTAGCGCCCGGTGCCCGTGGTGACCCGACCGGCGACCATCGAGGTCACCAGCATGGCGCCGAGCATCGGCAGCAGGAGCAGCCCGGAGTTGGTCGCGGACGCGCCCTGCACGGACTGCTGGTACAGCGGCAGGAAGAGCGTGGCGCCGAACATCACGAAGCCGGTGATGAAGCCGATGATCGACATCAGCGTGAAGTTGCGGCTGCGGAAGATGTGCAGCGGCATGATCGGCGCGGCGGCCTTGGTCTGTACGAAGACGAAGCCGACCAGCGCGGCGACACCGATGCCGATGAGCTCCATGATCCTGGCCGAGCCCCAGGCGTACTCGCTGCCGCCCCAGGTGGTGACCAGCACGATGGACGAGATACCGAGGGCCAGCAGCCCGGCGCCGAGGTAGTCGATCTTCGCCTGGACGCGCTTCTTCGGCAGGTGCAGTACGGCACTGATGGCGAGGAGCGCGACGATGCCGAGCGGCAGGTTGATGTAGAAGGACCAGCGCCAGCCCCAGTGGTCGGTGATGGTGCCGCCGATGAGCGGTCCGCCGATCATGGCGAGCGCCATGATGCCGGCCATCATGCCCTGGTACTTGCCACGCTCCCGCGGCGGAATCAGGTCACCGATGATCGCCATGACGCCGACCATCAGACCACCGGCGCCCAGTCCCTGAACGGCACGGAAGCCGATGAGCTGCCCCATGTCCTGGGCCATACCGCTGAGCGCGGAGCCGACCAGGAAGATCACGATCGAGGTCATGAAGGCGCCCTTGCGCCCGTACATGTCGCCGAGCTTGCCCCAGATGGGGGTGGAGGCGGCGGTCGCGAGCGTATACGCGGTCACGACCCATGACAGGTGCTGGAGGCCGCCCAGCTCGCCCACGATCGTCGGCATCGCCGTGCCCACGATCATGTTGTCGAGCATGGCCAGCATCATGGTGATCATGAGCGCGAGCAGCACGACGCGTACGCTGCGCGGTTGTTTCTCGGTCTCTATGACCGCTTCCTTGTTGTCCGCCACGGTTCCACTCCCCTGGGTACTTACTTGCCGCCCGGCAAGTTGACTACACTGAGGGAAGTTAGACCGGTAACTAGCCGGGCGTCAAGTAAGTTTTCCTGGATTTGCCAGTCGGACGACGCGTACGTTTCAAGGAGTGCGAGGAGTACAGGGATGGGCGGCGACACCATGGACGGCACCAAGCGACAGCGCCGCGGGGACACCCGCCAGCGCATCCAGGACGTCGCCCTCGAACTCTTCTCCGAGCACGGCTACGAGAAGACCTCGCTGCGCGAGATCGCCGAGCACCTCGACGTCACGAAGGCGGCGCTCTACTACCACTTCAAGACCAAGGAAGACATCCTCATCAGCCTCTTCCAGGACCTGTCCCGGCCCATGGACGAGCTGATCGAGTGGGCGCGGCAGCAGCCTCGCACGCTGGAGACGAAGCAGGAGATCCTGCGCCGCTACAGCAACGCGCTCGCCGACGCGGCCCCGCTCTTCCGCTTCATGCAGGAGAACCAGGCCGCCGTCCGCGAGCTGCGCACGGGCGAGGACTTCAAGGACCGCATGATCCGGATGGTCGGCCTGCTCAAGGAGCCGGACGCCGATCTGACGGACCAGGTGCGCTGCATCAGCGCGCTGTTCTCGATGCACGCCGGGATGTTTTTGCTCAAGGACGTCGAAGGCGACCCCGAGGAGAAGCGCAAGGCTGTCCTGGAGGTCGCGATCGACTTGGTGACGCAGGCGCACGGCGGCGCCGTCGTCACCCCTGAAGCGTCTTAGACGGTCACGCCCTGGGCCCGCAGGAAGACGACCGGGTTGATCGCGGAACCGTAGTTCGGGGTCGTACGGATCTCGAAGTGCAGGTGCGGGCCGGTGGAGTTGCCGGTGCTGCCGGAGAGCGCGATGTGCTGGCCGGTCGCGACGACCTGCCCGATCCGCACGTCTATCCGGGACAGGTGGGCGTACTGCGAGTAGGTCCCGTTGCCGTGCTTGATGACGACGGCGTTGCCGTACGCGGGACCGTCACCGGCGCCGTTGCCGCCGGCCTTGACGACGGTGCCGCCGTGCGCGGCGACGACCTCGGTACCGGTGGGCACGGCGAAGTCCTGCCCGGAGTGGTTGTGCTGCCACAGGTTGCCGGCCTGGTTGAAGCCCGCGGAGAGCGTGTACTTCTTCACCGGGTCGACCCAGGAGGCGGCCGGCTTGGTGGCGGCCGTCTTCACGGCGGCCTGCGGGGCCGCCTCGGTGGCGGCGGCCGCGACCCCGGCGCCCAGTACGGCCGTGGCACCCACGCCGACGGCCAGGACGGCCGCCCTGGAGCGGAGCAGGGACATACGGGAGTGGCGGGACGTGACGCGCTTCGACATGCGGAACCTCGTGGGAACGGAGACGGGGGTCAGGTCCACCCGACGGACAGGTCGTCGCCGAGTGGGCCATCCCTTGGTAACCCGAGTCCTGGCCGTCCCACAAAGTCCTCATCTACGACGCCGGGTCGTAGTTCACCCTAAAATTTCCAGCTTCTTGACAGACGCCCCACCCCGTGGCGAATACGCCCGATTTTTCAGAGTAGAGACGTTTAACCCCACATACGGGCGTTGCGTTCCGGCGCAATACGGCCCTCGTCGCACCGCCGACCACGGCACCGCACACCCCATGGGGGTTGTGCACCGTTGTGTCCGTTTTGCCCGCCACTCGTCACCTACTACCCGCCCTAGTACGGGAAAAATCGCCTGTGCGTCATGTCACCGCGAGGGCGCGTCACAGGGCTGTGCGGGACCCCCGACCCCGACCGCACTCCCCACCCGCGAGAGGCCCTAATGTGAGCTGCGCAGCCGTCACCGTGCCGTCCGGGGGAGCGTCATGGAACCAGCAGCCGTAGGTGCCAAACTGGCCTCGAGCGTGGTCGCGCCGCTCGTCAGGAAGCTGTTCGTGGCGGACGGGCCGGGCGCAGGGCTGGTCGAGAAGCCACTGCGGATCTCCGGGTTCGTCTCCTTCAGGGGAGAGAAACGGACCCTCGGGGAGAAAGAGCTGACCACGCTGGCCGCCGAGCTGGTCGCACGAGCCCTGCGCACCGGGGAACGCCCGCTGGCCTCCGACGAGGAGCAGGCCGTCGTCCACGCCCTCGCCGACACCCTGCACGCCCTCGGCGACCTCGCCATGACCGACGTACAGGCCGTGGAACTCGGTCACGAGGCGCTCGCCCTGCGGCTGCGCGCCGCGAGCGGCAACCCCGAGCGGGATCTCTCCCTCGACGCGACCCTGTTCTACGAGCGGATCCTGAGCGCGGCCTGCCTGCACATCCTGCACTTCTTCACCCAGCGCTCGGCCTTCGTGGCGCGCACGCTGGTGGAGCAGAGCCGCAGGCAGAGCGAGCTCATCGCCAGGATCGACGAGCTGATCGCGCGGACTCCGCCGCCCGGCGGCACGGATCCCGCCTTCGAACAGCGGTACCTCGCGTACGTCGCGACCAAGCACAGCCGGCTCACCATCTACGGCATCGATCTCGTCAACTCCCCCGAGCGCTGGCCCCTCGACGCCGCCTACCTCAGCCTGCGGGCCGTACGGGCCACCGAGGACGCGGAGGCGACCGGCCCGGGCGGGACACACATCGCGGCCGCCGGCAGCACCCTCCCCGCCGAACAGGCCCTCGCCGAACAGGACCTGGTGCTGCTGCGCGGAGTGGCCGGCTCCGGCAAGACCACCCTCGTGCAGTGGCTGGCCGTGACCGCGGCCCGGGGCGAGCGCGGCGACCGGATCCCGTTCGTCCTGCCCCTGCGCACCCTCGTACGCCGCCCCGACGGACTCCCGGAACCCGACGGTTTCCTCGCCGCCGCCCGCGTGCCCTTCCACGCCACCCAGCCGGACGGCTGGAGCGACCGCGTCCTCGGCGCCGGGCGCGGGCTGCTCCTCGTCGACGGCATCGACGAGATCCCCGAACGCGACCGTGAGCGGACCCGCCGCTGGCTGCGCGAACTGCTGGACGTCTATCCCGGCAACCAGTGGCTGGTGACCTCCCGCCCCTCGGCCGTCCGCGAGGACTGGCTCACCCCCGACGGCTTCACCGAGCTCGCCCTCACCCCCATGAACCGCGACGACGTCACCGCCTTCATCCGCCGCTGGCACACGGCGGCCCGGCTCGACGCCCCGGACACCGACCGTCTCGACGGCTACGAGCACTCCCTCCTCACCGCCGTCGGCACCAAGCCCGACCTCGGCCGACTCGCCACCAACCCGCTGATGTGCGGGCTGATCTGCGCGCTGCACCGCGACCGGCGGGGCTATCTGCCGCACGGCCGGCAGGAGCTGTACGACGCCGCCCTGTCCATGCTGCTGTCGCGCCGTGACGAGGAGCGCGACATGTTCGCGCCCGAACGCACCGGCGGCATCCACCTCACGGAACTCCCGCAGGTCCAGCTCCTCCAGCGCCTGGCCTACTGGCTCATCCGCAACAACCAGTCCGAGATGGACCGCGACCGCGCCGAACGCATCGTCGCCGACGTCCTGCCGTCCCTCCCGTCCGCCGCCGCGCAGGGCGACGCCCCGGCGATCCTGCGCCACCTTCTCGTCCGCAGCGGCCTGCTCCGCGAACCCACCCTCGGCACCGTCGAGTTCGTCCACCGCACCTTCCAGGACTACCTGGGCGCGCGGGCGGCGGTGGAGGACGGGGACTTCGGGCTGCTGGCGCGCAACGCCTTCGACTCCCAGTGGTCGGACGTCATCCGGATGGCGGTCGCCCACGCCCGCCCCCGCGAACGGGCCACCCTCCTGGCCGACTTGACCAAGTCCGCCGAGGAGACGTCCGGAACGGCGGGTACGCGTATACGACTTCTCGCCCTGGCCGCGCTGGAACACGCCACGGAACTCGACCCCCACGTCCGCGCGGTCGTGGAGCGGAACGCCTCCTCGCTCATCCCGCCCCGTACGACCGAGGAGGCCCGCACCCTCGCCGACGCGGGCCCGCTCGTCCTGGAGCTGCTGCCCGGCCCCGAGGGGCTCACCGACGACGAGGCCAGGGCCGTGGTCATCACCGCGTCACTCATCGGCACGGACGCGGCGCTCCCGGTCCTGGCCCGCTTCCGGTCGCATCCGTCGCTGCCCGTACGGGCCCAACTCTCCTGGACCTCCCACCGGTTCGACACCCGGCGCTACACGGCCGACGTCGTCGCCCATCTGCCACCGGACGACCTGTACATCTGCGCCCACACCGCCGACCAGCTGCGCGCCCTGCGCGACCTCGGCGGCCGCCCCATGCTCCAGGTCGTCGGGGACATCGACGCGGACGACATACGCGAGGGCCTGCTGCCGGACCAGCTGTCCAAACTCGTCGTACGCGACAACCGCGTCCTGCGTGATCTGAGCTTCCTGTCGGACCAGGCACGGCTCGTCCATCTGGACGTCAGCGGCGGCAGCCCGTACGTCGACGACCTCACTCCGCTCGCCGGGCTGCCCCTGAAATGGCTTATGCTCGCCGGGTTGCCCGGACTCGAGAATCCGGAAGCGTTGGCACCGCTCTCGGCATCCCGCACTCTGCGCCTGCTCGACATCGGCTTCCCGTTGCACGGAGACTCCCTCGATGAGGTACTCCCCCGGAATCTGCCGCTGACGTATCTGCGGTTCACCAGGAACGCTCTGCGACACACCGGATTGCGCGGCCTGAGTCATATGCACTCGCTGAAGCAGCTGAGTCTGGCCACACTCCCCGAAATCCTCACCCCCGAGGACTTCGAAGAGATCACCCGGCTTCCCGCTCTACAAGAACTTCGTGTGAACTGGAATGCCGTCGGGTGGAGCGCGGGTCCGGTACTCCCGAACGTGACGAGACTGCGGCTCAACAAGTTCACAGGAAACGAAGACCTCTCAAATGTCGCGGCCCTCTTTCCCGGCCTGCGCAGGGTCACGTTCCATCTCGCCCCGGACGTGAGCGACGTACCGGAACATCTCCTGGCGTTCCTTCCGGACACCGCGGCCGTCACCATCGAGAAAACGGACAGCGTGGTGTGAAAAAAGGGGCTGCCCCGGGACCGAGGTCCC
>LRTP01001014.1 GCA_001550305.1 Streptomyces diastatochromogenes
TGCCCCGGGACCGAGGTCCCGGGGCAGCCCCTTCGTTCAGGCGAGCGCCGAGCGCTACGCCTCCTTGCTCAGGTTGGGTCCTGCCCCACCCGCGGCCTGCTCGATCGGCGGGACGTCGGGCAGCGCCGACTTCTCCTCACCGCGGAAGGTGAAGGTCTTGGTGTCGCCCTCGCCCTCCGTGTCGACGACCACGATGTGACCGGGGCGCAGCTCGCCGAAGAGGATCTTCTCCGAGAGCGTGTCCTCGATCTCGCGCTGGATCGTGCGACGCAGCGGCCGCGCGCCCAGGACGGGGTCGTAACCCTTCTTGGACAGCAGTTCCTTGGCGGACTGGGAGAGCTCGATGCCCATGTCCCGGTCCTTGAGGCGCTCGTCCACCTTGCCGACCATCAGGTCGACGATCTTGAGGATGTCCTCCTGCGTCAGCTGCGGGAAGACGACCACGTCGTCGACGCGGTTGAGGAACTCGGGGCGGAAGTGCTGCTTGAGCTCGTCCGAGACCTTGTTCTTCATGCGCTCGTAGTTCGACTTCGTGTCACCCGTGGCCGCGAAGCCCAGGTTGAAGCCCTTCGAGATGTCCCGCGTGCCGAGGTTGGTCGTCATGATGATGACCGTGTTCTTGAAGTCCACGACCCGGCCCTGGGAGTCGGTCAGGCGACCGTCCTCCAGGATCTGCAGCAGCGAGTTGAAGATGTCCGGGTGAGCCTTCTCGACCTCGTCGAAGAGGACCACCGAGAACGGCTTGCGCCGCACCTTCTCCGTCAGCTGACCGCCCTCTTCGTAGCCCACGTATCCGGGGGGCGAACCGAAGAGACGCGACACCGTGTGCTTCTCGCTGAACTCCGACATGTCGAGGGAGATCAGCGCGTCCTCGTCACCGAAGAGGAACTCGGCGAGGGCCTTGGACAGCTCGGTCTTACCGACACCGGACGGGCCCGCGAAGATGAACGAACCACCCGGACGCTTCGGGTCCTTCAGACCGGCCCGCGTACGACGGATCGCCTTCGAGAGCGCCTTGACGGCGTCCTTCTGGCCGATGACCCGCTTGTGGAGCTCGTCCTCCATGCGCAGCAGACGCGAGGACTCCTCCTCGGTCAGCTTGAAGACGGGGATGCCGGTCGCGGTCGCGAGGACCTCGGCGATCAGCTCGCCGTCGACCTCGGCGACGACGTCCATGTCGCCGGCCTTCCACTCCTTCTCGCGCTTGGCCTTCGCCGCCAGCAGCTGCTTCTCCTTGTCGCGGAGAGAGGCCGCCTTCTCGAAGTCCTGGGAGTCGATGGCCGACTCCTTGTCGCGGCGGACGCCCGCGATCTTCTCGTCGAACTCGCGGAGGTCCGGCGGCGCGGTCATCCGGCGGATGCGCATCCGGGATCCGGCCTCGTCGATGAGGTCGATCGCCTTGTCCGGCAGGAATCGGTCCGAGATGTACCGGTCGGCCAGGGTGGCGGCCTGGACCAGCGCCTCGTCCGTGATGGAGACCCGGTGGTGCGCCTCGTAGCGGTCGCGCAGGCCCTTGAGGATCTCGATCGTGTGGGGGAGGGAAGGCTCCGCCACCTGGATCGGCTGGAAGCGGCGCTCGAGGGCCGCGTCCTTCTCGAGGTGCTTGCGGTACTCGTCCAGGGTCGTCGCACCGATGGTCTGGAGCTCACCGCGCGCCAGCATCGGCTTCAGGATCGACGCCGCGTCGATGGCGCCCTCGGCGGCACCCGCACCCACGAGCGTGTGCAGCTCGTCGATGAACAGGATGATGTCGCCGCGGGTGCGGATCTCCTTGAGGACCTTCTTCAGCCGCTCCTCGAAGTCACCGCGGTAGCGGGAACCGGCGACCAGCGCGCCCAGGTCGAGGGTGTAGAGGTGCTTGTCCTTGAGGGTCTCGGGCACCTCGCCCTTGACGATGGCCTGCGCCAGGCCCTCGACGACGGCGGTCTTGCCGACGCCGGGCTCGCCGATGAGGACCGGGTTGTTCTTGGTCCGGCGGGACAGCACCTGCATGACACGCTCGATCTCCTTCTCGCGCCCGATGACCGGGTCGAGCTTGGACTCACGAGCGGCCTGGGTGAGGTTCCGGCCGAACTGATCGAGGACCAGGGACGTGGAGGGGGTGCCCTCGGCAGGACCGCCGGCGGTGGCGGTCTCCTTGCCCTGGTAGCCGGAGAGCAGCTGGATGACCTGCTGCCGCACCCGGTTGAGGTCTGCGCCCAGCTTGACCAGGACCTGGGCGGCGACGCCCTCGCCCTCTCGGATCAGGCCGAGCAGGATGTGCTCCGTGCCGATGTAGTTGTGGCCCAGCTGAAGGGCCTCGCGGAGCGAGAGCTCCAGGACCTTCTTGGCACGGGGAGTGAAGGGGATGTGCCCGGACGGGGCCTGCTGCCCCTGCCCGATGATCTCCTCCACCTGCTGACGGACCGCCTCGAGCGAAATCCCGAGGCTCTCCAGGGCCTTAGCGGCGACACCCTCACCCTCGTGGATCAGGCCCAGGAGGATGTGCTCGGTGCCGATGTAGTTGTGGTTGAGCATCCGGGCTTCTTCCTGAGCCAGGACGACAACCCGCCGCGCGCGGTCGGTGAACCTCTCGAACATCGTTAATCGCTCCTCAGAGCGGTCAGGCAGTAAGGGGACGCTCCCCTCCCTGTCCTTCCGCAGCTTAGTCCCGCAAGCGGGGACCGCTCATTCCAACTGCCGACACCGTCCTTGGCCTCCTGACCCCGAACGCCGACATCCTGTCCAACCTGATGGTGCGAGACGATGTTCCCGCAGGCCAGGCAGATACCCTCACCAGCTGTACGCCGATGGCGAACGTGAGATGCCCGAGCCATGCGTGTCGCCCTTCCCACTAGGGATGTCTTACCCGTACGCACTGACACTCCATGCCGAGCGCACCGGTTCCCTCCGCTATGGGCGAACATCCTTGCGCCACCGATCGCCTCTACACGCCTCTTCTTTCGATACTCAGCGCACATGACGAAACACCCAGCGTAACTCTGGAGCCCTTCCGACGGTTGCTCCTGACATGCTTCCCACTGTCCCCCTCCCCCGCCGCCCGCTCCACCCGAGCGACCCGGTGCGGCAGTGGTACGAGAACGAACTCGGCTGGGCGACAGTGCCCGGTTCGCCGCTACGACTGGCCGCCGGCCTGCGCTTCGACGTCCTGGACATCCCTGCGGAGGCGGGTGTCAGAGCCCTGCGACACCTGGGACCGACCTCTCCGGTGGCACTGCACGCAAGCCGATCGGCACCGTGCGGGGATCCGGCGGCTCGGCGTGAGAAATGGCCGGCTCGGCACGGGAAGCGGATGTGGCTGCTGGTGGCCGCGGGAAGCGCGGAGGAACTGCCGGGGCTGCTCGACTGGCTGGAGTGGGGCGCCCTGGCGCTCGATCTCACGGCGATCGGCGCGGGCGGGAGCATCGAGGCTCCGCTGCCGCCGGGGGTGCCGGAAGGGGTGTCCGAAGGGGTAGGGGCGTCCGAGGGGCTCATCACCGCGGACGGGGCGGGGACGGACGGGCCCGGTGGTTCCGGTCCACAGGGGGCCGCCGTCTGGCTGCGGCCCCCCGAGCCGGGGTGCGAGGTGGAACCCTCGTTGCCGACTCTGTCGGCCGTGGGGGGCGGTGGGGGCGCCCCCGATCTCGTACGACTCGTGGACACGGTGGCGACACAGTGCCACCGGATCCGGCTGCGACGCGCGTGCGCCCAGCCGCCGGCCTACTCGTAGACCTTGGCTGGGCAACTGGGCCATGGGCCTCGACTCAGCCGTTGGCCTTCTCGTAGGCCTCGCGAATGGACGCCGGAACGCGGCCACGGTCGTTGACCTCGTAACCGTTCTCCTTCGCCCACGCGCGGATCTGTGCGGTGTCCTGGCTGCCACCGGAAGCGACACGCGCCTTTCCACGCCCCCCCGCAGCGCGGCCTCCGGTACGACGACCACCCTTCACGTAGGGCTCGAGAAGGCCACGGAGCTTGTCCGCATTGGCGGTCGTGAGATCGATTTCGTACGTCTTGCCGTCCAGCGCGAACGTCACGGTCTCGTCCGCCTCGCCACCGTCGAGGTCGTCGACAAGAAGGACCTGAACCTTCTGTGCCACCGGATTTCCTTTCATCGATAACTTGAGGGTCGAGGGCCTGCGGCGTGTGCCGCTGTTTCACGTCCCCTGTTATATGCAGTACTGCAGTACGTCGGAAAGCAAACCGCTTTTGCTGGAAAAACACAAACCCCTGGGTGAGACTCGGGGGCCGCTGGAAGACCGGAAACGTGCGCGTTTCGGACATAGGGAACGCGGGCAAGGCGGTCGGACGGAATAGTCGCCGGCGATCACAGATGCAGAAGCATCCGGCTGTTGCCCAAGGTGTTCGGTTTCACTCGTTCGAGACCGAGGAACTCCGCGACGCCCTCGTCATAGGAACGCAGCAGCTCCGCGTAGACATCCCTGTCGACGGGCGTCTCGCCGATCTCCACGAAGCCGTGCTTCGCGAAGAAGTCGACTTCGAAGGTCAGACAGAAAACCCGGCGAACGCCGAGCCAGCGGGCGGTCTGCAGCAACTTCTCCAGCAACTGATGACCGACGCCGACGCCCTTGACCGCGGGGTTCACCGCGAGAGTGCGGACTTCCGCGAGGTCTTCCCACATGACGTGCAGCGCACCACAGCCGACCACCTCGGCGTTGTCGTCGCGTTCCGCGACCCAGAACTCCTGGATGTCCTCGTAAAGCGTCACCGTCGCTTTGTCGAGCAGGATGCTACGGCGGACGTTCGCGTCGAGGAGGCGGCGCACGGCCGGGACATCACTGGTCCTGGCCCGCCGGACGGTGACGGCTTTTGCGGTGTCTTCGGGACGAGGTGCTGGATGCTCTGCTGGCATGGGCGGACGCTATCGCCCGGTGCCGCCCGGGCCGGAGTCGGGGTTCTCGCCCGGCTTCTCACCCTGCTTCTCACCGGACGCCTCGACGGGCTTCTCGTCGGCGGCGTCAGGGGTTACACGTGTTTCGCCGCTGTCCGCGCCTTGTTCGGGGCCTTCTTCAGGCCCTTGCACGATGTGTACGGCATCCCGCAGCGCGCGCCGCTGTTCCTGGCTCATCATGCCGAAGAAGGCGACGAGAGCGGCGGCGGGGTTGTCGCTCTGGGACCACGCGTCGTTCATCAGTGCGGCCGAGTAGGCGGCACGCGTCGAGACCGCCTCATATCGATAGGCCCGGCCTTCCGCCTCCCTGCGCACCCAGCCCTTCTGATGGAGATTGTCCAAAACGGTCATCACCGTGGTGTACGCGATGGACCGTTCCTGCTGAAGGTCTTCCAGGACTTCTCGAACGGTCACCGGGCGGTTCCACTTCCACACCCGCGTCATGACCGCGTCTTCGAGTTCTCCCAATGGGCGAGGCACAGCTCAGAACAATAGTGGGAGATCACCAACAAAAAGGGCGTACGACTCGAAAAACGTATGAGAACGTATGAGTCGTACGCCGATGAGTGCCCCGGCGGGGACGCGGGCCGCGTCGGCCGGGGCATGTGACCTTGGTGTCGCCTCAGGCCTTGGCGTCGGGGGAGGCCTGGCGGGCGCTCTCCGCGCGCGCGAGGGCGGCGTCGACGACCGCGTCCTCCTTGGACTTGTTGGCCCCGCCCTGGGTCTTCACGATCGTCACGATCAACCCGATGAAGAACACGGCCATCACTACGGGGGGCACCAGCGCGGAGACATAGTCCATGCCCCCAGAGTAGCTAGCCCGCGGCGAGTTGCTGCGGCGGGTTCGCCGGTGGCGGCGCGGGCTTGCGCTTCGGCGGGAAGACCTCGCCCGGGGTCGGGATGGGACGGTCCGGGCGCGGGCCCTTGGCCGGGGACTGCGGCCGCGGCTCGGCGGCGGGGTTGCCCGCGGGCTTCTTCACGGGTTCCTCCGAGGCCGAGAGCGCGGCCAGGCCGCCGGGCAGAGCCGTCAGGCGGGTACGGGAGGCGGGGACCGTGGGTGTGGTGCCGCAGCCCGCGAGGCGAGTGCGGACGTCCTGCTCGGCGAGGGTCGCGCAGCGGTCCAGGAGGGCGGCGGCAGTGGGGTTGCCGCGCAGCGCCCGGAGCGCGGAGAGGTCGTCCGGGTCGGGACGGTAGCCCGAGCGGAGTGCCTCCTCCAGGAGGACGAGATAGCCCGCGGCGGTGCCGGGCAGGGCGGCCCGGTAGCGGGCGAGGTCGGCCAGCAGGAAGGCCCTGAGCCTGGCTCCCTCGCGGGCCGCCTCGTCGACGGACTCGGCGAGACGGAGGCAGTCCTGGACGTCTTCGGCCGAGGCGGGGGTGGGGTGGAGGGCGAGGGCGAGAGCGCGACGGAGCACACGCAGCTCCTGTGCTCCGAACGCCATGCCGCCGCGGGATCCGTAGGGCGTGGGCATGCGGCGACGATACGCGCTAATCAGACAAAATCCGCATAGCGTCTGCGCGTGTCCCTCCGGGGGTCGGCGGGGGGTTCGATCCGGGGGTGACCGTCCCCCACGGCACCCCCTGCCGGGGCTTCGCCCCGAACCCCGTCCACCCGATCCCTTCGCCTGCGGGACGGCGGGGGTTGCCCGCGCGGTTCCCCCGCCCCCAGGGCGGGGACTTCGCCCCGCATTCCCCGCCTGCCCGAGTTCGTTCGCCCGACGGCCGGTGGGGGCTTGGCGCGCAGTTTCCCGCGCCCCTGAGAGCCTCGGCTCGTCCGGCGATTGAAGACGAGGCCGGAGGCCGATACCCCACCCGCCCCCCGGGCCCGTATCACTCAGCCCGTCCGGCGTTTGAGGACGAGCCCTTCGGGCGATGCGGGGGTCCGGGGGCGGAGCCCCTGGCGGGGTGGAAGGGGCGGAGCCCCTGGGGATGGGACGGGTAGGGGCGGCGGGGGCGAAGGGAGTCAGGTGCGGGACACGTTGCGTTCGTAGACCAGGCGCAGGCCGATCAGCGTGAGCCACGGCTCGTGCTCGTCGATGACGGAGGACTCGCCGAGAACCATCGGCGCCAGCCCACCCGTGGCGATGACGGTGACATCGTCGGGATCCTCCGCCAGCTCGCGCACCATCCGGTTGACGACCCCGTCGACCTGCCCCGCGAACCCGTAGATGATCCCGGACTGCATCGCCTCGACGGTGTTCTTGCCGATGACCGCCCGCGGCCTAGCCACCTCGATCTTGCGCAGCTGAGCCCCCTTGACCCCGAGCGCGTCCACGGAGATCTCGATCCCGGGCGCGATGACACCGCCGACGTACTCACCCCGCGCGCTCACCGCGTCGAAAGTGGTCGCCGTACCGAAGTCGACGACGATCGCCGGCCCCCCGTAGAGCTCGACGGCGGCGACCGAGTTGATGATGCGGTCCGCGCCGACCTCCTTGGGGTTGTCCGTGAGGATCGGCACGCCGGTCTTGACGCCGGGCTCGACCAGCACGGCGGGCACGTCGCCGTAGTAGCGGCGGGTCACCTCGCGCAGTTCGTGCAGTACGGACGGGACGGTGGCGCAGATCGCGATGCCGTCGATGCCGTCGCCCAGTTCCTCGCCGAGCAGCGGATGCATGCCCATCAGGCCCTGGAGGAGCACGGCGAGCTCGTCGGCGGTGCGGCGGGCGTCCGTGGAGATGCGCCAGTGCTCGACGATCTCCTCGCCGTCGAAGAGACCGAGGACGGTGTGCGTGTTGCCGACATCGATGGTGAGCAGCATGGGTCCTACTCCGCCTCGTCCGTCGAGGCCTGGTCCGTCGATGCCTCGTCCGTCGACGCCTCGCGCAGGTCGAGGCCGATGTCCAGGATCGGCGAGGAGTGGGTCAGCGCGCCCACGGCCAGGAAGTCGACGCCGGTCTTCGCGTACACCCCGGCGTTGGCGAGCGTGAGCCGCCCCGAGGCTTCGAGGAGCGCCCGGCCCTCCACGATGGCCACCGCCTCCTCGCACTCGACGGGCGTGAAGTTGTCGAGAAGGATCAGGTCGGCGCCCGCGTCCACGACCTCGCGCAGTTGGTGCAGCGTGTCGACCTCGACCTCGATCGGCACCTCCGGGAAGGCCTCGCGGACGGCCTCGAAGGCCTGGGCGACCCCGCCGGCGGCGACCACGTGGTTGTCCTTGACCAGCGCCGCGTCCGACAACGACATGCGGTGGTTGACGCCGCCGCCCATGCGCACCGCGAACTTCTCCAGGGCGCGCAGGCCCGGCGTCGTCTTGCGGGTGTCGCGCACGCGGGTGCTGGTGCCCTCCAGGGCGTCCGCCCACGCGCGCGTGGCGGTCGCGACGCCGGACAGCCTGCACAGCAGGTTCAGCGCGCTGCGCTCGGCGGTCAGGAGGTCGCGGGTGCGGGTGGTGACGCTGAGGAGCTTCTGGCCCTCCTCGACCCGGTCGCCGTCCTCGACGTGCCGCTCCACCTCGAACTCGTCGGTGCAGACCACGGAGATGACCGCCTCGGCCACCCGCAGGCCCGCGACGACGCCCGCGTCACGGGCGACGAAGTCGGCGGTGGAGACGGCGTCCTCGGGGATGGTCGCGACGGTCGTCACGTCCACGCCGTGGTCGAGGTCCTCCTGGATGGCGACGTTCGCGATGTCCTCGACCTCCAGCGGGTCGAGCCCGGCGTCGGCGAGGAGCTGGGCGAGCGCGGGGTCGAGACCGCACTCCATGTACGCGTCGTCGTCCGCTTCGGCGCCGCAGCCGCAGCCGTCGCCGCAGCCGCCGCTCTGGACGAGGGGAAGGTCGGGGGTGCTCACTGCTGTCACTGCTCCTGAAGGCGCTGGGGCACGGGGGTCCCCCCTGGTCGGGGGGAGCCGGGGGTCTGCTGGAGGGTCGGGGGGAAGTCTGCGGTGTCCGTGGTGTGTACGGCCAGCGTGCGGTCGGGATTCAGCCGTACGACGATGTGGCGGCGCCAGTCGGCGTCGTCGCGATCGGCGTGGTCCAGGCGCCAGTGGCAGCCACGAGTCTCCTCGCGCAGGCGCGCGGCCGCGACCAGGACCCGGGCCACGCACAGGAGGTTGGTGGCCTCCCAGGTGTCGACGCCGGGCTCGGAGGTCTTGCCGTTCTCGTCGAGGGCGTCGCGGGCGTCGGTGTGGAGCTGCTGGAGTCGGCCGGTGGCGGTCTCGAGGGACTCGGCGGAGCGCAGCACACCGGCGCCCTCCGCCATGATCCGCTGGATCGCGAACCGGGCCTCGGGGGCGAGCAGGGGGTGGGCGGGCTTCTCGGGGTGCGGGACCGGTACGGGCACGCGCGCGTGGAGGCCGTTTTCCGAGCGACTCCGCGCGATGTCCGCGACGATGCGCTCGGCGTAGACGAGGCCCTCCAGGAGGGAGTTGGAGGCGAGCCGGTTGGCGCCGTGGACGCCGGTGCAGGCGACCTCGCCGCATGCGTAGAGGCCGGGCACCGTGGTGCGGCCGCGGGCGTCCGTGCGGACGCCTCCGGAGGCGTAGTGGGCGGCCGGGGCGACCGGGACGGGCTGGGTGACCGGGTCGATGCCGTGGGCACGGCAGGCGGCGAGGATGGTCGGGAAGCGGTGCTCCCACATGTCGGCGCCGAAATGCCGGGCGTCGAGGTACATGTGCTCGGCGTCCTGCTCCTGCATGCGCCGCATGATGCCCTTGGCGACGATGTCCCGGGGCGCCAGTTCGGCCAGCTCGTGCTGGCCGACCATGAAGCGCACGCCGTCCGCGTCGACCAGGTGGGCGCCCTCGCCGCGTACCGCCTCCGACACCAGCGGCTGCTGGCCCTCGGCGTCCGGGCCGAGGAAGAGCACGGTCGGGTGGAACTGGACGAATTCGAGGTCGGAGACCTCGGCGCCCGCGCGCAGGGCGAGTGCCACGCCGTCGCCCGTGGAGACCGACGGGTTGGTGGTCGCGGAGAAGACCTGGCCCATCCCACCGGTGGCGAGGACCACGTTGGGGGCGTGGACGGCTCCCACGCCGTCGTGCTGGCCCTCTCCCATGACGTGGAGGGTCACACCCGCGGTGCGTCCGTCGGAGTCCGTGAGGAGGTCCAGGACGAGCGCGTTCTCGACCGTGCGCAGGCCGCGCGCGCGTACCGCCTCGACGAGGGCACGGGAGATCTCGGCGCCGGTCGCGTCGCCGCCAGCGTGCGCGATGCGGCGGCGGTGGTGACCTCCCTCACGGGTGAGTGCCAGCTCGCCTTCGGTGGACTCGTCGAAGTGGGCACCGGTCTCGATCAGGCGGCGTACGGCGTCGGGGCCCTCGGTGACGAGGATGCGCACGGCGTCCTCGTCGCACAGGCCCGCGCCCGCGACGAGGGTGTCCTCGAGGTGCTGCTCCGGGGTGTCGCCCTCGCCGAGGGCCGCGGCGATGCCGCCCTGCGCCCAGCGCGTGGAGCCGTCGTCGAGGCGGGCCTTGGTGACGACGACGGTCCGCAGGCCCGCGGCCTCGCAGCGCAGCGCCGCGGTGAGGCCCGCGACGCCGGAGCCGACGACCACCACGTCCGCGGTGAGGGCCCAGCCGGGGGCGGGTGCGTGCAGTCGTATGCCAGTACCCGTAGGTGTACCTGTACCTGTGCCTGTGGCGGTCACGAGGCGGCTCCGAAGGTGAGGGGGAGGTTGTCGATCAGGCGGGTCGTCCCGACCCGGGCGGCGACGGCGAGGACCGCCTCGCCGGTGAAGTCGTCCTCGATCTCGGTGAAGTCGGACGGATCGACCAGCGCCAGGTAGTCCAGGACCAACGGCGGCTGGAGGCGGGCGGCCTCGTCCAGGACGAGGCGGGCGGCGGCGCGGACGGCGGCGGGGGCGCCGGGTACGGCCTTGGCGACC
>LRTP01001015.1 GCA_001550305.1 Streptomyces diastatochromogenes
CGCGCGCGTGTGGCGGGCACCTCGCGGGCCCGGGCGCGCAGGGCCTCCTGGGCGGCGTGCCGGTCACGGCCCGCGAAAAGGGCCTGCGAGAGGGCGAGCGCGGTGCGCCGCTCCTCGGGCGAGAGGTACCGGTTGCGGCTGGAGAGGGCGAGCCCGTCCTCCTCGCGCACGGTGGGCACGCCGACGATCTCCACGCCGAAGTTCAGGTCGCGCACCATGCGGCGGATCAGGGCGAGCTGCTGGGCGTCCTTCTGCCCGAACAGCGCGGCGTCGGGCCGGGTGAGGTGCAGCAGCTTGGCGACGACGGTGAGCATGCCGTCGAAGTGGCCGGGGCGCACGGCACCCTCCAGGCGCTCGCCCATGGGACCCGCGGAGAGGCGGACCTGGGGGTCGCCGCCGGGGTAGACCTCGTCCACGGAGGGGGCGAACACGGCGTCCGCGCCCGCCTCCTCGGCGATCTTGAGGTCGGCGTCGAGGGTGCGCGGGTAGCGGTCGAGGTCCTCGCCCGCGCCGAACTGGAGCGGGTTCACGAAGACCGTGACGACGACCTCGCCCTCGGGCCCGGCGATCTCGCGGGCGGCGCGGATCAGCGTGGCGTGGCCCTCGTGCAGGGCGCCCATGGTCATCACGACGGCCCGGCTGCCGCGCCGTACGCGCGCGTGCAGCTCGTCGGCGGTGCGCAGCAGGGTGGTGGTCATCGGTCGCTCCCGTCGTCGGGCAGGGTCGCGCCGTCGGCGAGTACCCCGAGGAGGTCCTCGGCGAGTTCCGGCTTCAGCAGGCCGTGGGCCAGCGCCCGGTCGGCGGTCGCGCGGGCCATCGCGAGATAGCCGGCGACGGTCCCCGGGGCGTGCTTGCGCAGTTCGGCGACGTGCGCGGCGACCGTGCCGGCGTCTCCGCGTGCGACGGGCCCGGTGAGGGCGGCGTCGCCCGACCTGAGGGCGTTGTCGAGGGCGGCGCCGAGCAGCGGGCCGAGCATCCGGTCCGGGGCCTCCACGCCGGCGGTGCGCAGCAGTTCCATGGACTCGGCGACCAGGGTCACCAGGTGGTTGGCGCCGAGCGCGAGGGCCGCGTGGTAGAGCGGGCGGGACTCCTCGGCGATCCACTCGGGCTCGCCGCCCATCTCGATCACCAGGGCCTCGGCGGCCAGGCGCAGCTGTTCGGGCGCGGTGACCCCGAAGGAGCATCCGGCGAGCCGCTGCACGTCCACGGGGGTGCCGGTGAACGTCATGGCGGGGTGCAGCGCGAGCGGCAGGGCGCCCGCCCTGAGCGCCGGGTCGAGCACCCGCGCGCCGTACCGCCCGGAGGTGTGCACGAGCAGCTGTCCGGGCCGGATGGCGCCCGTCTCGGCGAGCCCCTCGACGAGCCCGGGCAGGGCGTCGTCCGGGACGGTCAGCAGGACCAGGTCGGAGCGCTCCAGGACCTGCGCCGGGGAGACCAGCGGCACGTCGGGCAGGAGCAGCGCGGCCCGCCGCCTGGAGGCGTCGGAGACCCCGGAGACGGCCACCGGGCGGTGCCCGGCGAGCTGGAGCGCCT
>LRTP01001016.1 GCA_001550305.1 Streptomyces diastatochromogenes
GACCGCCCGGAACCGCCGGAGGTCGCGCAGCTCGCGCGTCACCTGCCAGTCGTGCGCGCCGGGCGCCGGAGGGGCCGGCTCGCCGTGCCGACGGGCCCGGTAGGTGTCGAGAAAGTACTGCTGGGTGATGCTCATGGCTCATCGCCTCTCGGGACGGGAAACGCGCGACGGGAGGGAAGTCCGAAGGCCCGCGGTTGCCCCGGTCGTCCCAGATTGCGCCCGTCCTCGGTGGCTGTCGCCCCGATTGACGGTCGCCGTCAATCGACGGCGGCGTTGTCGGTGGCGGGGTGCACCATGAGGACATGAGCGTGCACATCGATGTCACCGGGCTGCGGCAGGAGCGGATCTCCGTCGTGCCGTCGCCCCTGGCCGAGCTCTGCATGGCGCTGCACGCGCTGTCCGAGCCGGGTCACCACCCCGGGCTGCAGGGCTGGGCGACCGGCGTCACCGCCCGGCTCGACTCGCATCTCGCGGACCGGATGTGCGAGGCCGACTTCCTGTGGCGGACGACGTTCTCGGACCTGTTCCTGCCGTACGCGGGGATTCCCGGCAGGACCACGCTCCCCGGCGCCACGCTCGCCGAGGAGCTGGACCTGCTGGACAAGCTGACCGACGAGCAGTTCGTGGACGCCGCCCTGGAGTTCACCTGCGCGCTTCCGTACGCGGCGCCGTGCCGGGACACGCTCTCCGACCCCGAGCTGCAGCAGCGCGCGCTGGAGCTGGCCGCCGCGCGCGGACCCCAGCAGGTGCGCTTCAGCAAGCGGCTGCTGGACGATCCGCCGCAGATCCGGGCATGGCTGCGGCAGTTCCTGGAGGACTGCGACGAGGCCTTCTTCGCCGAGACCTGGTCCCGGCTGCGCCACCAGCTCGCGGCGGACGCCCGCCACAAGACGGACCTCCTGCGGCACAAGGGCCTGGCCGAGGCCATGGCCTCGGTGTCCCCGGCGGTGACGCTGGACGAGACAGGCCGGACGATCACGGTCGACAAGCTGGGCCAGGGCCAGACCGCCACCGGGGAGGGCGGGCTCCTCCTCGTGCCGACCAGTCTCGGCTGGCCGCACCTGATGGTGCTGCATCGTTACGGCTGGCAGCCGGTGCTGCACTACCCGGTCGGTTCCCCGGAGCTCGCGGCACCGTTCTCGCTGGAGCAGCTGACCCTGCGGATGACCGCGCTGTCCCATCCGGTCCGGATGCGGATCTGCCGCAGCCTGGCCCGCAGCGCGTTCACCACGGGCGAGCTGGCGCAGGTGAACGGGATGACGGCCCCGGAGATATCCCGGCACCTGGGCGTGCTCAAGAAGGCGGGCCTGATCACCACGAGACGCCGCGGGCGGTACGTGCTGCACCAGCTGGACGTCAGCGTCGTGGCCCGGCTGGGCAGCGACTTCCTGGAGGGCATCCTGCGCTGAGCCCGGCGGACCCCTGTCGAGCTCGGCGAACCCATGTCGATTTCGACGGCTCCCTGTCGAGCTCGACGGCCCCTTGTCCGGCGCTCCGGAGGCTCAGTCGAACCGGATGTGCTTGGCGCCGGTCCACGCCCGCCGCAGCCGCCCCCGCACCGCCCCGTCCTTGTTCGGCGTCAGCGTCAGTCCCGCGAGCACGGCGATCCGGTCGGCCGTCTTGGCGACCGTCGTGTGATCGGTCCACAGGTGCTCCGCGAACTCCGGCTCGCGCAACCGCTCCAGGCAGTCGTCGAGTTGTCGCACGGCCCAACTCTCGTGCCGCAACGGGGCGTCCTTCCCGGCGACGTACTGAAGGAGGTGTCCGAAGCCGCGCTCGCTCAGCCGCTTCAATACGGTCTCGCGCTCGGCGAGGAGGGCGAAGTGCCGTACATCGTGGCCCAGTCCGGTCAGTCGCCCGACCGTCTCCTCGAAATAGCGGGCGTTGGTGACCGTCATGGGGACGATGACCACGCCGTCGTGTTTGCCGAGGGCGAGGTCGAGCACCTCGACCACACCCTGCCGCCAGGACGCCAAGTCCTGGAAGTCCCCGCGCAGTTCGGGCGGCAGCATGCGGCGCAGGCCGAAGCCGGCGTGTTCCGGGTCGCAGACGACGCTGCCGGGCAGCCGTCGCTGGATCTCGTGTGCGGTCTGTGTCTTGCCGCCCCCGAAGGGGCCGTTGATCCACAGGAGCATGCGCAGACCCTAGTGGGCCCCGGTCACGCCCCGGTCACGCACCCACGATCGCCTCGCCGGCCCGTCGGCCCGGATCAGCGGTGCCCGCCCCGGATCAACGCTGCCCGCCCGCCCGCACGAGCCCCGTCTCATACGCGAGAACCACCACCTGCACCCGGTCCCGCAGCCCCAGCTTGGTCAGGATGCGCCCCACATGCGTCTTCACGGTGGCCTCGGACAGCACGAGACGGGCCGCGATCTCGCCGTTCGACAGACCCTGCGCGACCAGCACCATCACCTCGCGCTCACGGTCGGTGAGCCGCTCCAGCTCCTTGTGCTGGGGCTCCTTGCCTGCGTGGGGCAGCATCGGCGCGAACCGGTCGAGCAGGCGCCGGGTGGTGGAGGGCGCGACCACGGCGTCACCGCTGTGCACGGAGCGGATGGCGGTGAGCAGCTCGCCGGGCGGCACGTCCTTGAGCATGAAGCCGGAGGCGCCCGCCTTCAGCCCGGAGAAGGCGTACTCGTCGAGGTCGAAGGTGGTGAGGATCAGCACCTTCGGGGGGTTGGGGTCCGAGCAGATGCGGCGGGTGGTCTCCACACCGTCCAGCTTTGGCATGCGTACGTCCATCAGCACCACGTCGACCGCGGTCGACCGCAGGACCTGGAGGGCCTCGACGCCGTCGCCCGCCTCGGCCACGACCTCCATGTCCGGCTGGGCATCGAGCACCATCCGGAAGCCGGTGCGCAGCAGCACCTGGTCGTCGACGAGCATCACGCGGATCGCCATCGGGGTCTCTTCCCTCTCCATCAACGGTCAAAAAGTATTTGTAACTGACCAAAAGGGGTCGTTACAGGTGTCAGTGAGCCGACTTGAGCGGCAGCAGGGCGCTGATGCGGAAGCCTCCACCGGGGCGCGGCCCCGCGTCCAGAGTGCCTCCGACCATACCGACGCGCTCGCGCATCCCGATCAGGCCGTGTCCCTGGCCGTCGGCGCCGCCCTCCTCGTACAGCTCGTGGGGCGCGCCCTTGCCGTCGTCCTCGACGAGCAGCCCGAGCCCGTCGTCGAAGTAGACCAGGCGCACGCTCGCGCCCGCGTTGGGGCCACCGTGCTTGCGCGTGTTGGTGAGCGCCTCCTGGACGATGCGGTACGCCGTGAGCTCCACCCCGCTGGGCAGCGGGCGCGGGGTGCCCTCGACCTTGAAGTCGACGGGCAGGCCCGAGGTGCGGCACTGCTCGATGAGGTCGTCGAGCTGCTCGACGTCGGGCTGCGGCACGTACTCACCGCTCTCCTGGTGCTCGCCGGTGCGCAGCACGCCGAGCAGGCGGCGCATCTCGGCGAGGGCCTGGCGACCCGTCCCGGAGATGGTCTCGAGGGCCTTCTTGGCCTGCTCGGGGGCGGCGTCCATGACGTAGGCGGCACCGTCCGCCTGGACCACCATCACCGAGACGTTGTGCGCGACCACGTCGTGCAGTTCGCGGGCGATCCGGGCGCGCTCGGCCGCGACGGCCACCTTGGCCTGCGCCTCGCGCTCCTTCTCCAGACGGGCGGCGCGCTCCTCCAACTGGGCGAGGTAGGCGCGGCGGGTGCGGATGGAGTCGCCGAGCACCCAGGCGAGCGCGAACGGAACCGTCTGGAAGATCACTATCAGGACGGCGCCCAGCGGGCCCTGATCCCGCAGCGGCCAGCGGAGCTGCCCGACGGTCGCCGCGCAGAGGCCGCCGATCAGCCCGAGGCGCGAAGCCCAGCGGGCACCGTCCGCGGCGACGGTGTAGATGATCACCAGCATCGCGAAGTCCCCGGGCGCCGGCGGGACGTCCAGGACGACCTGTGCGATACCGACCATTGCGGCCAGGACCAGCATCTTCTCGGGCATGAGGCGGCGCAGCGCGACGACCGCACTCAGTACGACGGCGATCGGGAGCGCCGCGGCGAGCGACCCGCGCTGATCGGCGGCGCCGTTGACGTTGGTCAGGCTCACGCCGGAGATCCCGAGCAGGACGACGGCCCAGAAGCTGTCGACCCACGTCGGGTGCCTGCGGAGAAAGTCATAGAGGCGCTGCACGTAACCCAGCGTAGGGAAGCATGCAGTGTGCAGGGGTCAACCGGAGGGTCGATCCGCAAGGGGCGCTCGTACTCCCCAAGGTGGATGCTCCCCCGCCCGAGACGCCTAGGGCCCGTCTTTCAGGGGGGCCTAGGCTGGCCCGGTGAGGCGCGTGGGGACGGGTGAGTGGCGAGGTTGGCGCGAGGCGACGGAGGAGGCCCTGTACGGGCCCTCCGGCTTCTATCGTGGGCCCGAGGGGCCGGCCGGCCACTTCCGTACGTCGGTGCACGCGTCCCCGCTGTTCGCCGCGGCCGTGGCCCGGCTGCTGTGCCGGGTCGACGAGGCCCTCGGCCGCCCTGCCGAGCTCGCCTTCGTCGACATGGCGGCGGGCCGCGGTGAGCTGGTGACCGGTGTCCTCGCCGCGCTCCCCGCCGAAGTGGCCTCCCGCGCGCGCGGGTACGCCGTCGAACGCGCCGACCGCCCCGCTGCGCTCGATCACCGGATCGAGTGGCTCACCCAGCCCCCGATGGGGATCACCGGACTGCTGTTCGCCAACGAGTGGCTGGACAACGTGCCGGTCGAGGTGGCGGAGGTGGACGCGACGGGCGTACCCCGGCTGGTTCTCGTACGGGACGACGACGGGGCCGAGCGCCTGGGTGAGCCCGTGGCCGGGGCGGAGGAGCGGTGGCTGCGGAGGTGGTGGCCACTGGCCTCCGAAGAGGTGCCTTTCCCCGGGGCGCCCTCCGAAGAGGGGCCTTCCGATGACGTGCCCTCCGAGGAGATGCCCGAAGAGATGCCCTTCGAGGGGGCCCGCGCCGAGATCGGTCTCCCCAGAGACACCGCTTGGGCCGGTGCCGTCGCCTCCCTGGACCGGGGCCTCGCCGTCGCCGTCGACTACGCGCACTTCGCCTCCGCGCGACCGCCCTTCGGGACACTCACCGGCTTCCGCGAGGGCAGGGAGACGACGCCCGTGCCGGACGGTTCGTGCGACATCACGGCGCATGTGGCACTGGACGCGTGCGCGCTGCCCGGAGGGCGCGTGGTGACCCAGCGGGCGGCCCTGCGCGCGCTCGGCGTGAGCGGCGC
>LRTP01001017.1 GCA_001550305.1 Streptomyces diastatochromogenes
CCCGGCCGGCGCTCTCACTCGCCGCAACGGACCCCACCGCCTACGTGCGCGCTCTGGCGGGCGCGGGGGAAGCCGCCGAACTCACCGCGGCCGGCGGCCTGGGCGACTTCGGCTGGCTGCTCCAGCCGGTGGGAATTCCAAACCCGATGGTCGACGGCCTCCTTGCCGACGATCCACCGGCCGACGGCCTACTTGTCGATGTCCCCGACCACGAAGAACAGTGACCCCAGGATCGCCACCATGTCCGCGACCAGCGTCCCGGGCAGCAGTTCGACCAGCGCCTGGATGTTGTTGAACGAGGCCGAGCGCAGCTTCAGCCGGTACGGGGTCTTCTCGCCCTTGCTGACCAGGTAGTAGCCGTTGATCCCGAGGGGGTTCTCGGTCCAGGCGTAGGTGTGCCCCTCGGGCGCCTTCAGGACCTTCGGGAGGCGCTGGTTGATCGGCCCGGGCGGAAGGTCCGCGAGCCGGTCGAGACAGGCGTCCGCGAGGTCGAGCGCGTTGTGCGTCTGCCCCAGGAGGCACTCGAAGCGGGCCAGACAGTCGCCCTCCTGGCGGGTGACGACCTTCAGGGTGTCCTGGAGCTCCCCGTAGGCGAGGTACGGCTCGTCCCGGCGCAGGTCGAAGTCGACGCCCGAGGCGCGCGCGATGGGCCCGCTCACTCCGTAGGCGTGCACGGTCTCCGGCGCGAGGGCGCCCACGCCCCGCGTACGCCCCCGGAAGATCTCGTTGCCGAGCACCAGGTCGTCGTACACACCCATCCGCGAGCGCAGGGCCGTGACGGCGTCGCGCGCGCGGGAGGTCCAGCCGGCCGGGAGGTCCTCCTTGAGGCCGCCGACGCGGTTGAACATGTAGTGCATGCGCCCGCCGGAGACCTCCTCCATGACGTGCTGGAGTTCCTCGCGCTCCGTGAAGGCGTAGAAGATCGGGGTGATCCCGCCCAGCTCCAGGGGGTACGAGCCCAGGAACATCAAGTGGTTCAGGACCCGGTTGAGCTCCGCGAGGAGGGTCCGCATCCACACCGCGCGCTCGGGGACCTCCATGCCGAGCATCCGCTCCACGGCGAGGACCACGCCCAGCTCGTTCGAGAAGGCGGAGAGCCAGTCGTGGCGGTTGGCGAGCATGACGATCTGGCGGTAGTCGCGCGCCTCGAAGAGTTTCTCCGCGCCGCGGTGCATATAGCCGATCACCGGCTCCGCGTGCTGGATCCGCTCACCGTCCAGGACCAGCTTCAGCCGCAGCACCCCGTGCGTGGACGGGTGCTGGGGTCCGATGTTGAGCACCATGTCGGTGCTCTCCGCGGCACCGCCGATACCGACCATGGTCTCCGTAGGAGGAGTCATGGGGACAGTCTGTCGTACGTACCCTTGCGGCATGGATACGGGGAGCGCGGAGACCGCGGGAAACACCGTGGGAAGCACGGCGGCGGAGCCGGTCTGGACCGGGCTGCCGCCGGGACTGCTGCGGATGCGCCGGCTGCTGCTGGTGGTGTGGCTGGGACTGCTGACGATCGTCCTGGGGGTGCTTCTCGCGGTGTTCGCGGGCGCCGTCTGGGCGGCCTTCGCGCTGCTGCCGTTCGCCCTGCTGGTGTGGGGCTGGGGGATGCTGGGGCGCAACTGGCGCTCCTGGCGGTACGCAGAGCGCGCGGACGACCTGCTGATCAGCCGCGGTGTGCTGTTCCGCGAGGAGACCGTGGTGCCGTACGGGCGGATGCAGCTGGTCGAGGTGACCTCCGGGCCCGTGGAGCGGCACTTCGGGCTGGCGAGCGTGCAGCTGCACACGGCGGCCGCCGCGACGGACGCGTGCATCCCGGGCCTGGACCCGACCGAGGCCGAGCGGCTGCGTGACCGGCTGACCGAGCTGGGCGAGGCCCGATCGGCGGGGCTGTGAACACGCCGGCACCCGACACCGAGGACGTCATACGGGAGCGGAAGCCGCTGGTGGAGCGGCGGCTGCACCCGGTGACACCGTTCCGGCGCGCCTGGGCGCCGGTCGCCGTGGTCGCCGGTTGGGCCGTGCACGACCCCAACCAGGCGCAGGAGCAGCTGACCAGGCTGACGACGACCGCGCTGCTCATCGGGCTCGCCGTCATCGTCCCGGCGGCCGCCCTCTACGGCTTTCTGAGCTGGTGGTTCACGCACTTCGCGGTGACCGAGACCGAACTGCGCATCCGTACCGGCCTGTTGTTCCGGCGCACCGCGCACATCCGGCTCGACCGGCTGCAGGCCGTCGACGTCACCCAGCCGCTGCTGGCCCGCGTCGCGGGCGTCACCAAGCTCAAACTCGACGTCATAGGAACGGACAAGAAGGACGAACTCGCCTATCTCGGCGAGGACGATGCCCGCGCCCTGCGCGCCGAACTCCTCGCCCGCGCCGCCGGTTTCGCCCCCGAGACGGCTCACGAGGTCGGCGAGGCGCCGGTACGGCAGCTGCTGCACGTGCCGGCGGGTTTCCTCGCCGTCTCCCTCCTCCTCACCGGCGCCACCTGGGGTTCCCTGGCCGCCGCCCTCGTCGTGCCCCCGTTCCTGTGGTTCGCCACCCACAGCGTGTGGACGGTCCTCGCCACCGGGGTGCCGCTGCTCGGCGCCGCGGGCGCGAGCAGCGTGGGGCGGTTCGTCGGCGAGTACGACTGGACGGTGGGCGAGTCGCCGGACGGGCTCCGCATCGACCACGGCCTCCTCGACCGTACGCACGAGACGGTGCCGCCCGGACGCGTGCAGACCGTACGGATCGTCGAACCGCTGCTGTGGCGGCGACGCGGCTGGGTACGGGTGGAACTCGACGTGGCGGGGTCCTCGAACTCCGTCCTCGTGCCCGTCGCTCCGCGCGAGGCCGCCGAGTCGGTGATCGCGAGGGTGCTGCCCGGGGTGACGGTGCCGTCCGCCCTGTCCCGGCCGCCGCGCCGGGCCTGGTGGTGCGTGCCGCTGTGGTGGCGGGGGTACGGGCTCGCCGTCACCGACACCGTCTTCGCGGCGCGTCACGGACTGCTGCGCCGCCGTCTGTCGCTCGTGCCGCACGCGAAGGTGCAGAGCGTACGGCTGACGCAGGGGCCCTGGGAGCGCTTCAGGGGCGTCGCCGACGTCCATGTGGACACGGGGGCCAACCAGACGGTGACGGCGCGGCTGCGGGACGCCGCGGAGGCCGCGGAGCTTCTTCAGGCGCAGGCCGACCGGTCACGGACGGGGCGGCGCGAGGCCCGGCCGGACCGCTGGATGGCCTGAGACGGCGAGAGGGCAGTGGCCCGAGCCACTGGCCCTCGTCCGCGTGAGCCACGTACCCACGTGCAGGCGCCTCAGGAGGCCGCGGTCCGCAGCTCCGTCAGGTCGATGTGCTCGGTCTCGTCGTGCGCGGTCAGGTCGATGACCTGACCGACACCGCGGGAACCCTCGTCGACGGGCTTGAAACCGGACTCGGCCTCGGCCTTGTGCAGGGCGAGCGCCTCCTGTCCGACCACGTCCGCGAGGTCCTCGTTCTGCATGGCGTCCATGGCGGTCGAGGACGCCCCCTTCTGCGTACCGAAGAAGTCGAACCCGCCCTCGACCGAGGGGCGCCGCACGGGCGCGGCCGGGGCGACGGCCACCGCGGTCGGCACGGTGAAGTGCCCGGAGGCACGGGCGGGCTTCGTCGGCTTCACGGGGTGGGCCGCCAGGGCGGCCGGCTCCGCCTCGACGGACGCCGCGCGTGCGGCGGGGACGGGCAGCGCCGCCGTCTTGGCGTCGGTCAGGGGGCGGTTGCCCTTCGGAGGGCCGTCCGTCGGGGGTTCCCCTTTGTCGGACTCTCCTTTGGCGGCCCCTCCTTCGGAGGGCTCGCGCTCGTCGGAACCGGAGGCATCGCCATCAGCCTCGGAGTCCGAGGCGCTCCCGGTTTCGACCTCGGCTTCGGAATCGGAATCGGCTTCGGTGTCGACTTCGGCTTCGGATTCGGCGCCGGGCTTCGCGTCGTCGTCCGGATCGGTGTCCGGGTCGGTGCCCGGTTCGGCGTCCGCGTCGGAGACGTCGGTCGCCGCGTCGCCGTGCGTGATCCGGCTCAGCGCGGCGTCGGCGCGCAGGAAGAGCGACGACCCGGCCGGGGAGAAGACCTGGGGAGACTCAGGCGCGTCCGTCGACTCCTCGGAGGCGTTCTCCGCCTCTACGGTGGTCACGTCGCCGGCGGTGACACCGTCGTCGGTGTCCTCGCCCGCGTCCTCGCCCGTGCCCTCGTTCATGTCCTCGTCCGTGGCTGCCACGTCCTCTAGAGCCTCCGGCTCCGCCGAGTCCACGGCGTCCACGGATTCCGCTGACTCCACGGTCTCCGTCGCGGCGGTCAGCGCGCGAGCGGGGGCAACCGTCTCGATCTCGAGCAGCCGGCGACCCTCCAGGGCGCTCGCCCGCTCGGTCTCCGCCGTGGCGTACCGCCGAAGCAGTGCCGCGTGTTCGTTGCGCAGGCCCGCCAGCTCCGCCCGCTTCGCGCGCAGCTTGTGCTCGAGCTTGGTGCGCAGCTCGCGCGACTCGTCGAGGTCGGTCTCGAGCTCGGCGACGCGCTCCTCGTGACGCCACTCGTCACTCGCCCGCGCGCGTGTGAGATCCGCGACACGCTTGCCCGCCGCCGTGTCCCAGCGGCGCATGACGACGCCGCCCACGACGGCGGTCACCGCGGCGGCCGCGGCCAGGGCGCGGAGCACCGTTGGTTCCGTGAACAGCCAGGGCCCCGCGGCGCAGACGAGCGAGACGCCTGCGATCGCCGAAGGAGGCAGCAGCCGGTGCAGAGGTGGGGAATGGCGGTGACGTCCACGTGGCATGGCCAGAAACTTACCGCGCGTAGGGGAATCTTGGAGCCCCGCCCGGTAAAAACACGGCCACCCCAGGGGCTTCACACCGCCTCAGCCGCCTATAAGGGCAACTCCTTGTCCCACAAGGGCTCCCGCTTGCCCCGCACAGCGGCCACTTGTTGATCAATTCCCTTGAGTTCGCGTGATTCGAGAGATTCGAGGGACTCCATGAATTCCAGGAGGCTCGGCACGGATCACGCGGGACGCCACCTATTCGGGGACGACGGTCAACGGTCGCTCAGCCGCCCACTGAGCCACTGAAGCGTCGGCGGGATCTCCCGCCGCCACGTGTTGAAGTTGTGGCCGCCGCTGTCGAGGATGATCGACGCGATCTGGGTGCGGTGCTTGGACTGCACGAGGCTGATGAACTTGAGGGTCTCCTTGTAGTTGTGCTCGCCCACCTTGCTGCTGGTGACCAGCAGCGATGTGGCGGGGGCGGGCTTGTGCTGCATGAACCAGCGCAGGTCCGCGCTGTTGCGCATCTCCTTGTTCCCGTGGAAGAGGTCACCCGTCGTGGGGTCGATCGGCGCCTTGTAGTACGGCGACAGTCCCGCCGCGGCGGCGTACGCCTCGGGGTGGTGCATGGCCAGCTTCAGCGCGCAGTAGCCGCCCGTGGAGTCACCGACGATGCCCCAGCTTCCGGGCTTTTTGCCCACCCTGTAGTGAGCGGACACGGCGTCGGGGAGGTCCTTGGCGAAGAACGTCTCGGTCTGCGGACCGCCCGGGATGTCCACGCACTCCGTGTCCCGCGGCGGCGCGACCGTCGGCCTCATCATGACGAGGATCATCGGCTGCATCTGCCCGTTCTTGGACAAGTCGTGAGCCGTCTGCGGATAGTGCAGGCCCTTGATGAGCGCCGCGGCGGTACCCGGGTAGCCGGTGAGGATCGTGACCGCCGGGAAAGTGCGGGTGCGGTAGCGCGACTGGAAGTACTCGGGGGGAAGGTAGACGAACGCGGGCGTGGCGATGTGTGTCGTACGGCCGACGATGTCGACCTTCTGGATCTGGCCGCCGATCTGCGGCCGGGTCCCGCCCGACACACTCACCGGCTGGGTGTCGACCACCTGGAGAGGCCCGCCGTCGGAGCCGCCCCGGCCGCCGTGGAAGACGACCACGCCCTGGCCGCTCTCCTGACCGAAGAGGTCCGCCCAGCTCGCGTAGAACCCGAACGCCTGGTTGGCGAACAGGCCGATCGAAGCGAAGATTGCCACCTGGGTGACCAGAAGCAGTCCGATCCGTCCGATGACGGCCCGCCAGTTACGGCGCGCCAGCCGTGGCCACCACCACACCGTGCCGACGAACAGCAGCACGGCGGACAGAACCGCCAGCACTAGCACCTTGTTGCTCGTGAGACCCATGAGCTGTCCTGCCTGCGCTTTCCGCCCCTGGCCGCCCTGCTGCTTCGCGAGGCCTTGCCCTGGACTTTCCTTGCCTTTTGAACCGGCTTTCCGTTGGGGAGTGAACCTGACCCCCCAAGACACCGTCCTAGAGGGCGCAATGTCGCCGGATGCCGGAATGGCGCCGGATTCAAGGTCTCTCGCAGAACTACGGGATGCGATGTCTGTCAGGATAGATGGGGAAATGTCGAGCGAGGTTCCAGACCGCACGGGCAGGACGCGACGCATACTCCGTGGTCCGCGCCCAGATGCCGTTCCCGCCCTCGTCGCCAGGGCCTGCACACTCGTAGGGGTCCTGGACATCGCCGCGGGGGTCTTCCCGCGCTTCCGGCGCAGCCGTATGCACGCCATGGCCGAGGTGCTGCCCGGCTCGTTCGGCCCCTTCGCCGCCGCGCTGTCACTCAGCGCCGGTGTACTCCTGCTGCTGCTCGCTCATGGGCTGCGGCGCCGCAAGCGCCGAGCGTGGCGGGCCGCCGTGGCCCTGCTGCCGGCGGGTGCCGTCGCCCAGTTCGCCTACCGCCACTCGATCATCGGCGTCGTCATCTCCCTCGCGCTGCTCGCACCACTGCTGCGCCACCGGAGCGAGTTCGCCGCCCTGCCCGATCCGCGCAGCCGCTGGCGCGCGCTCGCCAACTTCGTCCTGATGGGTGCCGGTTCCCTCGCCCTCGGGCTGGTCATCGTCAGCGCCCACCAGAACCGGATGGTCGGCGACCCGAGCCTGGCCGATCGCATCACGCACGTCCTGTACGGCCTGGTCGGCTTCGAAGGCCCCGTCGACTACGCCGGATCCACGTCCTGGACGGTCGCCTTCTCGCTCGGCGCGCTCGGCTGGCTGACCGCCGTCACCACGATCTACCTGGCCTTCCGGCCCGAGCACCCCGCCGCCCGCCTCACGGAGAACGACGAGAACCAGCTTCGGGCCCTGCTGGACAAGCACGGCGGTCGTGACTCGCTCGGCCACTTCGCGCTCCGCCGCGACAAGGCCGTCGTCTTCTCCCCCAGCGGCAAGGCGGCCGTCACCTATCGCGTCGTCTCCGGCGTGATGCTCGCCAGCGGCGACCCCATCGGCGACGTGGAGGCCTGGCCCGGCGCCATCGAACGCTTCATGGACGAGGCCAAGGCCCACTCCTGGACCCCCGCCGTCATGGGCTGCTCGGAGACGGGCGGCGAGGTGTGGACCCGCGAGACCGGCCTCGACGCCCTCGAACTGGGCGACGAGGCGGTGGTGGACGTCGCGGATTTCTCCCTGTCCGGACGCGCGATGCGCAACGTGCGTCAAATGGTGAAACGCATCGAACGGGCTGGCTACGAGACCCGGGTGCGGCGCATCCGTGACCTCAGCGAGGGCGAGCTGGAGCGGATACGCCGCGCGGCGGAGGCCTGGCGCGGCACGGACACCGAACGCGGCTTCTCCATGGCGCTCGGCCGCATCGGCGACCCGTCCGACGGCGACTGCCTGATCGCCACCGCCCACAAGGCGGACGACGCGCTCGGCCCGTACGGCGACCTGAAGGCCGTTCTGCACTTCGTCCCCTGGGGCACGGACGGTGTCTCGCTCGACCTCATGCGCCGCGACCGCTCGGCCGACCCCGGCATGAACGAGCTCCTCATCGTGGCGGCGCTCGAGGCGTCCCCACGACTCGACATCAAGCGGATCTCGCTCAACTTCGCGATGTTCCGCTCGGCGCTGGCCCGCGGCGAGAAGATCGGCGCGGGGCCGGTGCTGCGGGCCTGGCGTGGCCTGCTCGTCTTCCTCTCGCGCTGGTTCCAGATCGAGTCCCTGTACAAGTTCAACGCGAAGTTCCGCCCCCGCTGGGAGCCGCGCTTCGTCGTCTACCGCTCCTCCCGCGACCTCCCGCGCATCGGCATCGCCGCCATGCAGGCCGAGGGCTTCGTGAACCTGGCCCTCCCGAGCCTGCTGCGCCGCCGCACACCGGCTCCGCGCCCGTGCGCCCACGGCGTGGCGGAACGCGGGGTCAGGGCGGCGTAGCCCCCTGAACAGGCCCGAGCGAGGGCCCCTACCCCAGCCCTGGGGACCCTCGCTCGGGCCACGGTCTTCCTGGGTGCCCGATATCGACACTTCCGCCCTTTTCGCGGCATCTGCTTGGCCGACCGAGTCGGACGGGTGGGCGGGAAACGGGCCGGGAAGCGGCCAAAAGACCCCCGCCGGAGCGAACCCGCAGACGATTCGGCCCCCCGTCTGAGGCCTAGGCTGGACGTATGAACTCCGAGCGCCGCCGCGGCCACGTCGCGGGACTGCCGACCTGGGACCGCTGCGCGGTCATGGGGGTCGTCAACGTGACCCCCGATTCCTTCTCCGACGGCGGCCGCTGGTTCGACACGACGGCCGCCGTCAAACACGGCCTCCACCTGGTCACCGAGGGCGCCGACCTGGTGGACGTCGGCGGCGAGTCCACCCGCCCCGGCGCGACCCGCGTCGACGAGGCGGAAGAGCTCAAGCGCGTCATCCCGGTCGTCCGCGGCCTCGCCTCCGAGGGCGTCACCGTCTCCGTCGACACCATGCGCGCATCCGTCGCCGAGCAGTCGCTCGCCGCGGGCGCCGCCCTCGTCAACGACGTGAGCGGCGGTCTCGCCGACCCCGCGATGATCCCCACCGTCGCCGCGGCAGGCGCACCCTTCGTGGTCATGCACTGGCGCGGCTTCCTCGAGGGCGGCAACGTGAGGGGCACGTACGCGGACGTCGTCTCCGAAGTCGTCGACGAGCTGCACACACGTGTGGAGGCCGTTCTGGCGGGCGGCATCGCCCCCGACCGCATCGTCGTCGACCCGGGCCTCGGCTTCTCCAAGGACTCCGAGCACGACCTGTCGCTGCTCGCCCACCTCGACCGGCTGAGCGAACTCGGCCACCCCCTGCTCGTCGCCGCCTCCCGCAAGCGGTTCCTGGGCCGCGTACTGGCGGGCCCTGAGGGCGCCCCGCCGCCGGCCCGCGAACCCGCCGCGGCCACC
>LRTP01001018.1 GCA_001550305.1 Streptomyces diastatochromogenes
GGACGCCGCCACCGCCGCCGCCGACGCGCTCGCCGCCCACCAGGGTGCCTGGGCGGTCCGGGTCCACGAGGTACGGGCCACCGCCGACGCCGTACGAGTCGCCCGGGCCGTAGAGGGAGCCCAGTGAGCGCACCCCGCACCGACGTCGAGCAGGTCGAACTCGCCAACACCGCCTTCTACGAGGCACTCGAGCGGGGTGACTTCGAAGGACTGTCGTCGCTGTGGCTGGCTCCCCTGGACACCGCCGACGACGACATCGAGGGCGACGGCGCGGTGATCTCCTGCGTCCACCCCGGCTGGCCGGTCCTCAACGGCCGTGGCGAGGTCCTGCGCTCGTACGCGCTGATCATGGCGAACACGGAGTACATCCAGTTCTTCCTCACGGACGTGCACGTCTCCGTCACGGGCGACACCGCGCTGGTGACCTGCACCGAGAACATCCTCAGCGGCGGCCCCGCCCCCGAGGACAGCGACGAGCTCGGCCCCCTCGTCGGCCAGCTGGTCGTCGCCACGAACGTGTTCCGCCGCACGGCCGACGGCTGGAAGCTCTGGTCGCACCACGCCTCACCCGTCCTCGCCGAATCGGGCGAGGAGGAGGACGAGGACACCCCCGGCTGAGGAGGAGACCACCCCCGCTGAGCCGCTGGACACGCCCGGTCGGGTGGGCCGGCGGTCCACCGGCACCAAGGAGTGGTTGGAATCACGAACCGCTGGGTAGGGGCGGCTACCAACCCGTGAGCCGCCGTGTTCCCCAGGGGAAACGCCCGATGAAGCCTCGTGCCCATCATGTGGGCGCGTGTCCACGTGGGTGAGCTCTGTCAGTGCCCGCAGGTAGATTCGTTCGAGGCCGGTGCGCCGACCGTACTCGGTGGACATCGGCCGCTACCGACGATTGCAGGAGTGATTCGCGTGGATCGTGTCGCGCTGCGCGGCCTCAAGGCCCGCGGGCACCACGGTGTCTTCCAGAAGGAACGCGAGGAAGGCCAGACCTTCATCGTGGACCTGACACTGGGCCTGGACACCCGACCGGCCGCGGCCGAGGACGACCTGTCGAAGACCGCGCACTACGGCATCGTGGCGGAGGAGGTCGTGGCCGTCGTCGAGGGCGAGCCCGTCAACCTCATCGAGACCCTCGCCGAACGCATCGCCCAGACCTGCCTGAAGCACGACGGGGTCCAGGAGGTCGAGGTCTGCGTGCACAAACCGGACGCGCCGATCACGGTCCCCTTCGACGACGTGACCGTCACGATCACCCGGAGCCGAGTATGACCGCCTACTTCACCGAGGGTCAGAGCGACCCGACCGTACAGCCGGTGCCCGCCTCCGTGGTCGAGCGGGTGGACGCCGCCGACACGACCCTGCAGAACCCGAAACGGGCGGTGCTCTCCCTCGGCTCGAACCTGGGCAACCGCCTGGAGACCCTCCAGGGCGCCATCGACGCCCTGGAGGACACCCCTGGCGTCCGCGTCAAGGCGGTCTCCCCCGTCTACGAGACGGAGCCCTGGGGCGTCGAACCCGGCAGCCAGCCGACGTACTTCAACGCGGTCGTGGTCCTCAAGACCACCCTCCCGCCGTCCTCGCTCCTGGAGCGGGCCCACGCGATCGAGGAGGCCTTCCACCGCGTACGGGACGGGCGCTGGGGCCCGCGCACGATCGACGTGGACATCGTGGCGTACGCCGAGGTCGTCTCCGGCGACCCGGTCCTGACCCTCCCTCACCCGCACGCCCACGAACGGGCCTTCGTGCTGGCCCCCTGGCACGACGTGGAGCCCGAGGCCCAGCTGCCCGGCCGCGGCCCCGTGAACCACCTGCTCACCGCCGTCACCCGGGAAGGTGTCCTGCCCCGGCCCGACCTGGAACTCCGGCTGCCCGAGTAGTCGTTAAGGTCAGGACGACCAAGACGGGCTTACAAGAGGGGCAAAGGGACAACAACGTGAAACAGCTGCGCATCAGGACGCTGGCAGCCGTGTTCGTGGTGGCCGGTGTGCTGTCCTGGGCGGGCGCGCGCCTGTGGAGCGCGGTGGGGACCCTCCCCCGGGTCCCGCTGGCCGCCCCCATCGTCCTTGCCCTGATCGCCGTCGTCCTGCTGTCCACGGCGCTCTCGCTGCGCGCCCGCCTCAAGGCCCAGCGTGAACGCCGCCCCGGCGCCAAGGGCGTCGACCCCCTGATGGCGGCCCGCGCGGTCGTCTTCGGCCAGGCGAGCGCCCTCGTCGCCGCCCTCGTGTCGGGCATGTACGGCGGTACGGGCGCGTTCCTGCTCGAGTCCCTGGACATCCCCGCCCGTCGCGACCAGGCCATCTACGCCGGTTTCTCGGTCCTCGCCGGCATCGCCGTGATAGCGGCCGCCTTCTTCCTGGAGCGCGTCTGCAAGCTCCCGGAGGACGACGACAACGACCACGGCGGCGCGGCCCCGGTCGCCTGACGGACGGGCCGCGCCGCCGAGCGTGCGCAGGGGCGCCAGGGGATCAGGTCGGAGGAAAGCGACCGCGCCCCACAAGCGCAGGTGAGCATGATCCGCCGGACAGGCCCTAACGCGCCATGATCAGGCTCATCGCCTCGTTGCGGGTGGCGGGATCGCGCAGCTGGCCGCGCACGGCCGAGGTGATGGTCTTCGCGCCGGGCTTGCGCACCCCGCGCATCGACATGCACATGTGCTCGCACTCCACGACGACGATCACCCCGCGCGGCTCCAGGATCTCCATCAGGGAGTCGGCGATCTGCGTGGTGAGGCGTTCCTGCACCTGTGGCCGCCGGGCGTAGACGTCCACGAGCCGGGCCAGCTTCGACAGGCCCGTGATCTTGCCGTCCGTGGACGGGATGTAGCCGACATGGGCCACGCCGACGAACGGCACCAGGTGATGCTCACAGCTGCTGAGGACCTCGATGTCCTTCACGAGCACCATCTCGTCGTGTCCGAGGTCGAAGGTGGTCGTCAGCACGTCCTCGGGCTTCTGCCACAGCCCCGCGAATATCTCCCTGTACGCCCTGGCGACCCGCCCGGGCGTCTCGCGCAGTCCCTCGCGGTCCGGGTCCTCGCCGACCGCGATGAGAAGCTCCCGTACGGCGTTCTCCGCGCGCTTCTCGTCGAACTCGCCGATCACACCTTCGCCGTCCAGCGTCACGGGGTCGGTCATGTGGTCCTCGTTCCTGTGGATCTTGCGCGTGCTGGTCGACGCGTCAAAAACATGCGGTCGTGCCAAAATGCCGCGCCCCCCAGGCTAGAACCTGGGGGGCGCGGCATCCATTCCGGGCCTGGTGGGGCCACCAGGAGCCGGGTCAGCTCTCGGAGCGATCCTCCGGAGCCACTTCCTTCGCCGGGACGGACTCCGTCACATTGGCGATGGCCGGCGTCGATCCGTTCGCCCCGTTCGTCAGCGACAGCTCCTTGGGGGAGAGCACCGGCGGGCGGGTGGACGGGGTGCGCCGGGAGGAGCCGGTCCACGCGGGGCGGGCCGGGCGCTTGTGGATCGGAGCGAAGATCTCGGCGATCTGCTCCTTGCTCAGCGTCTCCTTCTCCAGCAGCTGGAGCACCAGCGCGTCGAGGACGTCGCGGTTCTCGACCAGGATCTCCCAGGCCTCGTTGTGCGCGTTCTCGATGAGCTTCTTGACCTCTTCGTCGACGAGCGCGGCGACCTCTTCCGAGTAGTCACGCGGGTGCGACATCTCCCGGCCCAGGAAGGGCTCGGTGTTGTCGCCGCCGAACTTGATCGCGCCCAGCCGCTCGGTCATGCCGTACTGCGTGACCATCGCGCGGGCCGTTGCGGTGGCCTTCTCGATGTCGTTCGCAGCGCCTGTGGTCGGGTCGTGGAAGACGAGCTCCTCGGCCGCGCGGCCGCCCAGCATGTAGGCCAGCTGGTCCAGCATCTCGTTGCGCGTCGTGGAGTACTTGTCCTCGTCCGGCAGGACCATCGTGTAGCCGAGGGCACGGCCACGCGACAGGATCGTGATCTTGTGGACCGGGTCGGAGTTCGGAGACGCCGCCGCGACCAGGGCGTGGCCGCCCTCGTGGTACGCGGTGATCTTCTTCTCCTTGTCCGACATGATCCGGGTCCGCTTCTGCGGGCCCGCGACCACGCGGTCGATCGCCTCGTCCAGCATGGAGTTGTCGATCAACTTCAAGTCGCTGCGGGCCGTCAGAAGCGCGGCCTCGTTCAGCACGTTGGCGAGATCGGCACCCGTGAAGCCGGGGGTGCGACGGGCGACGGCCGAGAGGTCGACGTCCTGCGCGACCGGCTTGCCCTTCTGGTGAACCTTGAGGATCTCCAGACGGCCCTGCATGTCCGGGCGGTCGACCGCGATCTGGCGGTCGAAACGGCCGGGACGCAGCAGCGCCGGGTCGAGGATGTCGGGCCGGTTCGTGGCGGCGATGAGGATCACACCGCCCTTCACGTCGAAGCCGTCCATCTCGACGAGCAGCTGGTTCAGTGTCTGCTCGCGCTCGTCGTGACCACCGCCGAGGCCGGCGCCACGGTGGCGGCCGACCGCGTCGATCTCGTCGACGAAGACGATCGCCGGAGCGTTCGCCTTGGCCTGCTCGAACAGGTCACGGACTCGGGAGGCACCGACACCGACGAACATCTCGACGAAGTCGGAACCCGAGATCGAGTAGAAGGGAACGCCCGCCTCGCCCGCGACAGCGCGTGCGAGCAGCGTCTTACCGGTTCCAGGAGGCCCGTACAGGAGCACACCCTTGGGGATCTTCGCCCCGACGGCCTGGAACTTCGCCGGCTCCTGGAGGAACTCCTTGATCTCCTGGAGCTCCTCGACCGCCTCGTCCGAGCCCGCGACGTCCGAGAACGTCGTCTTCGGGGTGTCCTTGGTGATGAGCTTCGCCTTGGACTTCCCGAAGTTCATGACCCGGGAGCCGCCGCCCTGCATCTGGTTCATCAGGAACAGGAAGACGACGACGATGAGGACGAAGGGAAGCAGAGACAGCAGGATGCCGAGGAACGGGTTCTGCTTGGACGGCGAGACCGTGTAGCCGTCCGGAATCTGCTTGTTCTGGAACTTGTCCTGGAGTGTGTTGGCGAGGTTGACGCCCTGGTCACCGATGTAGCTCGCCTGGATCTTGGAGCTGCCGGAGACCTTCTGGCCATCCTTGAGCTGCACCTTGATGACCTGCTCGTCACCGGTGGTCAGCTTGGCCTGTTGGACCTTGTTGTCATTGATCGCCTGGACGACCTGGCCAGTGTCCACTGTCTTGTAGCCGCCGGACGAGCCGACGACCTGCATCAACACGACCACGGCAAGGACGGCCAGCACGATCCACATGACCGGCCCACGGAAGTATCGCTTCACGTCCATCCATACGGAGCGGTGCCGCCCCGTCCCTCCTGCCATAGTGAGTTTGATAAAGACTTTTAAAGACTGTTCTTCGGACGGTACCCCAGCATTGTCACCCGAAGCTGCAGGGGACGACTGGGAATCCCTCCCACGCATGCTCCAACGGCGCGAAACCCGCTGGGGTTCCCGATCGTCCTACGAGGACTGCGACCCGGAGGTTCAGCCGCCGTAGACGTGAGGCGCGAGCGTACCGACGAACGGGAGGTTGCGGTACTTCTCCGCGTAGTCGAGGCCGTAGCCGATCACGAACTCGTTCGGGATGTCGAAGCCGACCCACTCAACGTCGATCGCGACCTTGGCCGCCTCCGGCTTGCGCAGCAGCGTGCACACCTTGAGGGAGGCCGGCTCGCGGGAGCCGAGGTTGGAGATCAGCCAGGACAGGGTCAGCCCGGAGTCGATGATGTCCTCGACGATCAGGACGTGCTTGCCCTTGATGTCGGTGTCGAGGTCCTTGAGGATCCGCACCACACCCGAGGACTGGGTGCCGGCGCCGTACGACGACACCGCCATCCAGTCCATGGTGACGGGGGTGGACAGCGCACGCGCGAGGTCCGCCATGACCATGACGGCGCCCTTGAGGACACCGACGATCAGCAGGTCCTTGCCCACGTACTCCGCGTCGATCTTCGCAGCCAGCTCAGCCAGCTTGGCGTCGATCTCTTCCTTGGTGATGAGCACCGACTTGAGGTCGGTGCCCATGTCTTTCGCGTCCACCCGCATCACTTTCGGTCGTCCGTCCCACTTTTTTCGGGCTCGTTCACCTACGGGGCGCCGATGTCGCTCCCCTTCGGCTCACTCGCTCGGCCGCCCGGACCGCCCGCGACCCGAGTGAGGGGTCCCGGAGAGCCGCGTGAGCGGTCCCGATGGAGGGTCCGGTTTCAGCCTTGCCGAATCACCAGTCTGCCACCCTGTCGCTGAGCGACGACTTTGCCCGGGAGATTGATGGCTCCCTGACCGCGCCAGCCGGTGATCAGCCGGTCGACTTCTTCGATGTGGCGGGCGAACAGCGAACCGGCCGGGGCGCCCGCCTCGATGGCGGCGCGGCGCAGGATGCGGCGGCGTACGGCGGGCGGCAGGGCGTAGAGCTTCGCGCACTCCAGGAGGCCCGCCGTGTCGCGTACGGAGGCCTCGGCCTGGCGGGCCCAGGCGTCGAGGGCGTCGGCGTCGTCACGGGACAGCTGTGCCGTCCTGGCGAGGGCCTCGACGACTCCCTTGCCCAGCGCCTTCTCCAGGGCGGGCAGGCCCTCGTGGCGCAGCCGGGAGCGGGTGTAGGCCGGGTCGGCGTTGTGCGGGTCGTCCCAGACGGGCAGCGACTGGACCATGCAGGCCTTGCGGGCGGTCTGCCGGTCCAGGTGCAGGAACGGTCGGCGGTAACGGCCGCCGGCCCCCGAGACCGCGGCCATGCCGGACAGGGAGCGGATGCCGGAGCCGCGGGCGAGGCCCAGCAGAACCGTCTCGGCCTGGTCGTCACGGGTGTGGCCGAGCAGGACGGCGGAGGCGCCGTGGCGCTCGGCGGCGGCGTCCAGGGCGGCGTACCGGGCGTCGAG
>LRTP01000102.1 GCA_001550305.1 Streptomyces diastatochromogenes
CGCCCACGGTTCGGCCCGCGGCACCCGCGCTCCCGTACGTGCCGAGCGAGGCGGGGCGGCAAGCCCACGGAGCCCGGCCGGGCTGCGGATCGTCGACTTCTCGGCCCTGTGGGCGGGCCCCCTGTGCGCCCGGCTGCTGGGGGCGGCGGGCGCGAGGGTCGTGAAGGTGGAGAGCACCACCAGACCGGACGGCGCCCGCCGCGGATCGCCCGCCTTCTACCGCTGGCTGCACGACGGACACGAGAGCCTGGTGCTCGACTTCGCCTCCGGCGCGCCCGCCGAGGTCGTCGCCGAGGCGGACGTCGTCATCGAGGCGTCGCGCCCGAGGGCACTGCGCCGACTCGGCATCCACGCCGAGGAGTTCCTCGCGGCCCGCCCCGGCCGTGTCTGGCTGAGCATCACCGGCTACGGGCGCGACGAGGACCGTATCGCCTTCGGCGACGACGCGGCGGTCGCGGGCGGCCTCACCGGTCTCGACCGCGCCGGCGACCCCGTCTTTCTGGGTGACGCGCTCGCCGACCCCGTCACCGGCGTCTTCGCCGCCCACGCCGTGGCCCGCTCGCTGGCCGACGGCGGAGGCGAGTTGCTCAGCCTCTCCCTGGCCGCCTGTGCCGCCGCCCTCGCCGACAGCCGTTGACGTGCTGATCACGGACGTGGAGGTCGAGGGCTACGGCCGGGTGGACGTGCGCCTCGGGGGAGGACGGGTCGCGGGGATCGGCCGACCGGGGGCGCGGCGCGGCGATGTCGACGGCCGGGGCGGCGCGTTGCTGCTCGGTCTGCACGACCACCACGTACACCTGGCGGCGCTGGGGGCCGAGGCCGCGTCGGTGCGGGTCGGTCCGGCGGAGGCGGGCGACAGGGACGGACTGGTGGGGGCCCTGCGGAGCGGGCCGCAGGGGGAGTGGGTGCGGGCCGTCGGCTACCACGAGAGTGTCGCGGGGGAGCTCGACCGGTGGGTGCTGGACGACTTCGCGCCGGATCGGCCGGTGCGCGTCCAGCATCGCAGCGGGGCGCTGTGGGTGTGGAACAGCGCCGCGCTGCGGGCCGCCGGGCTGGACGGCGGGGGCCT
>LRTP01001019.1 GCA_001550305.1 Streptomyces diastatochromogenes
CGAGCCGCAGCGCCGCGCCCAGCGCGGCCCGCAGGAGCACCTCGGACTCCGGGACGCGGCCGCTGCGCTGGAGATAGGGATTGAGCAGCCGCACCAGCACGGGAACGTACGCGGAGGTGTTTGCGTACCGCTCCACCAGCGCCACCACGTTCTCCAGTTCCAGGTCGCCCCAGGCGAAGGCGTCCCTGGCGGTGCAGAACGGCGGCGTGGCCGCGGCGTCCACCGTGTGCGCGGCCGGCTGCGCGGCGGTCGGACGGCTGCGGTCCTCGCGGTCGAGGCCCGGCTCGACGATCGCTTCGAGGGAGCGGGCGGCGACACCGGCGTACCAGCGCAACGCCCGCTCGGACACGTGGATGTCCGCGCCCCCGGCCCCGGGTTCCCCGTCCGTCTCGCCCGCGATCTCCCGGGCGAAGTCGCGGACGAGGTCGTGGGGTGCGTAGCGGCCGTACGCCGTCTCCTCCAGGAGCGCGACGTCGACGAGGCGGTCGAGGGCGGCCTCGGCACGGAACTCGGCGATGCCGGAGAGCCGGGCGAGCAGGGGCGCCCCGTACACGGGGAGGTCGAGCGCGCCGATGCAGCGCAGCACGAGCGCCGCGTCCTGGTCGGCCTCCCGCTCCGAGGCACGCAGCGCGTCGAGCGCGACGGCCAGCGATCTGCGGACGCTCAGGTCGTCGTACTCCAGATGATGCAACCGCCCTTCGGTCGCAGTCAGTTGACCGGCGAGGACGTCCGGCGTGAGCGCGCGGCGCGCGGCGAGACGGGCCGCGACCACACGCAGGGCGAGCGGGAGCCGGCCGGTGAGTTCGACGAGGGGGTGCGTACCGTCGAGGCCGTCCACCCGCCCGGACACCGCGCGCAGCAGCGCCGCGCTGTCCTCGACCGAGAGCGGCGCGAGCGGGAAGCGCCGCGCGCCGTCCAGCGCGGTGAGCGGTGAACGGCTCGTCACGATCACCGCGCACCCCGTGCCCGCGGGCAGCAGTGGCCGTACCTGAGCGGCGTGCGCGGCGTCGTCGAGCACCATCAGGGTGCGCGTCGGAGCCAGCATCGAGCGGAGCAACGCGGCGGCCGCGTCCGGGTGTTCGGGGATCCGGCGCGGCTCGGCACCGAGGTCGCGCAGCAGCGCGGCGAGCGCCTGGCCGGGGGTGAGGGGGGTCATTCCGGGCGTGGCGCCGTGCAGGTTGACGTACAGCTGGCCGTCGGGGAAACGTTCCCGCAGGCCGTGTGCCACATGCAGCGCCAGGGCGCTCTTGCCGACTCCGGCCATCCCGCTGATGACGGCGACGGCCGGAGCGGAGGGGCCGGGGTGCCGGGCCGTGTCGAGGGCCACGTTCAGTTCCCGGCGTACGTCGGCACGGCCGGTGAAGTGCCCGGGCGGAGGCGGGAGCTGGGCGGGCCGGGGCGGGGCCGGTTCCCCCGGGGCGGACCGCTCCGCGCGGTCTGCGTCCGCGCCCCCGTTCCCGTCCCGGTCGTGTGCGGACTCGTCGCTCTCCCCCGCCCGCTCACGCAGGATCTCCAGATGCGCCGCGCGCACCGCGGGCCCGGGCTCGACACCGAGTTCCTCGACCAGGCGGGCCCGTAGGTCGCGGTGGACGGCCAGGGCCTCGGCCCGACGTCCGGTGCGGTGCAGTACGAGCATCAGCAGCCGGTGGAAGGCCTCGCGCAGGGGGTGCTCGGCGACCAGCGCGGACAACTCGGGTGCGAGGGCGGCGAGTCGGGTGGTGCCGGGGGAGCCGGAGGTGTTGGGGGCGCCGGAGGTGTTGGGTGCACCGGTGGCTTCCGTTGCTTTTGCGTCGGCGGAGACCCCGGTGTTCCCGATGTCACTGATTTCCCCGATGTCACCGAAAACCCAGCCGACCCCGGTACCACCGGTGCCCCCGGCGTGCGCGGTGTCACCGGCGTGCCCTCCCGCACCACCCGCAAAAGCCCGCCCGGCCCCCGGCCCCGCAAGCCGCAACTCGGCCTCGTACCGGCACTCCAGGACGAGCAGCCGTGCCTCCTCCAGGCGCTGGACGAGCGCGTGTCCGCCGAGTTCGGGCGGGACCCCGCCGAGCGGTGTGCCGCGCCACAGCGCGAGCGCCGCGAGG
>LRTP01001020.1 GCA_001550305.1 Streptomyces diastatochromogenes
CTCCTCCTCGGCCCGGCGGCGGGCCTCCTCGGCGCGCTGTCGGGCCTCCTCCGCCTGGCGCTCCGCCTCGCGCCGCTGCGCCTCCTCCAGCTCGCGCTGCTTGCGCTCCTCTTCCTCCGCACGCAGCCGGGCGAGCTGTTCCTGGCGCTCGCGCTCCAGTCGCTCCTCCTCGGCCTTGCGGGCGGCCTCTTCCTCGGCCTTGCGCCGGGCCTCCTCCTCGGCCGCCTTGCGTGCCTCCTCCTGGGCCTTCACCTCGGCCTCGGAGAGGGGCAGCATCACGTCGAGCCGGTGCCGGACGACGGTGGTGACCGCCTCGGGCTCCTGGGCGGCGTCGACGACCAGGTACCGGCCCGGGTCGGCGGCGGCCAGCGTCAGGAAACCGGACCGCACGCGCGTGTGGAACTCGACCGGCTCCGACTCCAGCCGGTCGGGCGCCTCCGTGAAGCGCTCACGAGCCGCCTCCGGGGAGACGTCGAGGAGCACCGTCAGATGCGGCACCAGTCCATTGGTCGCCCATCGGTTGATGCGGGCGATCTCGGTCGGGGACAGGTCCCGGCCGGCCCCCTGGTAGGCCACCGACGAGTCGATGTAGCGGTCGGAGATGACGACGGCACCCCGCTCCAGCGCGGGCCGCACCACCGTGTCCACGTGCTCGGCGCGGTCGGCGGCGTACAGCAGCGCCTCCGCGCGGTGCGACAGGCCCGCCGACGACACGTCCAGCAGGATCGACCGCAGCCGCTTGCCGACCGGCGTCGCGCCCGGCTCGCGGGTCACCACGACCTCGTGGCCCTTGGCACGGATCCACTCCGCGAGCGCTTCCGCCTGCGTCGACTTCCCGGCCCCGTCGCCGCCCTCCAGGGCGATGAAGAACCCGTTCGCGGTGGATTTCTGCACCGGGTCGTCGCCGCCGCGCAGCGCGTCCAGCAGGTCGTGCCGCAGCGGCACTCCGGAGCGGTCGTCGACCTTGGCGAGCACCAGGGCTGCGACCGGCAGCAGCAGGGCGCCCACCAGCATCAGTGTGAAGGCGGCGCCTCCGTGCGCGAACACGAACTTGCCGTTCTCGAGTCGGTGCGGGCCGATCGCCGCGGCCACCACGGGCGCCAGCAGGGCGCCGAGCGCCACGGAGACCCGTACGACCGCGTGCAGGTGTTCCGTCGTACGCGCCCGCCGGTACTCCTCGGTCTCCTGGTCGAGCAGCGCGTGCCCGGTGTTCGCGGCGACGCCCGCGCCGATGCCCGCGAGACCGGCGATCAGCAGCACCGTGGTGACGTCCGGGACCAGACCGGCGGCCAGCAGCGCGATCCCGGTGAAGGCGATCGCCAGCGAGAGCAGCCTGCGCCGCGACAGCGGCGGCAGCACGGAGGGGGCCGTCCGGATGCCGATGACGACACCCCCGGTCAGCGCCAGCACCAGCAGGCCGTACGTGACCGGTCCGCCGCCCATGTCCTTGGCCTGCAGCACGGAGACGGCGACAGCGGCCGCGATCGCCGCGGCGACGGCCGCGCAGGCGAGCACCAGGAGCGGGATCGCGCCGGTACGGCCGTTGTCGACGCCTGTGCCCGTCCTGGGGCGGCGCAGGCCCTCCAGGGGCGAGCGCGCACGCGGGGTGCGGGTGTCGGGCAGTTCGAGGGACGTGAGCACGGAGAGCGAGGCGGCGAACAGTCCGGCGGCGACGTACGAGGCGAGCGCCCCCTGGTGCTGGTCGAACCAGGCGATCCCGGCACCCAGCAGGTTGCTGACGAGTGACACCACCACGAGCGTGGCGGCCGCGATCGGCACCGCCGCGAAGGCCGTACGCAGTGACAGGCGCCGCAGCGCGTCCAGGTGGTCCGGCAGCGGACGTACGGTGGCGCCCTCCAGCGGCGGCGCGGGCAGCAGCGCGGGCGCCGCGCTCTCCCGGCACACCGTCCAGAAGCGCTCGGCGACGCCGGTCACGAAGGCGAGGACGAGGAGGGCGGCGAGTGCGTTGTCCGGGGTCCAGTCGATCCACAGGGGAGCAATGAGCATGAGCACGGCGCGCAGTCCGTCGGCTCCGACCATGGTCCAGCGCCGGTCGAGCGGCCCCTCCTGGGACGTCAGCGAGGTGAGCGGCCCGAGGAGTACGGCTCCGAAGAGCAGCGTGGCCAGGACGCGTGCCCCGAAGACGGCCGCCACGGCGAGGGCGACCCCGCGGTAGCCACCGCCGAAGGAACCCTCCGCGATCGCCGCCTGAAGGACGAGGATGACCAGCACGAGCAGGGCCAGGGCGTCACCGACACCGCTCACCAGGTGGGCGCTCCACAACCGTTTCAGCTGAGGTCGGCGCAGCAGCGCGCGGACGGCGCGCTCGCGGGAATCCGCGACCAGGGCGTCGTCGGGGGCCGGAGTGTGGGCCGTTGGCTGCTCGGCTCGCGTCATTCTGCAAGCCTATCCGGCCCCACTGACTGCCCGTAGGGGTGCCCGAACATGTGGACGCCCCCACACCGAAAGGTGTAGAGGCGTCCACATCTGAATCTGTCTGACAGAGGCCGCGGCCCGGCAGAGAAAGAGACCGCGAGACCTGACGGCGGGCGTGAGACCTGACGGGGGCCTCGAGCCCGGACCTCAGTTCTCCGAGGCCGCCGTCTTCTTGGCAACGGCCTTCTTGGCCGGAGCCTTCTTGGCAGCCGTCTTCGAAGTCGTCGTCTTCTTTGCGGCCGTCTTCTTGGCGGGGGCCTTCTTGGCCGGAGCCTTCTTGGCGGCCGCCTTCTTCGCGGTCTTCTTGGCGGGAGCCTTGGCGCGCTTCTCCGCCAGCAGCTCGTAGCCGCGCTCCGGAGTGATCTCTTCGACGCTGTCGGCGGAGCGCAGGGTCGCGTTGGTCTCGCCGTCGGTCACGTACGGCCCGAAACGGCCGTCCTTGACCACGACGGGCTTCCCGCTGACCGGGTCCTCGCCCAGCTCCTTGAGCGGCGGCTTGGCGGCCGCACGCCCGCGCTGCTTGGGCTGGGAGTAGATCTCCAGCGCTTCTTCGAGGGTGATGGTGAAGAGCTGGTCCTCGGACTGCAGGGAGCGCGAGTCCGTGCCCTTCTTCAGGTACGGCCCGTAGCGCCCGTTCTGCGAGGTGATCTCCACGCCCTCGGCGTCCTTGCCGACGACGCGCGGCAGGGACATCAGTTTGAGGGCGTCGTCGAGCGTCACCGTGTCGAGCGACATCGACTTGAAGAGGGAGGCGGTGCGCGGCTTGACGGCGTTCTTGCCGGTCTTCGGGGTGCCCTCGGGGAGCACCTCGGTGACGTACGGGCCGTAGCGGCCGTCCCTGGCGATGATCTGGTGGCCCGACTCCGGGTCCGTACCCAGCTCGAAGTCGCCGCTCGGCTTGGCGAGCAGCTCCTCGGCGAGCTCGATGCTCAGCTCGTCCGGGGCCAGGTCCTCGGGCACGTCCGCGCGCTGGTGGTGCTCGGAGTCCTTCTCACCGCGCTCGATGTACGGACCGTAGCGGCCCACACGCAGCATGATGCCGTCGCCGACCGGGAAGGACGACACCTCGCGGGCGTCGATGGCGCCCAGGTCGGTGACGAGCTCCTTGAGGCCACCCAGGTGGTCCCCGTCGCCGTTGCCGGCCTCGGCGGCGCCCGCGGCGTCGCCCTCGCCGAAGTAGAACCGCTTGAGCCACGGCACGGCCTGCGCCTCGCCCCGTGCGATGCGGTCGAGGTCGTCCTCCATCTTGGCCGTGAAGTCGTAGTCGACGAGCCGCCCGAAGTGCTTCTCCAGGAGGTTGACCACGGCGAAGGACAGGAAGGACGGCACGAGCGCCGTGCCCTTCTTGAACACGTATCCGCGGTCGAGGATCGTGCCGATGATCGACGCGTACGTCGACGGGCGGCCGATCTCGCGCTCTTCGAGCTCCTTGACCAGCGACGCCTCGGTGTAGCGGGCCGGGGGCTTGGTGGCGTGCCCGTCGACCGTGATCTCCTCGGCGGACAGCGGGTCGCCCTCGTTGACCTGCGGAAGACGGCGCTCACGGTCGTCGAGCTCGGCGTTCGGGTCGTCCGCGCCCTCGACGTACGCCTTCAGGAAGCCGTGGAAGGTGATCGTCTTGCCGGACGCGCTGAACTCGGCGTCGCGGCCGTCGGAGGCCGTGCCCGCGATCTTCACGGTGACGGAGTTACCGACCGCGTCCTTCATCTGGGAGGCGACGGTCCGCTTCCAGATCAGCTCGTACAACTTGAACTGGTCGCCGGTCAGGCCCGTCTCGGCCGGGGTGCGGAAACGATCACCCGAGGGACGGATCGCCTCGTGCGCCTCCTGCGCGTTCTTGACCTTCCCGGCGTACGTCCGCGGCTGGGCCGGCAGGTAGTCGGCGCCGTAGAGCTGCGTGACCTGGGCGCGGGCGGCGGAGATCGCCGTTTCCGAGAGGGTCGTGGAGTCCGTACGCATGTACGTGATGAAGCCGTTCTCGTACAGCTTCTGGGCCACCTGCATGGTGGCCTTCGCGCCGAAGCCGAGCTTGCGCGAGGCCTCCTGCTGGAGGGTCGTCGTGCGGAACGGCGCGTACGGCGAGCGGCGGTACGGCTTGGACTCGACCGAGCGGACCGCGAAGTTCGTGTCCTGGAGGGCGGCGGCGAGCGCACGGGCGTTCGTCTCGTCCAGGTGGAGCGTGTTCGCGCCCTTGATCTGGCCCAGCGAGTCGAAGTCGCGACCCTGGGCGATGCGCTTTCCGTCGACCGCGGTCAGACGGGCGACCAGGTTGGACGGGTCGCTGGCGTCACCGGCGCGGCCGGTGCCGAAGGTGCCGGTCAGGTCCCAGTACTCGGCGGAGCGGAAGGCGATGCGCTCGCGCTCCCGCTCGACGACGAGCCGGGTCGCCACGGACTGCACGCGGCCCGCCGACAGCCGCGGCATGACCTTCTTCCACAGAACCGGCGAGACCTCGTAGCCGTAGAGGCGGTCGAGGATGCGGCGGGTCTCCTGTGCGTCGACGAGCTTCTGGTTGAGCTCACGCGGGTTGGCGACGGCGGCCTGGATCGCGGCCTTGGTGATCTCGTGGAAGACCATCCGCTTGACCGGGACCTTGGGCTTGAGCACTTCCTGGAGGTGCCACGCGATGGCCTCGCCCTCGCGGTCCTCATCGGTGGCGAGGTAGAGCTCGTCGGAGTCGCGCAGCAGGTCCTTGAGCTTCTTGACCTGGGCCTTCTTGTCGGCGTTGACCACATAGATGGGCTGGAAGTCGTGCTCGACGTCCACGCCGAGGCGGCGCACCTCGCCGGTGTACTCCTCCGGCACCTCCGCGGCGCCGTTGGGGAGGTCGCGGATGTGCCCGACGCTCGCTTCGACGACATAGCCGGGGCCGAGATAGCCCTTGATCGTCTTCGCCTTGGCAGGCGACTCGACGATGACGAGTCGGCGGCCGCCGTGTGCGGTGTCGCTGGTCGGGGACAACTTCGCTCTTCTCTCCGGTCGACGCAGGGGGTCTCCCCAGGCCTTGGTCCCGGGGGTCGGGTCATGCTGACGCTGCGGAGTGTGACGGTACATCCCGCCCCCGTGTCAAACGGGAAAAGCCCGCAACGGCCACTCGAACGGTAACCCGACTACCGCCATTCCTGCCGCCCGGAGTGTCCAGCAGCCCTTTCGGGCCCATCCGGAGCGTGACCTCTCAGTTACTGAGGAGCCGCATCTCACGCGCGCGTAAAACACCACATCCCGAGCGCCAGGGCACCGGCTCCGGCGACGCCGGCGAGCGTCGCCGATGCGACGCGGTTCACACCGACGGCGACGGGCTCACCCTGTCGCACCCGCACCGCGGTCCAGACCAGCAGTCCGCCTCCGAACAGGGCGAACACCGTCCCCACGAAGATCGCCGGTCCGCTTTCCATTGATATGTCCTTCCACCCCGGAGCCCCAGGGTGGGGAGGTTGCCACTCCCCGGAAGCCGACCTGCGAACCTGCGGTGAACGCCGGGAAGACGGCGCGCCATGGACCGCTCAGACCGTGGCGGGATCGGGTATCCGCTCGCTCGTCCGCGTTCCGTCGACCCGTCTCACGGTGCACAGGACTTTGTTGAATCCTTGATTCCACTCCTCCTCACTGGCCAGCCAACCGGAGACGGTGTGCTCCGTGTCGGACGCCCAACTCGACGCGAACTTGTTGGTACAGAGCTTGCCTCCCTGGGCGAGGGCCTTCTTGTAGTCCATGCCCGCCGCGGCCTGCGCGGTGCCGATCACCTGGTCGGTGTGCGGCTCACCACAGTCCGCCAGGTGAGCATCGAAGCTCTTGCCGTTCTCCGCGTAGCTCCAGCAGTCCCCGGTGCCCATCTGAGTGGGCCACAGATTCACCCCCGCGTCCCGGAACCGCCCCACTTCGCCGCCTATCGCGACATGGCGTCCGAGCACGAGACATGCCGTACCGCCCTTGGCCGCGACGAACCCGTCCTTCGTCGGCGCGACGGCGTAGACACCCGCGTCGGGCAGGGCGTCGGCCGTCGCCGCGCTCTGACTGGTGCAGCGCTGCGCGCCATGGGCGAGGGCGTCGGCGTAGTCGTCGGCCGTGTCGACGGCCACGACCTGGCCGTCCGGCCAGTCCTTGGCGCAGTTCACGACGCCCAGGTTGAGCGCCGACTTGAAGGCGGGTCCCGACCAGACCGCCTTCACGCAGTCGCCGGCCTGCAACGGCTTGGTGAGGCCCACCTGTTCGCCGTACGGATACACCGGTCCCGTCGGTCCCGACGACGGGCTCCGTGTGGGGCGCTTCTTCGCGGTCGCGTCCTTCGTGCCGCCGTCGTCGCCGGTGAGTGAGACGGCGGCCCAGGTGCCGCCGACGACCACCAGGAGAACGCCCACGACGAGGGCGACGACGGGGACCAGGGGCCTCCTGCGGCGCGCCGGCGGCAGGGACGGAACGGCCGTGGACCGGGTGAGCGCACCGGTCCCGGCATAGGGGTTCCACTCGTACGCGCCACTGGGAGTGGACGGGCGCCAAGGGCCGTACGCAGTCGGGGTCCCGGAGGCCGGCCCGAGCGGGCCACCGGGGGCGGCCGGGCCGCCCGGTGGAGTGTGCGGGGTGTTGGGGTTCTGCGGGTTGTTCGGGGTGTTCGGGTTGTACGGGGTGTTCGGGGTCGGGGGTGCGCCTGAGGTCTGCGGGACGCCGGGGGCCTGCGGGGTTCCCGGGGGCGAGCCCGTGGCATGCCCGGGCGGTGGCCCGGCGACGAACCCGGGTGACGGTCCCGCGACGTACCCCGGCGGTAGCCCCGCGGGATACCCCGGCGGTGGCCCGAACACCCCGCCCGCCGCCGTCTGCACCACCCGCTCAAGCCCCCGTGCGACCGCCTCCGGCGACGACCGCCGCAGTGGGTCCTTGACGAGCAGTCCGTGCAGCACGGAGGTCAGTTCACCCGCTCGGACGGGTGGGGTGGGTTCCTCGCCGAGCAAGGCCGTCAAAGTCGCGTACTGACCCGGCCGGTCGAAGGGGCCACGGCCCTCGACGGCGGCGTACAACGTGGCGCCGAGGGAGAAGAGGTCCGCGGCCGGGGTGGGCGGCTCGCCGCGGGCGCGCTCGGGGGCGAGATAGCCGGGCGTGCCGAGGATGCCGGCGGTGGCGGTGAGCCGGGGCTCGCGGGACTCGGGCTGGAGCGCGATCCCGTAGTCGGTGAGCAGTACGCGCGCGTAGGGATCGCCCGAAGAATCGGGCGCCAGAAGGATGTTGGCCGGTTTCACATCCCTGTGGAGGATCCCGATCCGGTGTCCGGCGGAGAGCGCGTCGAGGACGGCCAGCCCGATCCGGGCGGCCCGAGCGGGCGACAGCGGCCCCGACTGCCGTACGACCGCCTGCAGATCGACCCCGTCCGGCACGTACTCCATGACGATCCACGGCAGTCCCTCGTGCACCACGACGTCGTGCACGGTGACCACATGGGGATGCCCGCGCAGCCGCGCCGCGTGCCGAGCCTCGCTGCGCGCACGGGCGACGCGCTGCCCATGCTCCGCCGTGTCCATCGGCACGTCCGGCAGCGCGATCTCCTTCATGGAGACCTCGCAGGCCAACTCCGCGTCGTACGCGAGCCACACCCTCCCCATGCCGCCCGCGCCGAGCGTCCGCAGCAGCCGGTACCGGCCGCCGATGATCCTGCCCTCGCCCTGATCCGGCGTCTCCCCCGCCATGGCGCCTCCCCCGAGACAGCGCGCCTCCCCCGAGGACGCATGGAGCTTGTCTCTTGAAGGTAGCTTCGCACGCACCACTGACAGGAGCCCTTTTACCTACCAATCCTGATCAATATTGCGCAATCCCGTCAGAACAGGCACATGCGACTCAGCCCTTCACTCCGCGGGCTCGAGGAACCCCTGTTCCACCAGCAGCCGGATCTGCGCGGGCGTCCGGTCACGCAGCAACACCGGGTCCTCGCCGACCAATTGGGCGATGGCGTCCAGGATCCGCCCTGCGCTCAGCGTGCCGTCGCACACGCCCGCGAAGCCCGCGCCGACCGTGTCCACCTTGGTGGCCCGGCGCATCCCGCGGTGCTGACGCAGCACCACGTGCTCCGGGTCCTCGGCGCCGGGCAGCCCGACCTGCTCCTGGACGACTTCGGCCACGAGCCTGAAGTGCCCGTCGAGCAGGGCAGCGTCGTCGCTCGCCCGCAGGTAGTCGACGCGGTCGAAGTGCGCGCGCACGGTCTCGCCGAGCGGCTGCTCGATGGAGTGCGGCCACTCCTCGACCGTGATCGAGGGCTCGGCGGCCGCCGTTCTGCGCAGCGTGATCCATCCGAAGCCGACGGCCTTGACCTTGCGGGCCTCGAACTCGTCCAACCAGGCGTCGTACCGCGCCTGGTACTCGGCGGGGTCGTCGCGGTGGTCGCCCGCGTCGCGCAGCCACAACTCCGCGTACTGCGTGACGTCCTGCACCTCGCGCTGCACGATCCAGGCGTCACAGCCGCGCGGCACCCAGGAGCGCAGCCGGTCCTGCCACTCCTCGCCCTCCACGTGCTGCCAGTTGGCCAGGAACTGCGCGTACCCCCCGTCGCTGAGCCGGTCCCCCGCCTGCTGAACGAGCGTGCGGCACAGATCGTCCCCGCCCATCCCGCCGTCGCGGTAGGTGAGCCGGGCGCCGGGCGAGATCACGAAGGGCGGGTTCGAGACGATCAGGTCGTACGTCTCGTCGTCCGCGATCGGTTCGAAGAGGGAGCCCTCGCGCAGATCGGCCGCCGGGGCACCGGAGAGCGCGAGGGTGAGCGCGGTGATGTGCAGGGCACGCGGGTTGAGGTCGGTCGCGGTCACCCGCGTGGCGTGCTGCGCGGCGTGCAGGGCCTGGATCCCGGAGCCGGTGCCGAGGTCGAGCGCGGCGGAGACGGGCGTACGGACGGTGATGCCGGCCAGGGTCGTGGACGCGCCGCCCACACCCAGTACGACGCCCTCCTCCCGGCTGCCGATGCCGCCCGCGCCGCCGACGGCGCACCCCAGGTCGGACACGATGAACCAGTCCTCGCCGCCGGGTGCTCCGTACGGCCGGATGTCCACGGTCGCGGCCACCTCGTCCGCGCCCGCCCGGGTCAGCCAGCCGCTCTCCAGACAGTCCTGCACCGGCAGCACGTCCGCCACGCGCGCGTGCGGCACGGGCTGCTGGAGCAGGAACAGCCGTACGAGTGTCTCCAGCGGTGTGTCCCCGCGGGTCGCCCGGAGCGCGGGCACGGTCTCGCTGCGCGCCAGCGCCGCGTACGCGGGGGCGCCGAGCAGGTCGAGCAGGCCGTCGGCGGTGAAGGAGGCGCCGAGCAGGGCGTCACGCAGCCGAGCGGCGACGTCGGCGCGGTCGGACGAGGGCAACGGTGACAGGCTGGTGTGACTCACGTCCCCCATTGTGTCCGTTCCCGCCGAAAGGGACGTACACCTGTGGACAGAGCCCGTGCGAATGTGGACAAGCTCGCACGAGGAGTCCTGGGGGCTTTGCAGGGGGAGTCCTGGGGACTTTGCAGGGGAGCCGTGGGGCACTTGCGCAGGGAGCCGTGGACCATGCGTCGCCGAGAGCCGTGGGCTTGTGCCGGGAGCCGTGGGGCACGCGCCACGGGCCCGGTACGCGCGCGTACCGGGCTCTTTCCGGGTGCCGGACCGAATCCCGCTCTACGGTCGCTCTCCGGGCGCTCCTCGGGGGGTCAGCCCTGGGTGGTCGCCGGCGAGGCGGACGCGGAGGCAGACTTGCAGCTCACCTGCTTGGCCATCGCCTTGCCGACGTCGCCCGCTTCGAGCTCCTTCAGGGCGTCGGTCCCGGTCTTGCTGAGCTTCTCAAGCTGCTTGGCGACGCCGTCGAGACCGTCCGCGAACTTCGCCTGGTCCTTCGTGTTCAGCGCGTCGGACTGCTTCCCCAGATCGGCGTAGGAGGCGGAGAGGGCGTTGAGCTCCTTGACCGCGTTCTCCTGCTTGGTCTTGCCGCTGTCCACGTCCGGCGGGCCGGCCTTCTCGATGGCGGCCGCCATCGCCTTGTAGGCGTCGGAGATGTCCTGGAAGCCCTTGGAGTCGGCCTTCTGCACGTCCGCCGGTGCGCTCTGGTCCGTGGTCTCCTTCTGGATCGCGGTGTTGGCGGCCGCGATCTTCTGGACCTGCGGGTGCACCGCGTCACAGACCTGCTTGGCCCAGGGGTCCAGCTTGTCGTCCTTGCTATTACTACCGCTGCTGCATGCCGACAGCGCCAGCACCAGTACCGCACCGCCGGACAGTGCGGCCGTGAGCTTCTTGTTCACCGGATTGGTCCCTTCCGTGGCTCTCGGCCCCGGAACTTACACGCCGCATGGGCGTCACCCCTATGGCGAATTTCCGATTTAGTCCCTATTGCAGCCATTTGCGCCATACGAGAGAAGGCTCACGACACAGGTGTCAACACACCCGAACGACGGGCGGGCGGCACGTCGCTGCGTGC
>LRTP01001021.1 GCA_001550305.1 Streptomyces diastatochromogenes
GCGGCACGTCGCTGCGTGCCGCCCGCCCGTGGGGACCTGCCCAAAGACCCGAACGCTACGAAACCACCGCGGCGTCGTGAGACTTGGACACTCGTTCCGCGTTGCCTTCGTCACCCACGGCGATCCCGCGCCGCTTGGAGATGTACACCGCGCCCACGATCACGAGGATCGAGAGTGCCGCGATCAGGATGCGCATACCGAGGTTCTTGTCGTTGCCGTACGAGAACTTCACGACCGCGGGTGCGATCAGCAGCGCCACCAGGTTCATCACCTTGAGGAGCGGGTTGATCGCGGGGCCCGCGGTGTCCTTGAAGGGGTCGCCGACGGTGTCGCCGATCACCGTGGCGGCGTGGGCCTCGCTGCCCTTGCCGCCGTGGTGGCCGTCCTCGACGAGTTTCTTCGCGTTGTCCCACGCACCGCCCGAGTTGGCGAGGAAGACCGCCATCAGCGTGCCGGTGCCGATCGCGCCCGCCAGATACGAACCGAGCGCGCCGACGCCGAGCGTGAAGCCGATGGCGATGGGCGCCAGGACGGCGAGCAGACCCGGAGTGGCCAGCTCCCGCAGGGCGTCCTTGGTGCAGATGTCGACGACCCGCCCGTACTCCGGCTTCTCCGTGTAGTCCATGATCCCGGGGTGCTCGCGGAACTGCCGACGCACCTCGTAGACCACGGCCCCCGCGGACCGGGACACCGCGTTGATCGCGAGGCCCGAGAACAGGAAGACGACGGCCGCGCCCGCGATCAGGCCCACGAGGTTGTTGGGCTGCGAGATGTCCATCATCAGGTTCAGCGGCGCGCCGGGACCGGAGACCTTCTCGCCCACGTCGTTCGCGGCCGTGAGGATCGCGTCCCGGTACGAGCCGAAGAGCGCCGAGGCCGCGAGGACGGCCGTGGCGATGGCGATGCCCTTGGTGATGGCCTTGGTGGTGTTGCCCACCGCGTCCAGGTCGGTGAGCACCTGGGCGCCCGCGCCCGTGACGTCGCCGGACATCTCGGCGATGCCCTGCGCGTTGTCGGAGACCGGACCGAAGGTGTCCATGGCGACGATGACGCCGACCGTGGTGAGCAGACCGGTTCCGGCGAGCGCCACCGCGAACAGCGCGAGGATGATCGACGTACCGCCGAGCAGGAAGGCCCCGTAGACGCCGAGGCCGATCAGCAGGGCGGTGTAGACGGCCGATTCCAGGCCGATGGAGATACCGGCCAGGACGACGGTGGCCGCGCCGGTGAGCGAGCTCTTGCCGATGTCCCGTACGGGACGACGGGTGGTCTCGGTGAAGTAGCCGGTCAGCTGCTGGATGAGCGCGGCCAGCACGATGCCGATGGCCACCGCGATGAGCGCCAGGATCCGCGGATCGCCGTCCTTCGCCTTGATCGCCGCGTCCGTGACGCCGTCGAGGTCGGCGTACTTCCCCGGCAGGTAGACGAAGACGGCCACCGCCACCAGCACCAACGAGATCACCGCGGAGATGAAGAAGCCGCGGTTGATCGCGGACATGCCGCTGCGGTCGGAGCGTCGGGGTGCCACCGCGAAGATGCCGACCATCGCGGTGAGGACGCCGATCGCGGGCACGATCAGCGGGAAGGCGAGCCCGGAGTCGCCGAACGCCGCCTTGCCGAGGATCAGCGCGGCGACGAGCGTGACGGCGTACGACTCGAAGAGGTCCGCGGCCATGCCGGCGCAGTCGCCGACGTTGTCGCCCACGTTGTCGGCGATGGTCGCGGCATTGCGCGGATCGTCCTCCGGAATGCCCTGCTCGACCTTGCCGACCAGGTCGGCGCCGACGTCGGCGGCCTTGGTGAAGATGCCGCCGCCGACACGCATGAACATGGCGATCAGCGCCGCGCCGAGACCGAAGCCCTCCAGGACCTTCGGCGCGTCGGCCGCGTACACCAGCACCACACAGGAGGCGCCCAGCAGACCGAGCCCCACCGTGAACATGCCGACGACGCCGCCGGTACGGAAAGCGATCTTCATGGCTTTGTGCGAGACGGCGGTGAGATCCTTTTCGGGTTCGCCCTTGGCCGGAGTCGCTTCCCTTGCCGCGGCGGCCACGCGGACGTTGCTTCGTACGGCGAGCCACATACCGGTATAACCGGTGGTCGCCGAGAACACCGCGCCGATCAGGAAGAAGATCGATCGTCCGGCGCGCTGATTCCAGTCGTCCGCGGGCAGCAGCATGAGCAGGAAGAACACCACGACGGCGAATACACCGAGCGTGCGCATCTGCCGCCCCAGGTAGGCGTTCGCGCCTTCCTGGACCGCCGCCGCGATCTTCTTCATGCTGTCGGTGCCCTCGCCGGCCGCGAGCACTTGCCGTACCAGCACCCCGGCGACCGCCAGGGCCGCCAGGGCCACGGCACCGATGACCATCACGATCAAGCGATTGTCATTGGTCAGTACTGCGGCTGCGAAGGTTGTGGGATGGTCAAACTGATGAGGGGTAGAAAGCCCCGCCATTCGTCCTCCTTGACGCCTGTGCTGAGCTCAAGATGTGGACGGATTGTAGGTACCGGAACCTGATCAAAACAGTGCCCGGTAAACGGAATTCGCCTTCACATGCCCATCAGCAAATGATCGACGGGCTTCCATGGGACCCAAAAGAAGTAATGCCCCAAAAGCGTTGACGCTTGATCCAATAATCGCTTGATTGATCGTGAATCAATTCACGAAAAGGCGGGCGGCGGGTCCCGGCCGGGAGCGGGCATACAAAAAGGGCCCTGCTGAGCAGGGCCCTTCGAGTGTGTTGCGGGGGTGCGATCAGGGAACGAGCGCGGCCGGCGGCGTGGTCGGCCAGCTCATCTTGATCACTCCGCCATGCTCACCGGAGGTGACTTCGACATCGTCGACGAGGCCGCTGATGACCGCGAGGCCCATCTCGTCCTCCTCGGCATCCATGTCCGGATCACCCGAGGCACCGGGCGCCGTCTCACCGGGCGCCGAACGCGGCGCCTCGTCGCCGACCTCGATGGAGAACTGCTTCTCCTCCTCGATCAACGTCACCCGCACCGGCGCCGAGATGCCGCTGCTCTGGTGCAGTCCGACGGCACGAGTACAGGCCTCGCCGACGGCGAGTCTGACCTCGTCGAGGACGGCCTCGTCCACTCCGGCCCTGCGCGCCACCGCTGCCGCCACCAGTCGGGCGGTCCTGACGTGCTCGGGCAGCGCGCTGAAGCGGAGTTCAACGGTGGCCATGCATCCCCCTCAACTACGGGCGTGCTGTCAGGGGGCCGGGCCGCCGAGGCCCGGTCCCCCGTCCATTGCTTCTACCGTCTCGGACGCCACATCACTCGTGATGTCCAGAAGACGGGGTCAGTCGGTGGCCGCTACCGCTTCCTCGACCGAGGTGTGGATGGGGAACACCTTGGTGAGACCGGTGATGCGGAAGATCTTCAGAATGCGCTCCTGGTTGCAGACCAGTCGCAGCGAGCCCTCATGGGCACGCACACGCTTCAGGCCGCCCACCAGCACGCCGAGCCCGGTGGAGTCGAGGAAGTCCACGCCCTCCATGTCGACGACAAGATGAAAATTGCCGTCGTTCACCAGCTCGACCAGCTGCTCGCGCAGCTTGGGCGCGGTATATACATCGATTTCGCCACCGACCTCGACGACCGTACGATCGCCGACGGTACGGGTCGACAGGGACAGGTCCACGGATCCTCCAGCACCTTGCTATCGAGCGGTCATCCCAAGGGACACCTCGGCAGAGCCCCCGGGACGGTTCGCCAGCCGCGATGGCATTCAATCACTTACCGGCAGGCGTGCACGACGCCTTGGCCCCATTGTCCGTCACGCCAGTGACACACTCGGTGCCGATGGCCAAGAATCATCGATCCGATCGACCCTCGACGGACACCGCTTCCCGCCCCGATCCGGGCACTGTCCTGGACCGGCTCGCCTCGGGGCCGAGCCGGGCTTCGCGCATCACTCATACGGAGCACTTGCCCCCGCGGGCGGGTCGCCATGCCGTGTGGCCCGACCGGATCCGTCCGGAGGTCATCGCCGCGGTGCGGGCCGCCGGCATCGAACACCCCTGGGCCCACCAGGCGCTGGCCGCCGAGCACGCCCTGGACGGCGACTCCGTGATCGTCGCCACCGGCACCGCCTCGGGAAAGTCCCTGGCGTACCTCACACCGGTCCTGACGGCCCTTCTGGACGGCTCCGAGGCTCCGAACGGCCGGGGGGCCACCGCGCTCTATCTGGCCCCCACAAAGGCCCTCGCAGCCGATCAGCGCCGTTCGGTGAAGGAACTTTCACAACCTTTGGGCAATGCGGTTCGCCCAGCCGTGTACGACGGCGATACTCCGTTCGAGGAACGCGAGTGGGTACGGCAGTACGCCAACTACGTCTTGACCAACCCCGACATGCTGCATCGCGGGATATTGCCCTCCCACCCCCGCTGGTCCTCCTTCCTCCGCGCCCTGAAGTACGTCGTCATCGACGAGGTCCACACCTACCGCGGCGTCTTCGGCTCCCACGTGGCCCAGGTACTGCGCAGGCTGCGCCGCCTGTGCGCCCGCTACGGCTCCTCCCCCGTCTTCCTGCTGGCCTCCGCGACCGCCGCGGAGCCCTCGGTCGCCGCCCGTCGGCTGACCGGCCTCCCGGTCGTCGAGATCGCCGACGACGCCTCCCCTCGCGGCGAACTCGTGTTCGCCCTCTGGGAGCCCCCGCTCACCGAGTTGCACGGCGAGAAGGGAGCACCCGTTCGGCGTACCGCCACCGCCGAGACGGCCGACCTCCTCACCGACCTGACCCTCCAGGGCGTGCGCTCCGTCGCCTTCGTACGATCCCGCCGCAGCGCCGAGCTGATCGCGGTGATCGCCCAGGAGCGCCTCGCCGAGATCGACCGCTCACTGGCCCGGCGCGTGGCCGCCTACCGCGGCGGCTACCTCCCCGAGGAACGCCGCGCCCTGGAGCGCGCCCTGCACTCCGGAGAACTCCTCGGCCTCGCCGCCACCACGGCCCTCGAACTCGGCATCGACGTCTCCGGCCTGGACGCCGTCGTCATCGCGGGCTACCCGGGCACCCGGGCCTCCCTGTGGCAGCAGGCGGGCCGCGCCGGCCGCTCGGGGCAGGGCGCACTCGCCGTCCTCGTCGCCCGCGACGACCCGCTGGACACCTTCCTCGTGCACCACCCCGAGGCCCTGTTCGACCAGCCGGTGGAATCCACCGTCCTCGACCCCGACAACCCGTACGTCCTCGCCCCGCACCTGTGCGCCGCCGCCTCCGAGATCCCCCTCACCGAAGAGGACCTGGAGCTCTTCGGCCCGGCCGCCGCGGATCTGCTGCCACAGCTGGAGGCCGCGAAGCTGCTGCGCCGGCGAACCACGGCGTGGCACTGGACCCGTCGGGAGCGGGCCGCCGACCTGACCGACATCCGCGGCGAGGGCGGCAGTCCGGTGCAGATCGTCGAGGCCGGGACCGGGCGGCTGCTCGGAACGGTCGACGCGGGCTCCGCGCACACCACGGTCCACGAGGGCGCGGTCCACCTCCACCAGGGCCGTACGTACCTGGTGAAGCATCTGGACCTGGAGGACTCCGTCGCCCTGGTCGAGGAGGCCAACCCGCCGTATTCGACGGTCGCCCGCGACACGACGTCCATCTCCGTCCTGGAGACGGACATCGAAGTCCCCTGGGGCGACGGCCGGTTGTGCTACGGCTCCGTCGAAGTCACCAACCAGGTCGTCTCCTTCCTGCGTCGTCGTGTCATCACCGGTGAAGTGCTGGGCGAGTCGAAGCTCGACCTCCCTCCTCGTACGCTCCGCACGCGCGCCGTCTGGTGGACGGTCACCGAGGACCAGCTGGACGCGGCCCGGATCAGCCCGGAGATCCTCGGCGGCGCCCTGCACGCCGCCGAGCACGCGTCGATCGGCATGCTCCCGCTGTTCGCCACCTGCGACCGCTGGGACATCGGCGGCGTGTCCATCCCGCTGCACCCCGACACGCTCCTGCCCACGGTCTTCGTCTACGACGGCCACCCGGGCGGCGCGGGGTTCGCGGAGCGCGCCTTCCACACCGCCCGCGCCTGGCTCATCGCCACCCGGCAGGCCATCGCGTCCTGCGAGTGCGAGGCCGGCTGCCCGTCCTGCATCCAGTCCCCCAAGTGCGGCAACGGGAACGAGCCGCTGCACAAACGAGGCGCCGTGCGGCTTCTCACGGAGCTGCTGCGGGGCGCGCCGGAGGGCTAGGCGCCGGCTCCTGTGGTCTCGCGGGACCGGCTCTGGACCTGACCTCCGCGTCGAAGGGGCCGCCGCCCGACGCGGCCGTGACGTCCGAGATCTCGCCCTCCACGGCGCACCGCACCAGCCGGGCACGCTGGGCCCGCGCCACCCGG
>LRTP01001022.1 GCA_001550305.1 Streptomyces diastatochromogenes
CCACGGGGTCCGCCCCCGCCGCGATGCAGGCGGCGACCAGGTCGGCCGCCAGGGGGAGTTGCCGGGCGGCCAGCGCCACGTCGTACTCCTCCACCGGCCCCGGTCTGCGTCGCTGCCGCCACCGCCAGGACCCGAACCCGGCCAGCAGCCCCACCACAAGCCCGGCAAGACCCCCGACCAGCACCCAGCCAGCGCACACCGCGCCCGCCACCGGCAGCCACCGCCGCACGACGTCCCGGACTGCGAAGTGCCGCCTCTCGGGCGTCCTCTCCAGCGCCAGCAGCTCGGTCAGCCTTCTGCGCGCCCGTCGCTCACGCCGCGCCGCGCCGAGTGCTCGCGGCAGCCACCCCACCGCCAGCGCCCCGCACACGAGCGCCCCCAGCCTGTGGACAACTTCCGTGCTCATGCCGCCTCCGCTCCCCTCACGATGCGCAGCGCCCACCACAGCCCCACGCCCTCCAGCACCCCGCCGACCACCAGACAGCCCAGGCCCGGCCCGCTGTGCAGCAGCACGTGCAGCGGATCTGCGCCCAGCGCGGTACCGAGCAGAAGGCCCAGAACGGGCAGCCCCGCGAGCATCACCGCCGTGGATCGCGATCCCGCCAATTGGGCACGCAGATCGGCCCGTTGGTCCCGCTCCGCGCACAGGGCCCCTTCCAGGCGGTCGAGGCCCGCCGCCAGACCCGCGCCCCGGTCCACCGCCACCCGCCAACATGCGGCGAGCCCCACCAGCCCGTCGGCCCCCGGCTGCCGTGCCGCGTCGGTGAGCGCGCCCGGCACATCACCGCCGAACCTCGCCGCCGCCAGCACACGGGCACAGGAGCTGCTGGGCTA
>LRTP01001023.1 GCA_001550305.1 Streptomyces diastatochromogenes
CGAGTCGTGCGCGGCTCTCCGCAGTGCCTCGCCCGGCTGATGCCCGGCCCGCACCTCGCCGGCCAGCGCCCCGCACAGGGCGATCACCGCCTCACCCCGACGCTCCCCCGCGCGCCGCGTCTCCCCGGCCCGCCGTACTCGGCGGAGCAGCGGCATCCCGGCCGCCCCGAGGAACAGCGGCACGACGGACGCGCCCAGTACCGCGATCACCAACCCGGCGACCAGTGACCACCCTTCGGGACGCAGCCGCTCGCGCAGTCGCCGCCACTCGGCCCGCCATGGCCGCCCCCACCGAGATGTCACCGGCCCCCGTCATCACAGCCCACCCCCCTCGGTCCCGTCCCGGAGCAGCCCCCGCAGCCGCTCCCACCCCCGCTCGTACACGAACGCCTCCGCGCCCCATCGCAACGCGGGCACCGTCACCACCAACCCCCTCGCATCGCGCTCCAGGACATGCACCTCGGCGATCCGCCGCCGCCCGGCCCGGTCTCGTACGAGATGCAGGACCACGGACAGCGCCGCCGCCAACTGGCTGTGCAGCGCGGCCCTGTCGAGCCCTGCCGCGGTACCCAGGGCCTCCAGACGGGCCGGTACCTGCGCCGCCGCATTCGCGTGCACCGTGCCGCAGCCGCCCTCGTGGCCGGTGTTGAGCGCCGCCAGGAGCGACACGACCTCAGGTCCGCGCACCTCGCCGACGACCAGCCGGTCCGGTCGCATGCGCAGGGCCTGGCGGACCAGATCCTGCAGCGCCACGAGTCCGACGCCCTCCTGGTTGGCCGGCCGCCCCTCCAGCCGCACCACATGGGGATGGTCGGGCCGCAGCTCCGCCGAATCCTCGGCCAGCACGATCCGCTCCCCGGCACCGACCAGCCCCAGCAGCGCGCTCAGCAGGGTCGTCTTGCCGCTTCCGGTGCCACCGCTGATCAGGAACGACAGCCGGGCGTCCAGCAGGGCTCTGAGTACCCGGTCCCCGCCGGGCGGGACTGTTCCCGCCGTCACCAACTCGTCGAGGGTGAAAGCGCGCGGCCGTACGACCCGCAGCGACAGGCAGGTGGAGCCGACGGCCACCGGGGGCAGCACCGCGTGCAGGCGGGTGCCGTCCGGAAGCCGGGCGTCGACCCAGGGGCGGGCGTCGTCGAGCCTTCGCCCGGCCACGGCCGCGAGGCGCTGCGCGAGGCGTCGTACGGCCGCCGCGTCCGGAAAGGACACGGTCGTCAGTTCCAGGCCACCGCCCCGGTCCACCCACACCCGGTCCGGCGCGGACACCAGGACGTCGGTCACCAACGGGTCTGCGAGCAGCGGCTCCAGCGGCCCACTGCCGACCAGCTCGGAGCGCAACCGCTCGGCGGCGCCGAGGACTTCGGCGTCGCCGAGGACTCGACCCTGCTCGCGCAGGGCCTGTGCCACGCGCGCGGGTGTCGGCTCCGACCCGCTCTCGGCGAGCCACTGCCGTACGCCGTCCAGCAGTCCCGTGCCGGTCCCCGCGCCCGTGCCCGCCTCCCGGCTCATACGCCCCCGCCTTCCACCGGAACCCGCTGCCAGAAGGCCGTGCAGAACCGGGCGAGCGGTCCCCGCGCCGCTCCCCCGGGTGGCACACCGGCGTCCAGCGGCGCGGATTCCGCGGGCACCTCGCCGACCAGCGGCAGTCCGAGCAGGCGGGCCACCTCGCGGTCGTCGAGGCCCGGCGCATAGGGGCCGCGGACCGCGACACGCAGATCGCGCAGGACCATGCCGACCACGGACGCCACCCGTTTGGCCGCCGCGACGGCACGCAGATCGGCGGGGACGACCAGCAGTCCGAGGTCGAGCTGGGCGAGGGCTTCCGCGACACCTTCGTCGACGCGGCGGGGCAGGTCGACGACCACGGTGCCGCCGCGCCGTCTGGCGGCGGCCAGGACCGCGCGGACGGCCTGCGCCGGGATGGTGACGGAGTCGCCGCGGTCCCAGCTGAGGACGCGCAGCGCGTGCAGCTCGGGAAGGGACTCCTCCAGGGCGCCGCCGCCGACCCTGCCGCGGGAGGCGGCGAACGCCGGCCAGCGCAGGCCGTCGGCGGCCTCTCCGCCCAGGAGTACGTCGAGTCCGCCACCCAGGGGATCCGCGTCCACGAGCAGGGTGCGGCGTCCCTCGCGCGCAGAGGTGACGGCGAGCGCGCAGGCCAGCGTGGAGGCTCCGGCCCCGCCGCGGCCGCCGATCACGCCGACGGTGAGCGCGGGTCGGCCGACTCCCTCGGCCACGTCGGCGATGCGGTCGACGAGCCACTGCTCGCCGTCCGGAAGCATCAGGACGTGGTCGGCTCCGATCTCGACAGCCCGTTTCCAGACGCCGGAGTCGTCCTGGTCCCGGCCGACCAGCACGACTCCGCGTCGGCGCGCTGCTCCGCGTACGCGCCGCGCCGCGTCGTCGCCGACCAGGACGAGCGGTGCCGCCTCCCAACTGCCGCGGCCCTCAGGCACCCCGTGGTGGACCTCCGGCCTCGCGCCCGCCGCGGCGCACAGGCGCAGCAGGTCGTCGAGGAGTTCGGCGTCCTCCGTGACGATCAATGGTCCGCCCTGCCGCCCGTCGGCGGCGGGTGGCAGGTCGTGTGTGATGGCTCCCGCCACGATCTCCAGCCCCCTTCGCTGCTCCTTGCGCGGAGCTCGCAAGGTCCTCTGCGGACCCGCGATTCCCGCTCGTGTGAAGAACCGGCACGCGGCCTCCATATGAACGGCCGATACGAACCGGCCAAACGCGTCCGACAAACGGAACCCGCCATGAACTTGCCGCGAGGAACTCGCCGCGAGCGGGACGCGCTGGAATCACGGTGCAGCGATCCAGAAAATCGTGTGGATCTTGGTCGATAACTGTGGACAACTCAGTGGTTGTGAATATCGCCTTCACCCATACCGGTGAGTCGCCTGTGACTTCCGCAGAGCAGCCTCACGGATACGCAGAGTGACGAATCATGGACACGCGGAAGGAACGGCCACAGCGGTGACAACGGGGTCCCGGGGCCGTGCGAAAGAGGGGAAAAACCCATCCGGACATGCGACGACCCCCGCCGGGGGGGAGAGCGGGGGTCGTCCCCACGGCCGACTCGGGGGGGGAGGAGCCGGACCGGGTTAGCACGGTCGCGAACGATCCGTGACTTCCATGGTGTACCCGAGAGCCCTCTCAGGCAAACCCACGCGCCCCACACTAGCCCGAATGGTGGGCGCATATGCTCGGGCTCGTGGAAAACCACTCCTTGCCTCGCACGGCAGCCTTCTTTGACCTGGACAAGACGGTCATTGCGAAGTCGAGCACGCTCACGTTCAGCAAGTCGTTCTACCAAGGCGGGCTGATCAACCGAAGGGCCGTGTTGCGCACCGCATATGCCCAGTTCGTGTTCATGGCGGGCGGCGCGGACCACGATCAGATGGAGCGGATGCGCGCATACCTGTCCGCGCTGTGCCGGGGCTGGAACGTCCAGCAGGTCAAGGAGATCGTCGCCGAGACTCTGCACGACCTGATCGACCCGATCATTTACGACGAGGCCGCCTCCCTCATCGAGGAGCACCACAGCGCCGGGCGCGACGTCGTGATCGTCTCCACGTCCGGGGCGGAGGTGGTCGAGCCGATCGGGGAGCTGCTCGGCGCGGACCGGGTGGTGGCCACGCGCATGGTCGTCGGCGAGGACGGCTGCTTCACCGGGGAAGTGGAGTACTACGCGTACGGTCCGACGAAGGCCGAGGCGGTCAAGGAGCTGGCCGCGTCCGAGGGGTACGACCTCGCGCGCTGCTACGCGTACAGCGACTCCGCGACCGACGTTCCGATGCTGGAGGCCGTCGGCCATCCCCATGCGGTGAATCCGGACCGTGCGCTGCGGCGCGAGGCGCTTGCCCGCTCGTGGCCGATTCTGGACTTCCACCGGCCGGTCCGGCTCAAGCAGCGGCTGCCCGCGCTGTCGGTGCCGCCGCGTCCGGCGCTCGTCGCGGCGGCCGCGATAGGAGCGGCGGCGGCCACGGCGGGGCTCGTCTGGTACGCGAGCAAACGGCGCACGACGGTGGTGTGAGCGCGTCACGCGTGTGGGTGCGGCACATCTACGTCCCGATTCACTCCCATTTGAACCTAAAAGTAAAGAAGTACAGCCAGGGGTTCCGCTTCCTCTGGACCAGGAGTAGAAAGGGTTTAACGGCCCGCGAGACCAAGGACATCCGAAAGGATCACCTTCAAACGCAACCAAGGCCCCACGGACCGCGCATGGACATCGAGCACCCACGCGACGTCGACCCGTCGATTACGGGCCAGCCGCACCAGGTGACGGGCAGGAGTTCCCGACCTGATGGGCAACATATCGAGGACGCTTGGTAACCCGGTGAGCATGCCAGCGGCGGTACGAAACCTCGTACCGCCGCAACCCTGTCCCGGGACTTACGCCGCGCCGCGCTGAAGCGCCTCGCAGACGGCTGTCGACTCCCTGGCTCCCAGTTCAATCGCTCTGCCGCAGTGGGCGATCCAGGTCGCCATGCCCTCCGGGGTGCCGGAGACATAGCCTTCCAGTGCCGCCAGGTAGGCCGCGCGGCCCGGCTCGGCGTGACCGACCTCCGCCGGGCAGACGGATTTGGGGTCGAGGCCGCTGCCGACCAGGACGATGCGCTCGGCCGCGCGTGCGACCAGGCCGTTGTGGGTGCCGAAGGGGCGCAGGGCGAGCAGTTCGCCGTGCACGACGGCAGCCGTCACCAGGGCCGGCGCCGAACCACCCGCGATGATCAGCTGCGAGAGTCCCTCGAGCCGGCCGGCCACCTCGGCCGCGTCCGGCAGGGGCAGGTCGACGAGCGGCTCGTCGACCGGTTCGCCGTCCTGGCGCGGCCTGCCGACGGTGTCCTCCTCGCCCGCCGCCGCGACGAGGTGCAGCCGGGCCAGCACCCGGAGGGGCGACTGCCGCCAGATGGACAGGAGTTGGCCCGCCTCGGCGGTCAGCCGCAGGGCCGCGCCGACCGTGCGGGCCTCGTCGTCACCACTGAAGTCGGTGCGGCGGCGTACCTCTTCGAGGGCCCAATCGGCACCGGACAGCGCCGCGGAACCACGGGCGCCCCGCAGTGCGGCCTCGGAAGTGATCTCGTTGCTGCGGCGCCGCATGATCCGGTGTCCGTAGACCCGGTCCACCGCTTTGCGGACGGACTCGACGGATTCGGCCACGCCGGGCAGCGAGCCCAGGGCCGCGAGCGGATCGGCGTTCGCGCCTGTCGTACTCATGAGTACGACCCTACGCACCCCGGCGGCCCACCCCACGAAGGAGTGGTCTTCTTCACGTCACCAGGGCACCGTGCGCAATCACCCCACTACCCTTGGTGAACATGAAAATTGCTTTCGTAGGGAAGGGCGGCAGCGGCAAGACGACCCTGTCCTCCCTCTTCATCCGCCACCTCGCGGCCTCGGGATCGCCGGTCGTCGCGGTGGACGCCGACATCAACCAACATCTGGGGGCCGCCCTCGGCCTCGACGAGGCGGTGGCCGCCGGGCTGCCCGCCATGGGCCCGCGGCTAAAGCTGATCAAGGACTACCTGCGCGGCTCCAATCCACGGATCACGTCCGCCGAGACGATGATCAAGACGACCCCGCCCGGTGAGGGGTCCCGCCTGCTGCGGGTGCGCGAGAACAACCCGGTGTACGACGCCTGCGCACGGCCGGTGGAACTCGACGGCGGCGCCGTCCGTTTGATGGTCACCGGCCCGTTCAGCGAGGCCGATTTGGGAGTGGCGTGCTACCACTCCAAGACCGGTGCAGTGGAGCTCTGCCTGAACCATCTCGTCGACGGCCGGAGCGAGTACGTCGTCGTCGACATGACGGCGGGCTCCGACTCCTTCGCGTCCGGCATGTTCACCCGCTTCGACATCACGTTCCTCGTCGCCGAGCCGACCCGGAAGGGGGTCTCCGTCTATCGGCAGTACAAGGAGTACGCCCGCGACTTCGGAGTCATCCTGAAGGTCGTCGGCAACAAGGTGCAGGGCCAGGACGACATCGACTTCCTCCGCGCCGAGGTCGGTGACGACCTCCTGGTCACAGTCGGGCACTCGGACTGGGTGCGTGCCATGGAGAAGGGCCGCCCACCACGGTTCGAGCTCCTGGAGGACACCAACCGCCGCTCCCTGCGCACCTTGCAGACCGCCGCCGACGCCACGTACGAGCTGCGGGACTGGGAGCGCTACACGCGCCAGATGGTGCACTTCCACCTGAAGAACGCGGGCAGCTGGGGCAACGAGAGGACCGGGGCCGACCTGGCGGCGCAGGTCGACCCCGGTTTCGTGCTGGGAGAGGGACTGGTGGCTACGGCTTGAGGGCCGGCGCCCCGGGGATGCCCTTCGGGGCCGGGGCGGGGCGGCCCGACAGGAAGGACGCCCAGCCCTGCTTCGGGACCTCTCCGACGTTGAGGCCGCGCAGCCTGTCCAGCGTGGCCGGGTCCTGGGCGTCGAGCCAGTCGGCGAGTTGCCGGAAGGAGACGCAGCGGACGTCGGGCTTGTTGCACACGTTCTCCACGACCTGGTCGATGGCACGCATGTAGGTGCCGCCGTTCCAGGACTCGAAGTGGTTGCCGATGATCAGCGGCGCGCGGTTGCCGTCGTAGGCACGGTCGAAGCCCTTGAGCAGGCCGTCACGCATCTGGTTGCCCCAGTACTCCTGCTTGTCGGGGTCGCCCTGGGTCCGCGTGCCCGACTGGTTGACCATGAAGTTGTAGTCCATGGTGAGCTGCTCGAAGGTGTGCCCGGGGAAGGGGACCAGCTGCATCGACAGATCCCACAGGCCGTTCTTCTCCTTGGGCCATACCTGGTTGTTGACGCCGCTGGTGTCATAGCGGAAGCCCAACTGCCGGGCCGCCTTCATGAAGTTCTTCTGGCCCTCCAGGCAGGGGGTGCGGGCGCCGATGAGCTCCTTGTCGTAGTCGAAGGGCAGCGGAGCCGCGTTCTTCAGGGCCGCGTTGGTCTTCCAGGACTTCACGAACGCCTTCGCCTGGGCGATCTCGCTCTTCCACTCGGCGACCGACCACTCGCCGACACCGCCGTCCGCACCACAGAAGTGGCCGTTGAAGTGCGTGCCGATCTCGTTGCCCTCCAGCCACGCACCGCGTAGCTGCTCGACGGTGTCCTTGATGCCCTTCTCGTCGTTGAAGCCGATCTCCGAGCTACCCGGCGAGTGCTCCGGCGGCTTGTACAGCTCGCGCTTGTCCTCCGGCAGCAGGTACACGCCGCTCAGGAAGTACGTCATCGTCGCCCCGTTGGCCTTGGCGACCTTGCGGAAGTGCGAAAAGAGCTTCTGGCTGTCCTCGCCGGCGCCGTCCCACGAGAAGACCACGAACTGCGGGGGCTTCTGACCGGGCTTCAGCCGCTCGGGCTTGGGCAGATGCGGCTGCGCTCCGGTGTACGCGGTGGAGCCGTCGCCGATCAGGCGGACCGCGCTCTGGGGCGCCGGCGCCCCCGCCTCGTTCGCGCCGTGCGCGCCTTCGTTGGAACCGGTGGTGCCGGTGGCGCAACCGGCGAGCGCCGTGGCGCAGGCCGCGGCGACTGCTGCGCCCGCGGCGATCCTCTGGGTGGTGGCCATCTCCGCCCACCTTCTTCCTTCTGTCAGAGCAACGCCACTTTGGGCGTTCTAGGGTGCTGTGCGGTGAAATGCCGACAGCGCCGTCAAGGTCGCACGAGGCCGAGATCGAATAAATACGACAAGCCGATAAAAAGCTCGCTTCACCCACGTGAGTGATTTACTGCCCCATTTGCCACTAAAGTCCACACATGGGCTTTACTCTGGATTACGATCCGTTTACCGAGCGTTGAAAGTCCCGCCACTGCACGCCGTGACCCACGGCCGCGATCTGCCCCCGTCCTCCCTGGACGGGGACCACCTGTTCCGCGACCGCGCTGCCCCGGAGGAGACGGGAATGTCTGCCTGCGTCCCCACCCGCGCCGCCGACTCGACTCGGCCCAGGCGCATCCACCAACCCCACAGCCCCCCGCCGACCCCGCCCCGCCGATTCCGTATCGCGGGCGCCGATCTGTCAGCCTCGATCGCGGTCTTCCTGATCGCCCTGCCCCTGTCCCTCGGCATCGCGCTCGCCACCGGCGCGCCGCTCCAGTCCGGCCTCGTCGCCGCCGCCGTGGGCGGAATCGTCGCCGCCCGGCTCGGCGGCTCACCCCTCCAGGTGAGCGGGCCCGCCGCCGGGCTCACGGTCGTCACCGCCGAGCTCATCCACCGCTACGGATGGCGTGCGACCTGCGCCATCACCGTTCTCGCCGGAGTCGCCCAGCTCGGTCTGGGATGCCTGCGCGTGGCCCGCACGGCGCTCGCCGTCAGCCCCGCGATCGTGCACGGCATGCTCGCCGGCATCGGTGTGACCATCGCCGTCGCCCAACTGCACATCGTGCTGGGCGGCACCCCACAGAGCTCCGTGCTCAACAACCTGCGCGCGCTACCCGCCCAGTTGGTGCACGTTCACCCCGCGGCGGTCTCGATGAGTGTGCTGACACTGACGCTCCTCTTCGCCTGGCCACGGATTCCCGGACGGGTCGGACACGTCCTGCGCACCGTGCCGGCCGCGCTCGTCGCCGTCGCGGGGGCCACCCTGACCGCCTCACTCACCGGGCTGGTCCTGCCCAAGGTCGACCTGCCGTCCTGGAGCAGTCACGCCCTGGCCGGGCTGCCCGAGGGGCCGGTGCTCGGGATCGCCGCCGCCGTCCTCACCGTCACGCTGGTGTGCAGTGTGCAGTCACTTCTCGGCGCCGTGGCCGTGGACAAGCTGGTGGCGAGGCGGCCCGCGCAGCAAGCCCGGGTGGGCCGCTCCGACCTGAACCGGGAGTTGCTCGGTCAGGGCGCCGCCAATGTCATCTCCGGCGCGCTCGGCGGGCTGCCCGTCGCCGGGGTCGCCGTGCGCAGTTCGGCGAATGTGCAAGCCGGTGCCGTGAGCCGGAACTCCACGATGCTGCACGGCGTTTTCGTAGTAGTTGCCGCGCTGCTGATGGTCCCGATCCTGGAGCTGATCCCCCTCGCATCGCTCGCCGCCCTGGTGATGGCCGTCGGCATCCAGATGGTGTCCCTGCACCACATCCGCACGGTCACCCGCCACCGCGAAGTGCTGGTGTACGTCGTCACCACGCTCGGCGTCGTGTGCCTCGGTGTTCTCGAGGGCGTGGTGCTGGGGGTCGCCGTCGCCGTCGCCGTCGCCCTGCACCGGCTCGCCCGCACGCGCATCACCCATGAAGAGAGAGGAGGAGTCCATTACGTACGAGTGCGAGGGCAGTTGACGTTCCTCGCGGTGCCTCGGCTCAGCCGCGCCCTGCACCTGGTACCTCAAGGGGCGCATGTGGACCTGGAGTTGGACGGATCGTTCATGGACCACGCGGCATACGAGTCCCTGCAGGACTGGCAGAACGCGCATGTCGCGCGAGGTGGCTCGGTCGAGTTGACCGGGCGATCCGGCACCCGGATCGCCGAGCCCGCGGGCCCCTCCCACTGCCGCTGCCGTCCCTGGACGCCATGGCGCAACCACCACTGCGAACCCTCCGCCGGTCCGCAGCCCGCATCCGCCGACGACCGGTCGGATGGGGCAGGCCCGGCAGACGGGTCGGAGGGGCCGGACGGTGCAGCCGGTGCATTCGGTACCGCCGGGCGCGATGGCCGCAGTGGGCAGAGCGGGCATCAACTGGCGCGTGGAATCAGCGCGTTCCAGCGCAACACCGCGCCCCTGGTGCGGGGTGAGCTGGCACGGCTGGCGCGGGAAGGGCAGCGGCCGTCGCAGCTGTTCCTGACCTGTGCCGACTCGCGGCTCGTCACGTCGATGATCACCTCCAGTGGTCCGGGCGACCTGTTCGTCGTACGCAACGTGGGCAACCTCGTGCCGAAGCCCGGGGAGGAGAGCGGGGACGACTCGGTGGCCGCGGCGATCGAGTACGCGGTGGACGTGCTGCATGTGCGATCCATCACGGTCTGCGGACACTCCGGATGCGGGGCCATGCAGGCCCTGTTGAACGCGGAGCCCGGCGGGGCGCAGACCCCGCTCAAGCGGTGGCTGCGGCACGGGGTGCCCAGTCTGGAGCGGATGGCCGCCAAGGACCGTCCCTGGGCCCGGCTCGCCGGGCGGGCGCCGGCCGACGCGGTGGAGCAGCTGTGTCTGACCAACGTGGTGCAGCAGTTGGAGCATCTGCGGGCGCACGAGTCCGTGGCACGAGCCCTGCGGGAGGGTGCGCTCGAGCTGCACGGGATGTACTTCCACGTCGGAGAGGCGCAGGCGTATCTGCTCGTCGAACGCGACGACGGCGAGCTGTTCGATCACGTGGGGGCGACGGAGGATCTGCGGCACCCCGCCTGACCTCGCCACCCGCGTGACCTCGGCGTGGTGCGCGGCCCCGCTCGGCGGGGGTGCGTGCCACGCCGTGCGTAGGGATGCGGTGGGTGCATGGGCGCGGGGAGCCCTTGCCGGGGCCGGGAGCCGGGTGCCGGGTGCGGGGGCCGGGAGTGAGGGGCGGATGTGGGGGGGCCATACCTGGGGGCTGTACGTGGGGGCCGGGCGTGAGGGGCCGGGCGTGAGGGGTGGAGGTGGACATGGGGGGCCGTACGTTAGGGGCCGCGACACGCCCGGGCGTCTCGTGTGTCACGGCATCCACGTGGGGGGCGGTCGCGGGAATGGTTGCCGGGTGAACCCGCGAGCCTGTCCGTACGTGGCTCCGAGTGCGTACCCCATGCGTGCCTGGTGCGTAGTTCTGAAGGGACCTCAGCTCCTCGATAGGTCTAAACCAATTTGAGGTCGGCCCTTGTCATCGAGGCCCCCGGTCTGATGAGCTGTGGCCTGGGACACAACGGACACCCTGGGAAAGGGAGATGTCGTGAGCAACGAAAGCCTGGCCAACCTGCTGAAGGAAGAGCGCAGGTTCGCGCCGCCCGCCGACCTGGCGGCGAACGCCAATGTCACCGCGGAGGCGTATGAGCAGGCCAAGGCTGACAGGCTCGGCTTCTGGGCCGAGCAGGCCCGCCGGCTGACCTGGGCCACCGAGCCGACCGAAACGCTGGACTGGTCGAACCCGCCGTTCGCGAAGTGGTTCGCCGACGGGAAGCTGAACGTCGCGTACAACTGCGTCGACCGGCATGTGGAGGCCGGGAACGGCGACCGGGTCGCCATCCACTTCGAGGGCGAGCCCGGTGACAGCCGGGCGATCACCTACGCCGAGCTCAAGGACGAGGTGAGCAAGGCCGCCAACGCACTGATCGAGCTGGGCGTCGGGAAGGGCGACCGGGTCGCCGTCTATCTGCCGATGATCCCCGAGGCCGTCGTCGCGATGCTGGCGTGCGCACGGATCGGCGCGGCGCATTCGGTCGTCTTCGGCGGATTCTCCGCGGACGCGATCGCCACGCGCATCCAGGACGCGGACGCCAAGCTGGTCATCACCTCCGACGGCGGTTACCGGCGCGGCAAGCCGTCCGCGCTCAAGCCGGCCGTCGACGACGCGGTGAGCCGGGTCGACGGGGTCGACAAGGTGCTGGTGGTCCGCCGTACCGGCCAGGAGGTCGACTGGACCGAGGGCCGCGACGTGTGGTGGCACGAGATCGTCGAGCGGCAGTCCGCCGAGCACACGCCGGAGGCTTTCGACGCCGAGCAGCCGCTGTTCATCCTCTACACCTCCGGGACCACGGGGAAGCCGAAGGGCATCCTGCACACCTCGGGCGGGTACCTCACCCAGGCCTCGTACACCCACCACGCCGTCTTCGACCTCAAGCCGGAGACCGACGTGTACTGGTGCACGGCCGACATCGGCTGGGTCACCGGGCACTCGTACATCACGTACGGGCCGCTTTCGAACGGTGCGACGCAGGTGATGTACGAGGGGACGCCGGACACGCCGCACCAGGGGCGGTTCTGGGAGATCGTGCAGAAGTACGGGGTGACGATTCTCTACACGGCGCCCACCGCGATCCGTACGTTCATGAAGTGGGGGGACGACATCCCCGCGAAGTTCGATCTCAGCAGCCTGCGGGTGCTGGGGTCCGTGGGCGAGCCGATCAACCCCGAGGCGTGGGTCTGGTACCGCAAGCACATCGGCGGTGACCGGACGCCCATCGTGGACACGTGGTGGCAGACCGAGACCGGCGCGATGATGATCTCGCCGTTGCCGGGAGTCACCGAGACCAAGCCGGGGTCGGCGCAGCGGCCGTTGCCGGGGATCTCGGCGACCGTGGTCGACGACGAGGCGCGGGAGGTACCCAACGGGGGTGGCGGGTACCTGGTGCTCACCGAGCCGTGGCCGTCGATGCTGCGCACGATCTGGGGCGACGACCAGCGGTTCCTCGACACGTACTGGTCGCGGTTCGAGGGGAAGTACTTCGCCGGGGACGGGGCGAAGAAGGACGACGACGGGGACATCTGGCTCCTCGGGCGGGTCGACGACGTGATGCTCGTGTCCGGGCACAACATCTCGACGACCGAGGTCGAGTCGGCGCTCGTCTCGCATCCTTCGGTCGCCGAGGCGGCGGTGGTCGGTGCGGCGGACGAGACGACGGGGCAGGCGATTGTCGCGTTCGTGATTCTGCGGGGGACCGCTTCCGCGGAGGATGCGGGGCTGGTGGCGGATCTGCGGAATCACGTGGGGGCGACGCTGGGGCCGATCGCCAAGCCCAAGCGGGTGTTGCCGGTGGCCGAGCTGCCCAAGACCCGGTCCGGGAAGATCATGCGGCGGTTGTTGCGTGACGTGGCGGAGAACCGGGAGCTGGGGGATGTCACGACGTTGACGGACTCCACGGTGATGGATCTCATCCAGGCGAAGCTGCCGGCGGCGCCGAGCGAGGACTGAGGGTTTTCCTCACCCACGCGCCTCTTGGGGGTGTGGGGGCCCTACGCGCCCCCACACCCCCACCTTGCACCCTGCGGGGCTCCGCCCCAAACCTTGCGGAGTTCCGCCCCTGCGCCCCGCCCGGGGCTCCGCCCGGGCGCCCCGGCGGGGATCGCACCTCCTGACACCCTGCGCTTGCGCAGCCCCGCCGGGGCCTGGAACACGACCCCGGCCCCGGCCGTGTTCCCCTCGGCGGCGAGGCCCGCAGTGCCGTTGCCGCAGTCCTGCGGCAACACGCTGGGAGGTCTGCTCCTGGGCTCGTGCTGGGCCTGGATTCTCGTGGGGTCTCCATCGAGTCGGCTACCACCGCTCCGCCTCCGTGCCTGGCAGCCCTCGTCGGTGCCGAGGCACGCCCCCGGGCGTCTGCGCGACCGCTCACCCCTCTTGCGCACCATATGTCCGTAACACGAAATAATTCGCCGTAATGGCAAGGTAAAGTAGTGGCCTCAGGGTGTGCCGGGAAGTCTGGTCGGCGGCGTCGTCAGCGATCCCGTGTGACGGCCGTCAACAAACAGCCGTAACGACCCGGAGGTCCCGCCGTGGCGACGACGCCCAGCGCCAACAACCGCAAGCTCCTCGGACGGCTGTCCCTGCCCGAGCGGAACTTCGTCGCGGAGGCGTTGCGGACCGAGACCGTCGGTGGGGTGCTGTTGCTCGTCGCGGCGGTTGCCGCGCTGGTGTGGGCCAACACGCCGCTGCGGGACAGCTACGCGAGCGTCAGCCATTTCCATCTCGGGCCCTCCGCGCTCGGGCTGAACCTGTCCGTTCAGCACTGGGCGGCGGACGGACTGCTGGCCGTGTTCTTCTTCGTCGCCGGTATCGAACTCAAGCGCGAGCTGGTGGCGGGGGATCTGCGCGATCCGAAGGCCGCGATACTGCCCGTCGTCGCGGCCGTGTGCGGCATGGCCGTGCCCGCGGTGGTCTACGCCCTCACCAATGCGATCGGGGGCGGATCCCTCCGCGGGTGGGCCGTACCCACCGCCACCGACATCGCCTTCGCCCTCGCCGTACTGGCCGTGATCGGCACCTCCCTGCCGTCCGCCCTGCGCGCCTTCCTGCTCACCCTCGCCGTCGTCGACGACCTGTTCGCGATTCTCATCATCGCGATCTTCTTCACCGACCACATCGACTTCGGCGCGCTGGGCGGGGCCGTCGTCGGGCTCGGCGTGTTCTGGGTACTGCTGCGCAAGGGCGTACGCGGGTGGTACGTGTATGTGCCGCTCGCTCTCGTCATCTGGGGGCTGATGTACAACAGCGGCGTCCACGCCACCATCTCCGGCGTCGCGATGGGGCTCATGCTGCGCTGTCACCCGCACGAGGGCGAGGAGCACTCACCCGGGGAGCACATCGAGCATCTTGTCCGGCCCCTTTCCGCCGGGCTCGCTGTGCCGCTGTTCGCGCTCTTCAGCGCCGGGGTCGTCGTCTCCGGCGGGGCGATCGGTGACGTGTTCACGCGGCCCGAGACACTCGGTGTCGTGCTGGGGCTCGTCGTCGGGAAGGCCGTGGGCATTTTCGGGGGGACCTGGCTGGCCGCCAGGTTCACCCGGGCCTCGCTCAGTGAGGATCTTGTCTGGCCCGACGTCTTCGCCGTCGCGTCCCTCGCCGGAATCGGCTTCACCGTCTCCCTCCTCATCGGCGAACTCGCCTTCAAGGACGACCCGGTACTCACCGACGAGGTGAAGGCCGCGGTACTGATCGGCTCGCTCATAGCCGCCGTACTCGCCACGACGCTGCTGAAGGTACGCAACGCCAAGTACCGTGCGCTGTACGAGGCCGAGGAGCTCGACGAGGACAGCGACGGCATCCCCGACATCTACGAGCAGAACAACCCGGCGTACCACCTGCGGATGGCCGAGATCTACGAACGGAAGGCCGCCGAGCACCGAAGGCTTGCCGAAGTGGCGGCCGGGGCAAGCGAGGAGAACGACGGTCCGGCATGATCTGAGCAGAACCGGACGGTCAGGACTCGACGGTCGGGGCCGGATGGTGAGGGCCGGATGGTCAAGGCCTGACGGTCGGCAGTAGACGGTACGGGCACTGGAGCAGCCAGGGTCGTGCCAGCACCGTTGGCAGCCGGACCGTACAGAGCAGCCCGTACACAGCAGGCACATACAGAAGAGGGAGTCCGCGATGAGCGCACCCGACGGCAGCCCGGTCGGCGCCGAACGCAGCATCGGCCAGTTGTTCGCCTCGGCGACGACCGAGATGTCCGCACTGGTGCACGACGAGATCGCGCTGGCGAAGGCGCAGCTCAAGCAGGACGTCAAGCGCGGCGCGGTCAGCGGCGGCGCGTTCTCCGCGGCCGGAGCGGTGCTGATCTTCTCCCTCCCGATGCTGAACTTCGCCCTGGCGTACGGCATCCGGACCTGGAGCCACTGGAATCTCGCGATCTGCTTCGTCCTGTCGTTCGCCGCGAACGTGCTGGTCGCCGGCTTCCTCGCGTTGATCGGCCTGGTCTTCGCGAAGAAGGCGAAAAAGGGCAAGGGCCCGCAGAAGGTCGCCGCCTCGGTCAAGGAGACCGCGGGTGTGCTCCAGAACGCCAAACCCCACCCCCGGACCGCCCCTGTGAGTGATGCGGTCGAGGTTGTGGCACGCTCGACGTCATGACGGACCCCGCCACCCCTTCGGCGCAACCCACCTCAGTCGTGCGGCTCGACGTCCCCGGCGGGAGAGAAGTGACCCACCGGGACGTCGCCGCCAACGGCGCGCGCTTCCACATCGCCGAGATGGGCGACGGGCCGCTCGTCCTGCTACTGCACGGCTTCCCACAGTTCTGGTGGACCTGGCGCCGGCAGATGGTGGCGCTCGCGGACGCGGGCTTCCGGGCCGTGGCCATGGATCTGCGTGGCGTCGGCGGCAGCGACCGCACGCCGCGCGGTTACGACCCCGCCAACCTCGCGCTCGACATCACCGGGGTCGTACGGTCCCTCGGTGAGCCCGACGCCGCGCTGGTCGGACACGACCTGGGCGGCTATCTGGCGTGGACGGCGGCCGTGATGCGCCCCAAGCTCGTCCGCCGCCTCGCCGTGTCGTCCATGCCGCACCCGCGGCGCTGGCGCTCGGCCATGCTCTCCGACGTCAAGCAGTCGGCGGCGGGTTCGTACATCTGGGGTTTCCAGCGGCCCTGGATCCCGGAGCGCCAACTCGTCGCCGACGAAGGTGCCCTGGTGGGTCGTCTGGTGCGGGACTGGTCGGGGCCGCGACAGCCGGACGACGAGGCCGTGGAGACGTACCGCCGCGCCATGTGCATCCCGTCGACGGCGCATTGCGCGATCGAGCCCTATCGGTGGATGGTCCGTTCGATGGCACGACCGGACGGAATCCAGTTCAACCGGCGTATGAAGCGGCCGGTTCGGGTGCCGACGCTGCATCTGCACGGATCGCTCGATCCGGTGATGCGGACGCGGAGTGCGGCCGGTTCCGGGGAGTACGTCGAAGCGCCCTACCGTTGGCGACTGTTCGACGGTCTCGGACACTTCCCCCACGAAGAGGACCCGGTGGCGTTTTCGACCGAATTGGTCAACTGGCTGAAGGATCCCGAGCCTGACCGGTGACCCGTCGGTGACGGTCCGATCGCGGCCCGTGGCCCGCCCGGTATGCGGACGCGAACGCCTGTCCTACGAACAGCCAAATGCCTCGCGCATAGGCCAATTGGGGGGCTTGGGCGAGGTTATCGACCTTGGGGCAGGGGCAGACGTCGAGGTATGGGCTGGACGCACGACTACAGTGACGCACCACGCAACCGCCGCTCGGCGACGGGCCTGAGCTCCCATCAGAGGGGCACCCCGCAGTTGCCGGGCGCGGACCCCCAAGTGGGGATCCCGCGTATTTTGCGCCGCCGGGCCCGCTGGGTTTCGGTACGGCTGCGTCACCCACGAGGCTGAGGCCCCGCACACCGGCGCTCGTCACCCTTCGCTCTCGAAGCGGCCCGTCACCCTTCGCTCTCAGAGCGCGCAGCTGTCGCTGTCCACCTGCTGATCGGCCGCACGCCCCTTGGCGGCGTCCGGCTGGACCTCGTCCGCGGTGAGCGCGTACCCGGTGTTGGCGTCGTCGAGGGACTTCGCGAAGACCACTCCGTACACCTTGCCGTCGGGCGTGAGCAGCGGGCCGCCCGAGTTGCCCTGGCGCACGGTCGCGTAGAGCGAGTAGACGTCGCGACGCACGGTTCCGCGGTGGTAGATGTCCGGGCCGTTGGCCGTGATGCGGCCGCGCACGCGCGCGGGCTGGACGTTGTACGCGCCGTTCTGCGGGAAGCCGGCCACGATCGCGTTGTTTCCGCTGGTCGCGTCCTTGGCGGTGAACTGGAGGGCGGGCGCGTCCAGGTTCGGTACGTCGAGTACGGCGATGTCGCGCTCCCAGTCGTACAGGACGACCTTGGCGTCGTACTTCCTGCCCTCGCCGCCGATCTGGACGGTGGGCTCGTCGACCCCGCCGACCACGTGCGCGTTGGTCATCACGCGGCGGTTGCCGAAGACGAAGCCGCTGCCCTCGAGGACCTTGCCGCAGCTCTGCGCGGTGCCCATCACCTTGACGATGGACTTCTGGGCGCGGATGGCGACGGGGCTGTTCGCGAGCGCCGGGTCGGGGGGCTGGACGTCGGTGATGGGTTCGTTGGCGAACGGGCTGAAGACCTGCGGGAAGCCGTTCTGCGCGAGGACCGAGGAGAAGTCGGCGAACCAGGTGTCGGCCTGGGAGGGCAGGGCGGTGGAGACGCCGTGGAGCACCTTGGAGCCGCGGACCTCCTTGCCGAGCGTCGGCAGCGTCGTGCCCGCGAGGGCCGAGCCGATCAGCCAGGCGACCAGGAGCATCGCGACGACGTTGACGAGGGCGCCGCCGGTCGCGTCCAGGGCGCGGGCCGGGGACCAGGTGATGTACCGGCGCAGTTTGTTGCCGAGGTGGGTGGTGAGGGCCTGGCCGACGGAGGCACAGACGATCACGACGATCACCGCGACCACGGCGGCGGTCGTACTCACCTTGGAGTCGTCTGTCAGGGCACCCCAGATGACGGGGAGCAGATAGACGGCGACGAGGCCGCCGCCCAGGAAGCCGATCACCGACAGGATGCCGACGACGAAGCCCTGGCGGTAGCCCACGATCGCGAACCACACGGCGGCGACCAGCAACAGGATGTCCAGCACGTTCACGGGGGCCACCCTGTCATGCGCGCCAGTCGAGCGGGACCTGGTTCTCGCGGTCCCAGGGCAGCTCCCAGCCCGCGTAGTGCAGCAGACGGTCGATGATCCCCGCGGTGAAGCCCCAGACCAGGGCCGATTCGACCAGGAATGCCGGACCTCGGTGGCCGCTGGGGTGCACGGTCGTCGCGCGGTGGGCGGGGTTCGTGAGATCCGCCACGGGGACCGTGAAGACCCGGGCCGTCTCGGCCGGATCGACCACGCCGACCGGGGTCGGCTCGCGCCACCAGCCCAGGACCGGGGTGACCACGAAGCCGCTCACCGGGATGTAGAGCTTCGGCAGCACGCCGAAGAGCTGGACGCCGCTCGGGTCGAGCCCGGTCTCCTCCTCGGCCTCCCGCAGCGCGGCCCGCAGCGGCCCGTCGGCCTTCGGGTCACCGTCCTGCGGGTCGAGGGCGCCGCCGGGGAAGGAGGGCTGCCCCGCGTGCGAGCGCAGGGAGCTGGCACGCTCCATCAGCAGCAGCTCGGGACCGCGGGTGCCCTCGCCGAAGAGGATGAGCACGGCGGACTGCCGCCCCGCGCCGTTCGCCGGCGGCAGGAAGCGGCTCAGCTGGAGCGGTTCCACGGTCTCTACGGCGTGCACCACCGGGTCGAGCCACGCGGGCAGGCCGTCCTTGGTCACCACGACCCGGCCGTTCTGCGACTGACTGTGCGTACCCGTCTCGTTCTGCGTGTGGTCTGTGTCCGGCTCGTCGTGTCTGCTGTGCGTGTTGCTCGCGCGCGTCATCGCCACCCCCGTTCTGCTCTCCCCAACGCCGGGCGGCGCCGTGTTCGTTCCGTCATCCGGCGCCCAGTGGGGGTGCCGGGATACCGCCCGCGTCCAGGTAGGACTGCGGTGGGTTGAGGCGCTGGCCGGGGAAGCCGCCCTTCTCGTACTTCAGGAGCTTGCGCGCCTTCTCCGGGTCCGTCTCGCCCTCCCCGTACGCGGGGCAGAGCGGGGCGATGGGGCAGGCGCCGCACGCGGGCTTACGGGCGTGGCAGATGCGGCGGCCGTGGAAGATCACGTGGTGCGAGAGCATCGTCCACTCGCTCTTCGGGAAGAGCGCGCCGACGGCGGCCTCGACCTTGTCCGGGTCGGTCTCGTCGGTCCACTGCCAGCGGCGCACGAGCCGGCCGAAGTGGGTGTCCACGGTGATGCCGGGGCGCCCGAAGGCGTTGCCCAGGACGACGAAGGCGGTCTTGCGGCCTACGCCGGGGAGCTTGACGAGGTCTTCGAGGCGGCCGGGGACCTCGCCCCCGAAGTCCTCCGCCAAGGCCTTGGAGAGCCCTATCACCGACTTGGTCTTGGCCCGGAAGAAACCGGTCGGACGGAGGATCTCCTCGACCTCCTCCGGATTCGCCGCGGCGAGGTCCTCGGGCGTGGGGTACTTGGCGAAGAGCCCCGGAGTCGTCTGGTTCACCCGCAGGTCGGTCGTCTGGGCCGACAGGACCGTGGCGATCACCAGCTGGAAGGGGTTCTCGAAGTCCAGCTCCGGGTGGGCGTACGGGTACACCTCGGCGAGCTCACGGTTGATGCGGCGGGCGCGGCGCACGAGAGCGGCGTGGGACTCGACGACCGCCTTCTTGGGAGCGGCTTGGGCGGGGGCGGCCTTCTTGGCCACGGTCTTGGCAGGCGCCGCCTTCTTGGAAGCGGCCGTCTTGGCCGGTGCCGCCTTCTTGGCGACCGTCTTGGCAGGTGGCGCCTTCTTGGAAGCAGCCGCCGCCTTCTTGATCGTGGCCGTCGCCTTCTTGGCCACGCCTGTTGCCTTCCCGCTCGCGGCTGTCGTCTTTTGGGCAGCCTTCTTCGCGGCCTTCTTCGCGACCGGCTTCACCGGCGTCGATTTTGCCGCTTTTGTCGTTTTCATACCTTCGGCGGAACTCTGTTCGCCCACAGCGGAATCGCGACGTACAACCACCCGCCCAGCCCCCTTGGCCTGTGCTCTCACCGGCGATTTGGACACCCGGCCAGCCTAAAGCCCCCCACCGACATCCGCCCCGGACCCAGAAGATCAGCCCCCAATTGGCCCCCTGCCGCACTGCCCGGCACGCCAGTGCGGCAGACTTGTGACTGATCACACTGTTTGGACCGTCCAGCAAGATGGGGAACACGCTCCCCTGGTATCACGGGGGAGCAAGATCCCCTGAGCAGGTCGACAAGGAGAGAACTCGTGGACGACGTTCTGCGGCGCGCCCCGCTCTTCGCGGCGCTCGATGATGAGCAGGCCGCGGAGCTCCGCGCCTCCATGAGTGAGGTGACCCTCGCACGCGGCGACGCTCTCTTCCACGAGGGCGACCCCGGGGACCGCCTTTACGTGGTCACCGAGGGCAAGGTGAAGCTCCACCGCACCTCACCCGACGGCCGCGAGAACATGCTGGCCGTCCTGGGCCCCGGTGAGCTCATCGGCGAGCTGTCGCTGTTCGACCCGGGCCCGCGCACGGCGACCGCCACCGCGCTGACCGAGGTCAAGCTGCTCGGCCTCGGCCACGGCGACCTCCAGCCCTGGCTGAACGCGCGGCCCGAGGTGGCCGCCGCGCTGCTGCGCGCCGTCGCCCGGCGGCTGCGCAAGACCAACGACCAGATGTCCGACCTGGTCTTCTCGGACGTGCCCGGCCGCGTGGCCCGCGCGCTCCTGGACCTCTCCCGTCGCTTCGGCGTGCAGTCGGAGGAGGGCATCCACGTCGTGCACGACCTCACGCAGGAGGAGCTGGCCCAGCTGGTCGGCGCGTCCCGCGAGACGGTCAACAAGGCCCTGGCCGACTTCGCGGGCCGCGGCTGGCTCCGGCTGGAGGCCCGCGCGGTCATCCTGCTGGACGTGGAGCGCCTCGCGAAGCGCTCGCGCTGACCGCACCGCGCGCCGGCTTTCGACGCACCTGAAGGGCCTCGCCGCACAGCGGGGCCCTTCTCGTATCCCCGGCATCCCCGGTTCTCGTAGGGCCGGTTCTCGTAGAGCCGATTCTCGTACGGCCGGGATCGCCGCCGGTGTCGCACGGGCGCCCACCCACCGCCCGGACGCCCCCGGACGCCCCCAGGCGCCTAGATGAGGCCGTGTTCCCGGAGGTAGTCCATCTGCGCCCGGACCGACAGCTCCGCCGCCGGCCACAGCGAGCGGTCCACGTCCGCGTACACGTGCGCGACGACCTCGGCCGGCGACCGGTAGCCGTTCTCGACCGCCGTCTCGACCTGGGCCAGGCGGTGGGCCCGGTGGGCGAGGTAGAACTCGACGGCGCCCTGGGCGTCCTCCAGGACGGGCCCGTGCCCCGGCAGCACGGTGTGCACGCCGTCGTCCACGGTGAGGGACCTGAGCCGCCGCAGCGAGTCCAGATAGTCGCCCAGACGGCCGTCGGGGTGGGCCACGACGGTCGTACCGCGGCCGAGGATGGTGTCACCCGTCAGGACGGCCCGATCGGCCGGGAGATGGAAGCACAGCGAGTCGGCGGTGTGGCCCGGCGTCGGTACGACACGCAGTTCGAGCCCGCCCACGGCGATGACGTCCCCGTGCGCCAGCCCCTCGTCCCCGAGCCGCAGCGCCGGATCCAGCGCCCGCACCTTCGTGTCCGTCAGTTCCGCGAACCGCCCGGCGCCCTCGGCGTGATCGGGGTGCCCGTGCGTCAGCAGGGTCAGCGCCACCCGCTTCCCCGCCTTCTCGGCGGTGTCCACGACATTGCGCAGATGTACGTCGTCCAGGGGCCCGGGGTCGATCACCACCGCCAGGTCGGAGTCCGGCTCGGAGACGATCCAGGTGTTGGTGCCGTCCAGGGTCATCGCGGACGCGTTGGGCGCGAGCACGTTGACGGCGCGCGGGGTGGCGGAGCCGGAGAGGACCCCGCCTCGCGGCTGGCCGGGGAGGGCTGCGGCGTCGGTCATGCGGGGGCTCCACCGGTCGGGATGTGCTTGGTGAACTCGTCGTGACCCGGCCAGGCGAGGACGACTTCGCCGTTCTCCAGGCGGGCCTTGGCCAGGACGGGGGTCAGATCACGGGCGGGCGCGGCGGCGAGGACGTCGGCGGCGCTGTCGTACGGGATGAGCTGGCGCAGGGTCGCGACGGTGGGCGGCATCATCAGGAGCTCGCCCTTGTCGTACCCGTCCGCCGCGTCCGCGGGGCGGATCCAGACCGTGCGGTCGGCCTCCGTGGAGGCGTTGCGGGTGCGCTGGCCCTCCGGGAGTGCGGCCACGAAGAACCAGGTGTCGTAGCGGCGGGTCTCGAACTCCGGGGTGATCCAGCGGGTCCAGACGCCCAGGAGGTCGGACCTGAGCACGAGTCCGCGGCGGTCGAGGAACGCGGCGAAGGAGAGGTCACGGGCGACCAGGGCCGCGCGGTCCGCCTCCCAGTCCTCGCCGGTGGTGTCGCCGACCACGGTGTCCGGGGTGGGCCCGGCCAGCAGGACACCGGCCTCCTCGTACGTCTCGCGGACCGCCGCGCAGACGACGGCCTGGGCGGACGTCTCGTCGGTGCCGAGCCTGTTCGCCCACCACGCGCGTGTGGGGCCCGCCCAGCGGATCTGGTGCTCGTCGTCGCGTGGGTCCACGCCGCCGCCCGGATAGGCGTACGCGCCTCCGGCGAAGGCCATGGAGGCGCGTCTGCGCAGCATGTGCACCACGGGGGTGGTGGGGGTGTCCTTGAGCAGCATGACGGTGGCCGCGCGCTTGGGGGGTACCGGGATCAGGGTGCCCTCCGCGAGCGCGCGGATCCGCTCGGGCCACTCCGGTGGATACCACTGCCCATTCGCCATGGCCGGAGGCTATCCCGAGCCGGGCGAATGTTCGAGGGGCCCATGGGGATCCCCGGGCCGGAGGGTGGGGGCGGCGGGGGCGAAGAAAACCGCCACCGGTCCCGACCGCCTACGCCTCCGTCAGCTCCACCTGGATCTCGACCTCGACCGGGGCGTCCAGCGGGAGGACGGCCACGCCGACCGCACTGCGGGCGTGGACGCCCTTGTCGCCCAGGGCCGCGCCCAGGAGCTCGCTCGCGCCGTTCAGGACACCCGGCTGGCCGGTGAAGTCCGAGGCCGAGGCCACGAAGCCGACGACCTTCACGACACGCGCGATGCGGTCGAGGTCGCCCGCGACGGACTTGACCGCGGCCAGCGCGTTCAGCGCGCAGATGCGGGCCAGGTCCTTGGCCTCCTCGGCCGTGACCTCCGCACCCACCTTGCCGGTGAGCGGAAGCTTGCCGTCCACCATCGGCAGCTGCCCCGCCGTGAAGACGTACACGCCGGACTGCACGGCGGGCTGATAGGCGGCCAGCGGCGGTACGACGCCCGGCAGCGTCAGACCGAGCTCCGCGAGCTTCGCCTCGACGGCGCCGCTCATGCCGACTTCTCGCGCTTCAGGTAGGCCACCAGCTGCTCGGGGTTGTTCGGCCCGGGCACGACCTGGACGAGCTCCCAGCCGTCCTCGCCCCAGGTGTCCAGAATCTGCTTCGTGGCATGGACGAGCAGCGGCACGGTTGCGTATTCCCACTTGGTCATGTCGCCGACTGTAGTCGTTGCCGCGGGGGGTCTCGCGCGCACGTTGTCCACAGCCTCCTGCGTAGTACGGCGGCGGACTGGTTAGGCTCGAAGACGTGAGCAGGCTCCAGGTCGTCAGCGGCAAGGGCGGTACCGGCAAGACCACGGTAGCCGCGGCCCTCGCGCTCGCCCTCGCGACCGAGGGCAAGCGCACCCTCCTCGTCGAGGTCGAGGGCAGACAGGGCATCGCGCAGCTCTTCGAAACAGAAGCGCTGCCCTACGAGGAGCGGAAGATCGCCGTCGCTCCGGGGGGCGGGGAGGTGTACGCCCTCGCCATCGACCCCGAGCTGGCCCTTCTGGACTACCTCCAGATGTTCTACAAACTGGGCGGCGCCGGCCGGGCCCTGAAGAAGCTCGGCGCCATCGACTTCGCGACCACCATCGCGCCCGGTCTCAGGGACGTGCTCCTCACGGGGAAGGCGTGCGAGGCCGTCCGCAGGAAGGACAAGAGCGGGCGGTTCGCGTACGACTACGTCGTCATGGACGCGCCACCCACGGGCCGCATCACCCGCTTCCTGAACGTCAACGACGAGGTCGCGGGACTCGCCAAGATCGGGCCGATACACAATCAGGCGCAGGCCGTGATGCGCGTCCTGAAGTCGCCTGAGACGGCGGTGCACATGGTGACGCTGCTGGAGGAGATGCCCGTCCAGGAGACCGCGGACGGCATCGCCGAGCTGCGGGCGGCGAAGCTGCCGGTGGGACGGATCATCGTGAACATGGTGCGGCCCGCGCTCCTGGACGACGTCGACCTGGAGCTCACGGGCGACGTCGCGCGCAGCGCCATCGCCAAGTCGTTGTCCGCGGCCGGGCTCGGCGGCGCCCGCCGCGGCGGGAACGCCGAGCGGCTCGTCGGGCCTCTCCTGGAACAGGCCGAGGAGTACGCCGAACGGCACACCCTGGAGCGCGAGCAGCGGGCCGTCCTGACCGAGCAGGACCTCCCGCTGCACGAACTCCCCCTGCTCGCCGAGGGAATGGACCTGGCGGGCCTGTACGAGCTCGCCACGGAACTGCGCACTCAAGGGATCTCATGAGTCTGGACCCGGCCCGCGTACTCGACCTCGACCCACTGCTCGACGACCCCGACACCCGCATCGTGGTGTGCTGCGGCTCGGGCGGCGTCGGCAAGACGACCACGGCGGCGGCCCTGGGGCTGCGCGCCGCCGAGCGGGGCCGCAAGGTGGTCGTTCTCACCATCGACCCGGCGCGCCGGCTCGCTCAGTCGATGGGCATCGACTCCCTCGACAACGTGCCACGCCGGGTGAAGGGCATCGACGACTCCGCGGGCGGCGAGCTGCACGCCATGATGCTCGACATGAAGCGCACGTTCGACGAGATCGTCGAGGCGCACGCGGACGGCGAGCGGGCGGCCGTGATCCTGAACAACCCCTTCTACCAGTCGCTTTCGGCGGGCTTCGCGGGCACGCAGGAGTACATGGCGATGGAGAAGCTGGGGCAGCTGCGGGCCCGGGACGAGTGGGACCTGATCATCGTCGACACGCCGCCGTCCCGCTCGGCGCTCGACTTCCTGGACGCGCCCAAGCGGCTCGGGTCCTTCCTCGACGGACGGCTGATCCGGCTCCTGACCGCGCCGGCGAAGCTGGGCGGGCGTGCGGGGATGAAGTTCCTGAACGTCGGGATGTCGATGATGACCGGCACCCTGGGGAAGCTGCTGGGGGGACAACTCCTGAAGGACGTGCAGACGTTCGTGGCGGCGATGGACACGACGTTCGGGGGCTTCCGTACGCGCGCGGACGCCACGTACAAGCTGCTCCAGGCGCCCGGGACGGCGTTCCTGGTGGTGGCGGCCCCGGAGCGGGACGCGCTGCGCGAGGCCGCGTACTTCGTGGAGCGGCTGGCGGCCGAGGACATGCCGTTCGCCGGTCTCGTACTCAACCGGGTGCACGGCAGCGGTGCCGCCCACCTCTCCGCCGAGCGGGCGCTCGCGGCCGCGGAGAACCTCGATGCCGAGGCCGCGGAAGATCTTGAATCCACGGCTGTAGAAAATCTTGACGACGCCCGCATTGTGGATCAGGAGGGCGGGAAAGCTGGACTTCGTAACTCTCCCGACACGTACGGCAGTTCAGAATCTCCCGCTTCCGAGACATCAGCTCCCGAAGGCTCCGAAGGTCCAGCCGGCTCCGACGGTTCCGATGAAGGCTCCCCCGCCGCCACGGACAGCACAGACGCCACGGACAGGACCGACGCACCGACCGACACTCCGCCGCACGGGCACCGGACCGTCGAACAACTCACCGCAGGCCTGCTGAGGCTGCACGCCGAGCGCATGCAGCTGCTCTCCCGCGAGCAGCGCACGCGTGACCGCTTCGCCGCGCTCCACCCGGAGGTGGCGGTTGCCGAAGTGGCCGCACTGCCCGGCGACGTACACGATCTCGCAGGACTGCGGGACATCGGAGACCGGCTCGCGGCCAACCGGCCGGAGCTGCCTGAAACCGACGCCTGAGCGGCGCCGTCCACGGGCCCGGGGCCGGGTCTGAGTCATGTGCTCTGAGTCACATGCGCTCTGAGTTCTGAGCTCGTGGTCATGAGCTCATGGTCATGAGCCCGTGGCCGGCCCGAGATGGCCTGAGGCAAGTGGGTCCCGAGGCGGTGAGTGGGTCTGAGGCGGCGGGTGGGTCCGGCGCGGGCCGAGGTGGCCCCGCGGGACGCCCTCCGTGGCGCCCTCAGCCCACCGCCGCGTAGCGCTCGTACACCTCTTCCTCGTCGAGGGGCAGCAGGCCCGCGCCGCGCTCGTACTCCGTACGCGCGGTCTCCAGCAGGCGACGCCACGAGGTGACGGTGGGACGCCTGCGCAGCAATGCGCGACGCTCCCGCTCCGTCATGCCACCCCACACGCCGAATTCGACGCGGTTGTCGAGCGCATCGGCGAGGCACTCCGTGCGTACCGGACATCCGGTGCACACTGCCTTCGCCCGGTTCTGCGCTGCTCCTTGAACGAACAGTTCATCCGGATCGGTAGTGCGGCAGGCCGCCTGCGCACTCCAGTCGGTTACCCAGCCCATACCGGCGCCGTCCTCTCCCGAATCGAGGCTCCCCCACGGCGGCAGCGGCATATTCACCGCCGCCAGTTGAGGACGTTACGGAAGGCAGGCACAGCGCAACACCCCCTGCGGGCCCAATCTTGAATGGCCCGAACGGACTATGCGTAAGCGGCAGATCACCCGGGGGAGTGAGCGGCGGACATACGTGAGTATCCCGGCAAACCGGGACAGTTCAGTTGAGTCACAACGGACGCCTGGTGACGCATGAGGCTGATTCGGACACGACCTCCCCAAAAAAGTTGGGGAACCTCCGGAACGATTCGGGGTCGCCGGACGTATTGATACGTGGCCATACTGCTGTGACAGTTGAGGGCAGCTTAGGCCAAGGCATATACGCGTGTCCGGCGAATGAGAACGTAGGCTGCCCCTATGCCAAAGAAGCGCTCGGGCGGTGGTCTGTCGCCAACGCAACAGGCCGCCAAGTTCCTCGGTGTCAGCGTGCTCGCTGGAGCAGTCATGGCCGGAATCGCGCTGCCCGCAGCGGGCGCGCTCGGTCTCGCGGCCAAGGGTTCCGTCCAGGGGTTCGACGAGATTCCCGACAACCTGAAGAGTCCCGCGCTGAGTCAGCGCACCACCATCCTGGACAGCAAGGGCGGTCAGATCGCGACGGTCTACTCGCGCGACCGCACGGTGGTCGACCTCAAGGACATCTCGCCGTACATGCAGAAGGCGATCGTCGCGATCGAGGACTCCCGCTTCTACCAGCACGGCGCGATCGACCTGAAGGGCGTCCTGCGCGCCCTGAACCAGAACGCGCAGAACGGCGGGGTCGCCCAGGGCGCCTCCACGCTGACCCAGCAGCTGGTGAAGAACTACTTCGTGGAGGAGGCCGGCGACGACCCGACGAAGGTCGCCCAGGCCACCCAGCAGACCCTCGGCCGCAAGGTCCGCGAGCTCAAGTACGCGATCCAGCTGGAAGAGAAGCTCGGCAAGAAGAAGATCCTCGAGAACTACCTGAACATCACGTTCTTCGGCGAGCAGGCCTACGGCATCGAGGCCGCCGCCCAGCGTTACTTCTCCAAGCCCGCCAAGGACCTGAACCTCCAGGAGTCGGCACTGCTCGCGGGCATCGTCCAGTCGCCCAGCCGGTACGACCCGGTGAACGACGAGGCGGAGGCCACCAAGCGCCGCAACACCGTGCTGCAGCGCATGGCCGAGGTGCACGACATCTCCCAGCAGGAGGCCGACCAGGCCAAGGAGGCGAAGCTCGGCCTGAAGGTCAGCCAGCCCAAGAACGGCTGCATCACGGCAGTCAAGGGCGCGAGCTTCTTCTGCAAGTACGTGGAGAACGTGTTCCTCACCGACCCGGTCTTCGGCAAGACCAAGGAGGCCCGGGCGAAGCTCTGGAACCAGGGCGGCCTGACCATCCGTACGACGCTCGACCCGCAGGCGCAGAAGTCGGTGCAGTCCTCGATCAAGTCCCACGTCAACAAGTCGGACTCGGTCGCCACGGCGGCCACCCTGGTCGAGCCGGGCACCGGGAAGATCGTCGGCATGGGCCAGTCGAGGCCGTACGGCTACGGGAAGAACGAGACGGAGTACAACTACTCGGTCGACCGTGACATGGGCGGTTCGAACTACGGCTTCCCGACCGGTTCGACCTTCAAGCCGTTCGTGGCCGCGGCCGCGCTGGAGGAGGGCCGGCCGGCGACCCAGCAGTACCCGTCGCCGTACGAGATGGCCTACCCCAGCCCCGTGCAGACGTGCAGCAGCAAGCCCTGGACCAACCTGACCAACGAGAAGCTGTCGAACGAGAGCACCGAGGAGAAGGGCCCGTACGCGCTGAAGACGGCGATGGCCAAGTCGGTCAACACCTACTTCGTGCAGATGATCTCGGACATCGGCATCTGCCCCGTGGTGAAGATGACCGACAAGCTGCACGTCGTGCAGGGCAATGGCGACAAGCTGCCCGAGGTGCCCGCCATCACCCTCGGCTCCAAGGGCATCTCCCCGCTGACCATGGCGAGCGCGTACGCGACCTTCGCCTCTCGGGGCATGTACTGCACGCCGATCGCCATCGAGTCGATCACCCAGAAGGCCGACGGCAGGGAGAAGTCGCTCGAGGTCCCGAAGTCGACCTGCTCGCGGGCCATGTCCGAGAAGACCGCGGACACCGTCAACACGCTGCTCCAGGGCGTGATCGACTCCGGTACGGGTCAGCAGGCCGGCCTCTCCGACCGCGACAACGCCGGTAAGACGGGTACGACGGACGAGCGCAAGAACGCCTGGTTCGTCGGGTACACGCCGAACCTGTCGGGCGCGGTCTGGGTCGGCAGCCCCAAGCAGAACGTCAAGATGACGGGCATCCGCATCGGCGGCGTCTACCACGACCTCGTCTACGGCGGTCAGGTGCCAGGCCCCATCTGGAAGGACGCCATGACCGGCGCCCTCGTGGGCAAGGACTCCCCGTCCTTCAACCTCGTCGACATTCCCGACGAGAAGCCCAAGGACAACGGCCATGGCCCGACCGACGGGAACAACGGCGCCAACGCGAACGGTGGGAACACCACCAACGGCAACACCGTCAACGGGAACACGATCAGCGGCAACACCATCAGTGGCGCCACGGGTAACACGAACGGTGGCGGGTTCCCGACGCCGACGTTCTCGCTCCCCTCGGGCTTCATCCAGGGTCAGAACGGCAACGGCGGTCGTCACGGGTAACCCACCCCGTCACGACCGCTGACAGAGAACGGCACAGCACAGCCGTCGGCCTCGGCGCTCCCCTGATGGGGAGCACCGAGGCCGACGGCTTTTGGTGGGCGGGGTGGTGCGGGTACGGGTGTGGGTGCTCGTGTGGATTCGGGTGCAGGTACGGATTCGGGTGCAGGTACGGATTCGGGTGCTGGTGCTCGTACCGCGTCTACTACTGGTTCTGGTCTTCCACCACCGGTTCCGGTCCCTCTCGGACTCAGCCCGCGAGCAGCTTCTTGACCACGGCGGCGACGCGGCCGCCCTCGGCCAGCCCCGCGACCTTCGGGTTCACGATCTTCATGACCTGGCCCATGGCGCGCGGCCCCTCGGCACCCGCCGCCCTGGCCTCCTCGACGGCCTGCCCGACGATCTGCTGGAGCTCCTCGTCGGACAGCTGCTTGGGCAGGTACGTGGCGAGGACCTCCCCCTCCGCCTTCTCCCGCTCGGCCGACTCGGGACGCCCGCCCTGCGCGAAGGCGTCCGCGGCCTCGCGGCGCTTCTTCGCCTCGCGGGTGATCACCTTCTGTACTTCGTCGTCGGAGAGCTCGCGCTTCGTCTTGCCGGCGACCTCCTCCTTGGTGATCGCGGCGAGGGTCAGCCGGAGCGTCGCGGAGCGGAGCTCGTCGCGCTCCTTGATGGCGGCGTTGAGGTCTTCCTGCAGCTTCGACTTGAGCGTGGTCATGCCGTCGATTGTCGCAGGTGTGGTGCGGCGGTCGCCTGCTGATTTCAGTGCCGTGCCCCGGGACGCGCCGTCGGATGGGCGCGAGACTGTCCACAGGTTCGAGGTTGTCCACAGGGCGGCACGCGGGGCTGTCGGGGTCTGACACGATGGACGTATGCGCGCGCGATACGGAGTACCCCTGGGAATCACGGCGGTGGGCGCCGCCGGACTGTTGTACGCGGCGGGTTTCGAGGCCCGCTCGTTCCGCCTCCGACGGGTGACGGTCCCGGTCCTGCCACCAGGCATGCGGCCGCTCCGCGTCCTCCAGGTCTCCGACATCCACATGGTGAGCGGTCAGCGCAAGAAGCAGCGCTGGCTGCGCTCCCTGGCCGGGCTGCGCCCCGACTTCGTCATCAACACCGGGGACAACCTCTCCGACCCGGAGGGCGTCCCCGAAGTCCTGGACGCCCTCGGCCCGTTGATGGAGTTCCCCGGTGCGTACGTCTTCGGTTCGAACGACTACTACGGCCCCAAACTCCGCAACCCCGCCCTGTACTTGCTGGAGAAGTCCCAGGGCCGCCACGGTCTGAACGGCAACAAGCCGGCCGTGGGCGTCATCCACAACCCGTGGGAAGACCTGCGCGACGGCTTCGACACGGCGGGCTGGCTGAACCTGACGAACGCCCGGGGGACGCTCAAGATAGAGGGCGGCGAGATCGAGCTGACCGGCCTCGACGACCCGCACATCAAGCGGGACCGGTACGCGCGGGTGGCCGGCGGCCCGTCGGAGTCGGCCGACTTCTCGATGGGCGTGGTCCACGCCCCGTATCTGCGTACCCTCGACGCGTTCACGGCGGACGGCTACCCCCTGATCCTGGCCGGTCACACCCACGGCGGCCAGCTGTGCCTCCCCTTCTACGGCGCCTTCGTCACCAACTGCGACCTGGACACCGACCGCGTGAAGGGCCTGTCCACGCACACGGCGGAGGGGCAGACGTCGTACATGCACGTCTCGGCGGGCTGCGGTACGAGCCGCTACACGCCGGTACGGTTCGCGTGCCCGCCGGAGGCGTCACTGCTGACGCTGGTCGCTCGGCCGTAGGCCGGACGGCGGTAGGCCGGACGGATGCGGGTCGGCCGGAGTGTGGCGGTCGGGCGTAGGGGGCGAGTATGCGGGGGCAAGTGGGGGGCGATCGGAAGCGGCGCCCGGGGCGACGGCCACCGTGCGGGTCGATCGGGTCGATCAGAGCTTGATGTTGTTGATGTTGATGTTGATGGGGCGTGGGTCCACGCTCGGCCGTCACCCGTCCGGGTGACCCATATCGCCCGATTCGCCCCCCATGCTTAGCGTGGGGACATGATCCCCCCGATCCCCAGGGACATACCCGACCTGCCCGCGATACCGGGCATCCTCCCGCAGACCCCCTTCCACGTCCCGGCGACGGCAGTGGTGGCCCCCGTGCGCCGCCCCCTGGTGGCCTTCTTCCGCTTCCTGGTCGCCCTTGTCGCGGCCGCGGGCGTGGCCATCGAGATGCGCCTGGGCAGTCCGCTCCACGTGCTCAGCTACTTCACCATCCAGGCCAACCTGCTGGTGGCGGTGGTCTTCGTCGCCTCGGCCCGGCGGGCACGGACGGCGCGTCGCCCGCTGCCCGCGGTCCTCATGGGCGGCACGCTGCTCTACATCTCGATCACGGGCCTGGTCTACCACCTGATCCTGGCGGACCCCTCCAGCGGCTTCTCCATGACCGGGGGCATCGCCCCGCACACCGGCTGGCAGGCGGTGTCGAACCAGATCCTGCACACGGTGATCCCCATCGCCGCGGTGATCGACTGGCTCCTGCTGACCCGCCCGGCGCCGTTCGCCGTCCGACATGCGACGACGTGGCTTGTCTACCCTCTCGTCTACCTGGTCTTTTCCCTCGTCCGCGGAGAGATGCTGCCGCCGGGCACCCCGGCGCGCTACCTCTACCCCTTCGTGGACGTCGACCGGCACGGCTACGTGGGCATCCTCGGCAACACCGCGATCCTCGGCGTCGCCTTCTACGCCCTCGCCCTCCTCGTCATCGCCCTGGACCACGTCCGCCCCGACCCGTTCCGCCACGGCAGCCGACGCCCCGAAAACCGGATTTCGTCTCCGGGCACCGGTGGGCTAAAGTAAACGACGTCGCCGCGAGAGCAGTGACAATCGGGGTGTAGCGCAGCTTGGCAGCGCGCTTCGTTCGGGACGAAGAGGTCGTGGGTTCAAATCCCGCCACCCCGACAGCTATAGCACCAGGTCAGGCCCGGTTTCCGGAAACGGAAACCGGGCCTGATGCGTTCTCCGGACCGCCTCGGGAGTGAGCGGGGAGTGGATCATGAAAATCTCACTCCCCGGGAGTGAGACAAAGTGGAGTAGCCCCGGAGTGCAGCAACGCCGGCAGCGCGGTTCGCGCGCACCCTCGCAGAGCACAGGCAGGCTTGGTCAGCGGCCGACCGGTGACCGTACCGCCACACCGAGCGTGCACCTCGCTGGCCCGATCCCCCTCGGCCAACTCGACGATATCCACATAGTTGTGGTGCCGAGCGATGACGCCGAGCGTGTAGCACGGCTCCCCGGCGGCTGGCGTACGAGTCGCCCTTGCGTAGCGCGAAGTCGTCGACCCCGAGGACCCGCACGCTGATCTGTGGTAATTCCGGTAACGCCCGGAGGAGTTCAAGGAGCTTGCCCTTGGCGACGCCAATGCTCAGCGCGGCTGCGAGCCGCGCACCCGGCCGGCCTGCCAGACACGCGGCGATCGACGTGAGCAGCGTGCGCAGCAGCGGCGTGTACCGGGCATGCGGGCTGGTCAGCCCTTCGGTCTGCTCGGCGAACGTCACTGCCGGACACTGCGGATTGAGGCACTTGAACCGGCGCACCATGAGTTCGACCACCGCCGGGGCTCCGCCGACGGGCGCGTCAGCGAGCCGGCGCGCGTACCGGCCGTGCACACGCCACGACACCACCCTGCATCTTGGGCACCTCGCCGTCGGCACTGCGGAGTGAGCGCAGAACGTGACCGTTCCGGCCGCACGCTCGATCGACTCGACCACCACACCGGCTAATGCGGCAGCAACCGCCGCAAACGCCCTGAATCGCACACCGGGTAGATGCCCAGATCAGGCAGGTGACGTCACAAGATCCCCGACAGAGCCGAATTAAGTGACCGCTGACAAGAGCGGAGCGGTGACCATCACGAGTGCGATCTCGCTGAACTTCCTGGGTTGGCCGTCAGAGCTCCTTCTGGGAGCCGTTTGGGAGCCAACCCGCTCCCGATACCCCCCTCCACACCATCCGACCCCAATCGGAACCACGCCGCCGCCCAGCACAAGCGCCATCCGTGCAGGCCAGATCAGCGACCGACCCTCATCGGGACGAAGAGGTCGTGGGTTCAAATCCCGCCACCCCGACAGAGAAATATCAGGTCAGGGGTCTGATTCGCTCAGCGAGTCGGGACCCTGAGTGGTTCCGGGGACCATTTTGGGAGCCGTCTGGGAGCCGACCTCAGAAAGCGGCTCCCAGACGGCTCCCCAGCCAGGCCCCATCCCGGCCCTTGCGCGCGTGCGTTTCCTCCTCGCGGAATGCGCGATCTTGAAGACGTGGCGATCAGGGTCCACGTGCCATCGGTACGGCATCGGGCCACCGAGTGCCAGGGGGTGGTCCAGGCGTCGGGGGCGTCGAGGAGGCGGATACCGAACTTGGGAGCCCCGATGGGCTGGGTGTGGATGGACAGACGTACGGCGTGGGGGTGGTGCTCGGCGATCAGGTCGCCCCAGGCCCGGCTGTGCTGGATGACGCCGTACACGCGCTGCCGACACTCGCGCTGGAGGGCCGAGCGGGTGCCGGGGTAGGCAGCGGTGTCCTCGGCGGGGAAGCGGGTGATGCCGCGATAGAGGGCGAGGGCGTGTTCGTTGGCGCGGATCTCGGCGCGCAAGGCGTCGACGGTGGGGGCGTAGCACTCGTGAACCATGGTGTCATGCGGGAGGTCGCCTAGTACGTCCCGCAGGTCGAAGACGGACACCGTCAACCACCCCGCCACCAGGACATATACCCAACGAAAAAGGAACCCAGCACTAGTGCGGAAGCGTATCCGCCCCGGGTCGGCCGGGGCGGCGCCGCCCCGGTCGGCCCGGTCTCACGTCCCCACGACCGTCTGGCTCGTGACGAGCTCCCGGTAGGGCTCGCAGCGCTCCATCAGGTCGTCGTGGGTACCGGAGTCGGTGAGCGCACCGGCCGTGACCATGACCACGTGGTCGGCGTGGCGGACGGTGGAGAGTCGGTGGGCGACGACCAGGACGGCTCGGGTGGCGGCCAGGTCGTCGACGACATGCCGGAACCGCTTCTCGTTGATGCTGTCCAGCTGCGACGTCGGCTCGTCGAGGAGAACGACGTCGGCGTCGGTGAGCAGCGCGCGGGCCAGTGCGAGGCGCTGCCGCTGCCCGCCGGACAGGTCGTTCTCGCGGCCCAGGACGGTGTCCAGGCCGTCCGGGAGCGCGTCGACGTCCTCACGCAGGCCGACGGCGTCGAGTGCCTCGGCGAGGTCGTGGTCGGCGGCCGGGCGTCCGCGGCCGAGCTGGAGGTTCTCCCGGACCGACCCTTCGAGCAGGGTGAACTGCTGGTCGACGTAGGTGATCCGGCGGCGCAGCTCGGGCAGCGGCCAGGCGCGTACGTCGTGGCCCAGGAGGCGTATCCGTCCGGCATCGGCGTGCATGAACCGGTCGATGAGGGCGAGCGCGGTGGACTTGCCCGCGCCCGACGGGCCGACGAGCGCGGTCAGGCCCGTGCGTGGGGCGGTGAAGGAGAGCCGGTCGAGGGTGGGCGGCCCGCCCGGCCCGGCATAGGAGTAGGCCACGTCGTCGAAGGACACCGCGGCCTCGCCGGGCAGCGGCTCGGGGGCGGTGACTCCGAGGGCCGCATCGTCGGTCTCCTGCGGCAGGGCGAGGAGTTCGTTGAAGCGGGCCTTCGCGGCGAGTCCGGCCTGGAGCCGGCCGACGCCGGTGGCGACCATCGTGACGGGCGAGACGAGCTGGAGGAGGTAGAGCAGGAACGCCGCGAAGTCCGGCGTCGACAGCTCGCCGTGCGCGATCCGCACCCCGCCGCCGATGATCACCGAGACCAGTGCGATCTGCTGCCCGAGCCCCATCACGGGTGAGATCAGCGACTGCAGCCGGGCCCCTGTCAGCGAGGTGCCGGTCAGCTCCTGCGCGTCCTCGCCCAGCTGCGCGGCGGACCGGCCCTCCGAGCGGTACGCCTTGATCGTCGCGAGCGCGGCGAGGTGTGCCGTGAAGCGCTGGGCGAGCCCGCCGATGGCGGCCTGCTGATCGATGACGTTGCGCTTCACCCGGATGAGGACGACGCCGATCGCAACGCCTGCGACGGCGAACGACGCGATGGTGATCAGCACCAGCAGCCAGTCCAGGACGGCCATGATGACGAGGGTGGAAACCACCGTCAGGGTGGCGAGCGGCAGTTGGACGACACCGACGTCGATGACCGCGCGCAGCAGCATCGCGTCGGAGGTGATCCGCGCGACGAGGTTGCCGGCGCCCTGCGCCCGTACGGTGTTCACTGGCAGGCGCAGCGTGTGGTCCATGATGCGGCCGCGCAGCCGCAGGATCATGAACTCGCCGAGGCGCGCCAGCAGATAGCCGGATCCGGCCGAGGCGAGGGCCGCGCCGAACGCGGCGCCTGCCATCAACGTGACCGGCCAGGTGATCGACGCGTCCCGGGCGAAGGCGTCGATGACGTCCTTGACGATCAGTGGCACGGCCAGCGTGCCCGCCGCGGACACCACGGCCAGCAGCAGCGCCGCCGCGAGCTGCAGCGGGCTGCGGCGCACGATGTCGGCGCCGATACGGACCGTGGCGGCGGGCGCCGGGGCGTCGCGGTGTCGTCCCATCTCAGTGCTTCGCCGCCAGCGTCACCAGTTCGACGGCTTCCGCGAGGCCCAGCTTCGGCACGGCGCGGCGCAGTTCGCGGATCGCGTGGGTGGAGGTGTCACCGGCGGGCACGCCGGCCTCGGCCAGGTACTGCCGCGCCCAGCGGATCTTGAGGTCGTCGTCGCTGTGGGCGGAGGCTTCCAGGACCGACAGCGCCCGGCGCAGGCCGGGCGCGTCGGCCGGGTCCGCGCCGGCCAGTGCCTCCTCGATGGCGCCGCGGGCGGCGTCGAGGTCGTGCAGGACAACGAGGTTGAGGTGCTTGGTGGAGCGCATGGGGGGGGATCCCTTCGGGTGGCGGGTGCGGTGGTTCAGGCCGTGCCGTCGAGTGCGGCGTGGCCTTCGGTGTCGATATAGCGGGGCAACGTGGTGGCGTACAAATCGAGTTCGGCGTGCCACCCGACGTAGGCGGCGAAGTCGTGCGCATGCGTCATGATGCGCAGCACGGCCGCCCTTCCCGTGGTACCGGGATCGGCGCCCGCTCCGTATCCGTCGAGCAGGGCGGCGGGCAGGTCGGTCAGGGCGGGGCGGTGCAGCGCCCTTGCGGCCGTGGTCATCCGCAGTTCCAGGAACTCGCCCAGCAGCCAGCCGAGATCGAATCCTGCGGGGCCGCGGGTGATGTCCTCGCCGGTGAACAGCGCCGCGTCAGTGCCGGCCGGGTCGGGCACGAGGCCGCCGGTGCTCGGCGCCCCGTGCAGGAGGGTGCCGCCGCCGGGGGAGGACTCGGTGAGGGCGTGGCACCAGGCCCGTACGGTCTTCCAGCGCGCGTCGCCGAGGCGGTCGCGCAGCACGCCGTGCAGCTGCCGGGCGCAGCGCGGGCCCGTGCCGCTGTCCATCCATGAGGCGAGCCGTGCGGGGCCGCCGGGGCCGGTCCGGTCGGTCTCTGCGGTTCCGCCCGGAGCCGTGTGCAGAGCTCGGAGCAGGCGGCCCGTGCCGTGCAGGGCCGCTGCCAGGTGGGCGGTAGCGGCGGGGGTGAGGTCCGTCCACAGGAGTTTGGCGACGGAGTCGGCGCCCGGTGCCGGGTAGTGGAGGGCGTCGGACTCCGTGGTGGGCAGCGCGAGGCAGACCCCCGGGGAGGACAACGGCGGCAGGGAATCAAGGGCGGCACGGGCCCCGGGCGTGGGTCCGGTCAGCGGTGTGGGGCGGTCGGCGCCGGGGCGGCGGACCCACAGGTAGCCGCCCGCGGGCAGCCGGTGGATCGCCGTACGCAGGAACCCGGTGGCGAACGCGTCGACCAGCGGAGCCGTGAGCGGGGTCGTCGTCATGCCCTGGTCGCCTCCGCACGGTCCGCACACCCGGTACGGTCCGTTTCCCCGGTACAGTCCGGGGCCTGCGTGGCCCGGGCCTGTCCGGCGTCCCGCGCGTTCCCCGTGGCCTCGGTGCCGTTCGCGGCCGCCAGCCGTGCGCGCAGTTCCTCCAGCGCCGGGATGACCTCCGTCAGCGGGGCGGCCGTCATGGCGCCCGGCTTCCCCGTCGTCATGCTCATCCCGGGGTGGGGCCGCACCACCGTGACGTTCGGCCGCTCGGCCAGGGCCCGCGCGTGCTGCTGCCACGCCGGCGAGGTGATCGCGCCGGGTGGCAATGCGGGCGCCAGTGCCACGGGCACCTGGGCGCACTGCAGGGCGAGCATGGCGGGGGTGTCCGCGGCGCCCAGCGCGAGGCGGCTGGTGAAGTGGAACGTCGCCGGATGCACGATGACCGTGTCGGCCCAGTGCGCCAGCTCGACGTGCGGTGCGCTCGTCTCCGGCTCGTCCGACCAGACGTCGAGCTCGGGCTGCTTCCCGCCGAAGACCGACAGCGTGGTGGGCGTGACGAACCGCGTGGCGGACCGCGTGATGACGGTCCGCAGCTCCACGTCCGGATACGAACTGCGCAGCCAGTGCAGCCACATCGGCATGAACATCACGCCGAGCGCACCGGTACCGATGTAGAGCAGCCGGCGTCCGGTGAATGCTGGCGGCGCCTGGTTCGGCAGTGCGGAAGCGGCGTCGTTCATGGCGTCATCCATGGGTGCCGTCCACGGCGGTGAGGATGTCGGTCAGGTCGGTGATCGCGGCGCCCAGACCGTGTGCGTTGAGTACGCCGCACAGGTTGAGGATGACCTCGCCGACTCCGTGTGCGCGGTAGACGTCCAGTCCGGCGGCGATCTCCTGCGGCGTGCCGCTGACGAACGTGCCTGATTCCACCAGGAGTTCGGCGCCCTTGCGGGGGTGCGAGGCCTCGGCGGGGATGCCTGCCTGGCGCAGCATGTCCGTGTAGTGCGGTGCGCTGAGGTGGGCCCGCGCGGCGGCGAACGCCGTATCGACCATGTCGCGGCCGGGCCGGGCCACCGCCGCGTGCACGACGGTCGCCACCCGCGGGACCGGCCGTCCCGTCTCCGCCGCGCCATCCCGCATCGCGGGCAGCAGCACATCCCGTACGTAGGCGGGCGGCGTCAGCCAGGTGATGGCGACGTCCGCGACCTGCCCGGCGGCGCGCGCCATCGCGGGCCGCAGCACGCCGAGCCCATACTCGACGGGCGGGGAGCTCATCGTCGGCAGGGAGGTGTGCGTGCTGTACTCGTCGGTGTCGGCGTGCACGACCTGGCCGTCGACGAGCGCGCGCATGGTGGTCAGGTACTCGCGCGCGGCCGTGACCGGCTTGGGCAGCGGTCCGGACCGTACCGAGCGCTGGAAGTCCGTCGAACCGGGGCCGATGCCTGCGACGTACGGCAGCCCGGACAGCTGGGCGACGGAGCGGGCCTGCACGGCGGCGTCGTAGGGGTGGCGCAGCGGCGAGAGCGCCACGGACGAGCCGAACGGGATCTGGAGGCCGGACCCAGCGAGGGCGGCGAAGACATGGTGGGTCTCGATGCCCAGGGACTGGCCGAGCCACAGCCGCCCTCTGCCGCGCTGCTGCAGCAGCCGTGCGAACGGCACGACATGGGCGACGTGGCTGGCCTGGAGCGGGTAGACGACGCTTGTCGTGTGCGGGGAGTTCACAGGGAGGGGTCCGTATCGGTGAGGTGTGCGGTGTCGCCGAGGACGATGCCGTGGTAGTCGGCGGGGTCGTAGAAGCGGGCCGCTGCCGCCGCGACGTCCTCGACGGTCACCCGGGTGAGAGCGTCGAGGAAGTGGGCTATACGGTCCGGCTCCTGACCAAGCGTCAGAGACATCAGGAGGCTGCCCGCCCACGCCTGCTGCGAGGAGGTGGCGAGCGCGGTCATGCCCGTCACGTAGCGGCGGGCCGCCTCCACCTCGGCCGCGGACGGCGGCTGCTCGGCCATCAGCCGCAGCTGGGCGTGGATGCGGCGCAGCGTCTCCGGTGCGGAGGCGGTCGCGGTGTCCGCCTCCAGCGAGATCACCAGCTGGTCCAGGTGGTCGCGGAATGCGGCCTCGCAGCGGTACGCCAGCCCGCGCCGCTCGCGCACGTCGGCGACGAGACGGGAGGAGAAGTAGCCGCCGAAGACGATGTTGGCCAGGGTCAGGGCGGCGAAGTCGGGGTGATCACGGCCGATCGCCGGTCGCACCAGCCTGATCTGGGACTGCACCGCCCCGGGCCGATGCACCCAGGCCGTGCCGGGCCGGCGCAGGACGGGCAGCTGCGGTGCCGTACCTGGGTCCTGTCCGGGCGATAGCGCCCGCCAGGGCTGCAGCGCCCGCGCC
>LRTP01001024.1 GCA_001550305.1 Streptomyces diastatochromogenes
GCGGGTGCTGCGGGGTGGGGCGGCGGCGGGGGCGGTGGCCGGGGCCGCGCTTCCCCTGCTGGACCTCACCGGAGTGGTCGGCGGGGTCGCCCCCTGGGGGTATCTCGCGCTGCTGCTCGGGGTCGCGTGCGTGGCCGGGGACCGGTTCTTCGGGGTGACCTCCGGGTGGATAAGGGACGTGGCGACCGCGCAGGCCGTACAGCGGCGGTTGCAGGTGTTGCAGTTCGACTGGGCGTCGGAGAGTGTGCGGGAGGTTTTGGGGCCGACGGAGGGGACCGCCAGCGAGGCGGCGGATCGGTGTCTGGGGGTGTTGCGTCGGTTCTCGGAGGACATGACGGAGTTGGTGCGGGTGGAGACGACGGACTGGATGGTGGAGTTCCGGACCGGGGCCGCGCCGCTGGGGATCCAGTCGTCGCTGGCCGGGGTTCCTCGGGCGGAGGGTGCGTCGGCCGGGCGGCTGCCGTTACCTCCGGGCACCCGCCCGAACATGCCTCGCCAGCGACCCCCGGAGCCGCGCTAGCGTTCCCTCGCCCCCGCCGCCCCTACCCAACCCATCCCCAGGGGCTCCGCCCCTTCCACCCCACCAGGGGCTCCGCCCCCGGACCCCCGATCGGCCTGAACGGCCTCGTCCTCAAACGCCGGACGGGCTG
>LRTP01001025.1 GCA_001550305.1 Streptomyces diastatochromogenes
CCGGGGCGCTGGCCTGGCGGCTGCAGCGGGGGGCCGTGCTGGGGTGGAGCCTCGGGTTCCTCGCCGCGGGGGCCGCCTTCGGCGGGATCACGAAGGGGGCCGCCGATATCGTCGGGAGCAACGCCAAGACCCGGCAGATCATCGAGCGGATGGGTGGGCAGTCCGGGATCACGGACGCGTTCCTCGCGGCGATGGTCGGCATGCTCGGGATGGTGGCCGCGCTGTACGTCGTCTCTTCGGTGCTGCGGTTGCACGGTGAGGAGACCTCGCAGCGGGCGGAACCGGTGCTGGCGAACGCGGTGGGGCGGCTGCGGTGGGCCGGCGGCCATCTGGTCGTCGCCTTCGGCGGCGCGGCGCTCATCATGGCGCTGGGCGGGCTCGGCCTCGGACTCGGGTACGGCCATGAGCTCGGGCCCGTGCTCGGCGCCTGCCTCGTCCAGGTCGCGGCGGTCTGGACACTGGGCGGACTTGCGGTCCTTCTCTACGGGGTCTCGCCCCGGCTGGCCCCCGGCGCCTGGGGCGCGGCCGGGGTCGCCCTCCTGCTGGGCTGGATCGGCCCCGCCCTGAACGTCCCCCAGGCCGCCATGGACCTCTCCCCCTTCGGTCACCTCCCCAAGCTGCCGGGCGGGGAGATGACATGGACACCGGTACTGATCCTGACGGCGATCGCGCTGGCCCTGACCGCCACGGGGCTGGCGGCGTTGCGGCGACGGGACATGAGCACCTGAGGGCGGGCGCACGTGCCTGGTGCGGGGACCCGGGAACCCCGGGTCCCCGCACCACGTCCATGAGGGTCATGGGGCAACGGATGCAGGCCGCGGGCGGATGTCTGATCGCTGTCGTCGGCGCGGGGGCGGGGCTGGCGGTCTGGGCCGTCAACAGCCGCGACCGGTTCCAGCGGTTCGAGCAGGGCCCCGACTGGAGCGTGCTCTATGCCGAGCTTCCCCTGATGGTCCTCGGCGGGACGGCCGCCGCGCTGGGACTCTGGGCCCTCGGACTCCGCCCCCTCGGCCCACGGGTCAGAGCACGACGCTGAGCCCCTCGAGCCCGCGGATCACGAAGTTCGGCTTGCGCTCAGGCTCCGCGGCAAGGGCGAGCGTCGGCGCCTTCTCCAGCAGAGCGCCCAAGGACGCCGCCAGTTCGAGGCGGGCCAGCGGGGCGCCGATGCAGTAGTGGATACCGGCGCTGAAGGAGATGTGAGGGTTGTCGGAGCGGGAGAGATCCAGACTCTCCGGGGACGCGAAGACCTTCGGGTCGTGGTTGGCGGAACCGAAGAGCAGAGCGATCTCCGCACCCCGGGGAACGGTCGTGCCGTCGATCTCGATGTCCTCCAGAACCCACCGTTCGAAGAGCTGGAGCGGGGTGTCGTAGCGCATCAGCTCCTCCACCGCCGTGGGGATCAGCGAACGGTCGCCACGCAGGGCCGCCAACTGGTCGGGGTTGCGGAACAGCGCCCACCACCCGTTCACCGTGGCGTTCACCGTCGCCTCGTGCCCCGCGTTCAGCAGCAGGACACAGGTGGAGATCATCTCCTGTTCGGTCAGGCGGTCGCCCTCGTCGTGCGCGGCGATGAGCCCCGAGATCAGGTCGTCGCCCGGCTCCTTACGGCGCGCGGCGATCAGTTCCCGGAGGTACTCGGTGAACTCCACCGACGCCCGGACCGCCTTCTCCGCCGTCTCCTCGGAAGGGTTCAGCTCGTACATCCCGCAGATGTCCGCCGACCACGGCCTGAGCGGCGCCCGGTCCGACTCCGGGATGCCCAGCATCTCGGCGATCACGGCCACCGGGAGCGGCTCGGCGACATCGGTGAGCAGATCACCGCCGCCGGCCGCCACCAGGCCGGCGACCAGCTCGTTCGCCAGCCGGTCCACATACGGCCTGAGCTGCTCGACCGTGCGCGGTGTGAACGCCTTGGAGACCAGCCGTCGGATCCGCGTGTGGTCCGGCGGCTCCAGGTCCAGCATTCCGTGGTCGTTGAGGACGTGGAACGGCTCGTGCTCGGGCGGAGGTGCCGTCCGCCCGAAATCCTCGTGCGTGTAGCGGTGCTGGTAGGTCCGGCCCAGCCGCCGTTCCCGCAGCAGCGCCGACACGTCCGCGTGGTGCGGGACCAGCCACTGGTCGGTGGGCTCGTAGTAGTGCACCCGGCCGCGCTCGCGCAGCTCCGCGTACGCGGGGTACGGGTTCGCCACGAACTCCGGGTTCCAGGGATCGAAGGCCGACGGTGTCCGCGGAGACTGCTGGAGCTGCGAGGACTGCGGGGTGTGCGAGGCTGCCATGGGCGGACGCTAGCCCGACTCGGCCCCGCTGAACAGGGGTGTCTCGGCGGCCGAGCCGTCGGCGGGGACCCCCGTACCCCGCCATCGGCCCGGCCGCCGCGCTCCCCCGGTCAGGGGCCACCCGGGCCACCCGGGTCACCTGGGTGTGATCAACCGCGCCTCGTACGCGAACACCGCCGCCTGCGTGCGGTCCCGCAGGCCCAGCTTCACCAGGATCCGGCTCACATGGGTCTTGATCGTGGACTCGGCGACGAACAGCCGCGAGGCGATCTCCGCGTTCGACAGACCCTGGGCGATCAGGACCAGCACCTCCGTCTCCCGCTCGGTCAGCTCGCCGTAGGCCGCCTGGGCCGTGGCCGAGAGTCTCGGAGCGTCCGAGAGCTTGGAGAACTCGGTGATCAGCCGCTTGGTCACGGACGGGGCGAGCAACGCCTCCCCGGCCGCCACCACCCGCACCCCGTCGGCGAGTTGACGCGCCGAGGCGTCCTTGAGCAGAAAGCCCGAGGCTCCCGCGCGCAGCGCCTGGTACACGTACTCGTCGAGATCGAAGGTGGTCAGCACCAGCACCTTCGCGGCGCTGTCCGCGGCGACGATCTCCCGGGTCGCCTCGATGCCGTTCATCTCCGGCATGCGGATGTCCATCAGCACGACGTCCGGCCCGAGCTCACGGACCCGCTCGACCGCGTCCCGGCCGTTGACCGCCTCGCCGACCACCTCGATGTCCGGCATCGCGCCGAGCAGCACCGAGAAGCCCTCGCGGACCATCACCTGGTCGTCGGCTATCAGGACGCGGATGGTGCCGTTCGTCATCCGGATTCCTCCGCCGCCCGCAGCGGCACCGGCAGAAAGACCGTCACCTCGTAGCCCCCGTCGTCCGTCTCGCCCGTCGTCATCTCGCCGTCCAGCATCGTGACCCGCTCGCGCATCCCGGTGATGCCGTGCCCCGCGCCGTGGGTGGACTTCACCAGGGTCGTGGTCTGCGCGGGGCCGTTGACTATGCGCAGGCCGAGCCCGCCGAGAACGTAGCCGATCTCGACGCGGGCCGTCGCGCCCGGCGCGTGCCGCAGGGTGTTGCTCAGCGCCTCCTGGACGATGCGGTACGCCGACAGCTCCACGCCCTGCGGGAGTTCGCGCACCGCGCCCGTGACCGTCTTCTCCACGCTCAGACCCGCCTCCCGCACATTGGCGAGGAGCGCGCCGAGGTCGGCGAGGGTGGGCTGCGGGGCGTCCGGAGCCTCGTAGTCCGCGGCCCGTACGACACCGAGGACACGGCGCAGCTCGGTGAGCGCCGCCACCGCGTTCTCGCGGATCGTGACGAAGGCCTGCTCCAGCTCGGGCGGTGGGTTCTCCACCCGGTAGGGCGCGGCCTCCGCCTGGATGGCGACCACCGACATGTGGTGGGCGACCACGTCGTGCAGCTCGCGGGCGATCGTGGTGCGCTCCTCCAGGAGGGTGCGCCTGGAGCGCTCCTGCGCCGTCTCCGACTGGTGGGCCGTCACCTCCTGCTCGGCCGTGCGGCGTACGTGCAGGACCGTGACGACCAGGAGGGCCAGGGCGGAGAGGAACAGCAGCGGAGCCGCGTTGCTCCCCATGTGCCCGGCGCCGAAGAGGGACTCGGACATGAATCCGTACCACGCGGTCAGCACCCACATCCAGGCGGCGGTGCGCGGCCTGGTCCGCAGCGCCACGACCGTCAGCACCACCAGGTGGGTGAGGAAGGCACCCGGCGGCCACGGCCACTCGCCCCAGCTGCCGCTGAACACGGCCGCGAACGGTGTCGCCGCCAGGGAGAACCAGAAGGCTCCGACCGGCCGGACGAGCGTCAGCAGGACCGGGAGCAACGCCAGGAAGCCGGGCACCAGACTCTCGATACCGGGGCCGCCTTGGTTCGCGGTGCTCGCGACGGCCATCGCGAGCAGTCCGCACGCCGTGATCACAGCGTGCGGAGTCCAGGCCGCGTACTCCCTGACGCGCTCGGGGAGGCGTCGGGCGAGCGGACCGTCCACCCGCATCCGCGGCAGCGGGCGGTAGGCGAATGCGTCGTGGAACAGGTCCTGCCGCAGCCCGCGCAGGGCGTCCGCGGCCAGCCGGAACTCCGGGCTGCGGGGCTTGGCCCCGCCCGGCGGCTTCATCTGCGTCTGGGTCGTCTCGGTCACGTTCAAAACGGTAGGCCGCCTGCCGGGTCGCGGTCGTCACCAGTGAGAAGGGTCCTGCGGGATCCGTCTCAAGTACTACGGGTATCCCCCCGGGAGGGAGCGGGGTGGCGGGCTCAGTAGCCGGACGGGCGCACCAGGCCCGACTCGTAGGCGAAGACCGCGGCCTGGGTGCGGTCGCGCAGGCCCAGCTTCACCAGGATGCGGCCCACATGGGTCTTCACGGTCTGCTCGGCGACGACCAGGCGCTCGGCGATCTCCGCGTTCGACAGGCCCTGCGCGATGAGGGCCAGCACCTCCGTCTCGCGCTCGGTCAGCTCGCCCACGCGCTGCTTGAGCGGGGCGCGGGGTGTGGAGTCCAGGCGGGAGAACTCGGCGATGAGACGGCGGGTGATCCCGGGGGCGAGCAGCGCGTCGCCCGCCGCCACCACCCGTACCGCCTCGGCCAGCTGGTCGGCGGACGCGTCCTTGAGGAGGAACCCGGAGGCGCCGGCCCGCAGCGCCTCGTACACGTACTCGTCGAGGTCGAAGGTGGTGAGCACCAGCACCTTGATGTGCGGGGTCTCGCCGGTGATGCGTCTGGTCGCGTCGATGCCGCCGAGCTCGGGCATACGGATGTCCATCAGCACGACGTCCGGGGCGAGTTCGGCGACCTTGGCGATCGCGTCCAGGCCGTCGACCGCCTGGCCGACCACCTCGATGTCGGGCTGGGTGTTCAGCAGCACGGTGAAACCCTGGCGGACCATCTGCTGGTCATCGGCGATCAGTACGCGGATGGTGCTGCTCGTCATCGGCTCTCGTCTCCTGTGCGGCCCGAACGATCGACGTCGGTGAAAGGGGGAGGGGAAAGGTCGGTGGAAGGGGCGTCGCCCGTGACCGCGCCGTCGCGCGGCAGGAAGGCCGCCACGACGAATCCGCCGTGCGCGGTCTCGGAGGTCACGAGGGTGCCGCCCAGCATCGCGGCGCGCTCCCGCATACCGAGCAACCCGTGCCCCGCGCCCGGGGACGGCGGGGCGGGACGCTCCGGTCTGGAGTTGATCACCCGCACCTGAAGCCCCCGCGGGAAGTGCCACAGCTCGACGCGGACCGCCGAACCGGGCGCGTGCCGCAGCGCGTTGCTCAGCGCCTCCTGGATGATCCGGTACGCCGACAGCTCCACGCCGGGCGGCAGTGGGAGCTGCTCGCCGGTGATCTCCGTGGTGACCTGGAGACCGGCGGCGCGGGTGTTCTCGACGAGGGCGTCGAGGCGGTCGAGCGTGGGCTGCGGGGAGTTGGGGGCGGTACCGGTGCCTGCACCGAGGCCGTACGGGTCCTCGGGGTTCTCGGAGCGCAGCACGCCGAGCACGCGGCGCAGCTCGGTGAGCGCCTCCAGGGCGTTCTGCCGGATGCCCTCCAGGTTCTCCTTCAGTTCGTCGGAGGGGTTCTCGACCAGGTGCGGGGCGACCTGGGCCTGGATGGAGATCACCGACATGTGGTGGGCGACGACGTCGTGCAGCTCGCGCGCGATCCGGCTGCGCTCCTCGAGGAGGGTGCGGCGGGCGCGCTCCTCCTCGGTCTGCGAGGCCTGTTCGACGAGCTGGGTGCGGGCCTCGCGGCGGCCGCGCTGGGCGATTCCGAGGAGGACCACCGCGGCGAAGACCACGACCGCCAGGAACCCCGTCGAGTGGTACAGCTGTCCGCCGACCACGCCCTGCATGACGTACGTCAGCAGGGCGGTCACGGACAGCGCGCCGATGGCCACCCGTGCGGGCAGCCGCAGCGCCAGCAGGAAGAGCACCAAGGCCTGTGCGACCAGCGCGGGCGTACTCCACGGCCAGTCGGGGCGCGACGCCGGGATGTCCGCCATCATGTGCGCCCTGGCCCCGGCGGCGGCCAGGAGCGTGGCACCCAGCGACAGCCACCACGCCGGCACGGGCCGCCGCAGGGCGAGGGCGATCGCGACGCCCTGCGCGGCCCCGGTCACCTCACCCAGCGGGAACCCGAGTCGATAGGTGTCGTTGAACTCGGCCACGCCCGCGAGTGCGAGCCCGAGCGCGATCAGGTACAGCACCACGTGCGGCAGTCGGCGCAGCCAACGGGGCCGGGACAGCGGGGGCAGCGGGGCCACCGACGGTGACGCGAGGTCGGTGAGGACCTCGCGCAGGAGGGCGCGGATCGGCTCGCTGTCCGGGGGCCTCGGCTCGGCGCTGGTCACGTGATCACCCTAGGCACGGCGGGCCGTTCGCGACCCCGCCGGACCACCACGACGGTGGACGCGGACGACCCGGGAGGGACGGCCGGACCGGCGGCGCGGACCCTGCTCGTAGGAGCGAAAGGCGACCCAGCAGACGCCGAGCGCGAAGGCGAAGACCGGAAGCCAGGCGAGGCGGGCAGCCACCCAGCCCAAGCCGTCGGGAACCATGTGCAGACCGGGCAGCCTTCCCAGCAGCAGGCCCACGGCGGTGACCGCCATCATGGACGTCTGGTGCCAGAGGAATATCGTCATCGCCGACAGATTGACCAGGGCCACCGCGGCCCACGCCAGGGGCCGCCGCAACCACCGGCGCAACGGCTCGCGCAGCAGAAGGGCGAGGCCGCACTGGGCCACGCCGAAGGTGACGGCGGCCAGCGTCGGGGGGTTCAGGTTCGAGACCGCCGCACCCGGCACGCCGACCATCGACGCCGGGTAGCCGGCCCACGTCACCAGCACCACGGTCGCCGCCGCGCCGCACAGGAGCAGCACCCAGCCCGCACGCCGCCGGTCCAACTCACCGCGCGTCCAGGCCGCGCCCAGCGTGTACGGGACCATCCAGCCCGCAGCCACGTTCACCCAGCCGAGCCAGGACGGGCCGCCCAGTCCGAAGCGCATCAGGTCCACGTGGAGAACGACGGCCAGCGGCCACAGCGGGTTGAGCCGGGTGAGCAGGGGCGTCGCGGCCGTCAGTCCCGCGAAGACCAGGAGGAACCACAGCGGGGACAGGGCGAGTTTGACGAGGGTGTGGACCGTGTCGACTCCCGTGCCCGACGCGAGCAGACCGACGGTGGCCACCGTCCAGAGGGTCAGTACCGCTGCCACGGGTTTGAAGAGCCGCGTGAGACGGGCGCGCAGCCACTGTCCGTACGTCGTGCCGCGCGCCCGCGCCGACGCGTAGCTCTTCGTCGCCACATGGCCGCCGACCAGGAAGAACACCGCGAGCGTCTGGAAGACCCAGGAGATGGGGGCCAGCCACGGCATGTGCTGCAACGGGCTCGCCGTGTGCAGCGCGCCGCCGTCCGCGACCAGGGCCGTCACCAGCCAGTGGCCCAGGACCACGCCGAGGATCGCGAAGGCGCGCAGGGCGTCGACCGCGCGGTCCCGCTCCGCGGGGGTGGCGGCGTCGACACGGCGGGCGCCGTCTCCTATGGCGTGGGTGGCGGTGCGCAGGGCGGCGGACATGCGGGTGGGGGTGGGGCGTACGGGGGTGGAGTGAGGTGTGCGTCGCTTCGGTGCGGTCGATGCCTTCGGTGCGGTCGATGCGGTCGATGCGGTCGATGCGGTCGGTGGGGTCGATGCGGTCGGTGGGGTCGATGCGGTCGGTGCGGTCTGTGGGGTCTGTGGGGTCGTTCGGCGGGTGGCTGCCTCTTCATGAACCGTCGACTCACGCACGGGATACCTCCGAGGTGTCTCCGAGGACGATCCGGGCGAGGTTGTCCAAGGACACGGAGCCCGGTTTGAAGTAGTCGCTGTGGCCGCCGGCGCCCGCCGCGAAGACATGGGCGCCGAAGGCCGGGGACACCGGGTCGGCGCCGAAGCCGACGGTGGTGCCGAAGAGATCGGCGTGGACGTGCGGCACGTTCACGATCCAGTCGTCGGCGCCTCGGGCCGCCCAGATCCGGGCGGAGGTGCGCAGTGCCGACACGGAGTCCGCGCCGGTGCCAGGGCTGCCGATGAGGGCGATGTCGTCCACGTCCAGCCCGCGTGCCGCGCGGCCGCAGACGACCGTGCCGTACGAGTGGCACAGCAGGGAGACGTGCGCCTTCTCGCCGACGACGCCCCGCAGTTCGCGTATGAACCGCGTCAGCGGCGGGGCCGCGTCCTCGGCGCGGCCGGTCGTCAGGACCGTGGTGCTGACCGTGCCCGGTGTCTCGTAGCCGAGCCAGGCGATGACCGCCGTATGCGGACGTGAGGTGGATCCGTGAGTTCCGTGGGTCCCGTGGGTCCCGTGGGTCCCGTGGGTCCCGTGGGTCCCGTGGGTCCCGTGGCGATGGTCGAAGCTGTTGAGGCGGTCTTGGAGGGCTGCCGCTCCCGCTCGGAAGCGGCCGTAGGTCTCCAAGGTCGTGTCGGAACCCGGGACCAGGACCGCGACGCGGTCGGCGTGGGCGAGGTCGCCAAGGACCTCGACGGCCAGGCCCTGGCCGCGGCCGTCGAAGGTGAGGAAGTGGCGTGAGGGGGCGGCCATGGCGCGGTCCGCGACAGCGCGGGTGCGGTCGCCGTGGGCGGCGGCCATGCGGGACGCCTCCGCGGCGTTCGCCCGGTTCGCCGTGTACGCCTGGTCCAGCGTCGCTGTCGTCGGCGGCGGTCGGGACGCGTCCACCACCTGGCTGGCCGACGCGAT
>LRTP01001026.1 GCA_001550305.1 Streptomyces diastatochromogenes
GTGATCATCTGCATGACCAGGCCGGGGCGGAGACGGGGACGACCACGGCGGCCGTGACCAGGGCGGCGAGCAGGGTACGGCCCAGGCGCCGGAGGAATCGGACGCGGAGGGGGAGGGGTAGGGGCTCTCCCGGTTGAGCCGAGTGCGCCGAGTGCGACAACGAAGTCGGCTCGGATGGCTGAGGTGGACCGGGCCGCTCAAGAGCCGGATCGGATGGTGGTGTTCGGGTGGCTTGCGCCCTTCCCGCCGCGGTCGGCTTCCCCCGGAGCTCCATGGCGTCCTTCCCATCCGGTCCGCCCGCTCATCGGGCGCCTCTGAATGGGAAGTTACGGATCGTGACGTGTCGCTCGCGTCCCGCCAGGGAGCTCATCTTGGAGGTAGCTCTCAGGTACTACGGGTATGACCGGGGAGCGCTACCAAGCCAGTTGGGCGATCTCCTCGGCCACCACCGCGCACGCGTCCGCCGCCGGGTCGATCAGCGGGAAGTGGCCCACGTCCTCCAGGAGCGTCAGGCCGACCACCTCGCCCGCCCTCGCCGCCGCCTCCGCGTACGACTCGGCGACCGCCTCCGGGACGATGACGTCGGTGCGGCCCTGCACGAGGGTCGTGGCGATGCCGGTGGGGAGCAGGAACGCCGGGTCGGCGTACGGCTGACGCTCCGCGAACCTGGCCCCGCCACCGAGGAGTTGGCGGGAGGCGCCGGAACAGACGTTCAGTTTCTCGGCGACCGTGAAGTCCGCGATCGGAGCGAGGGCCACGACACCGCGCAGCGGGGCGGGGCGGTCGGTGCGCCAAGGAGCGTCGGCGGGCAGGACATGGCGCGCGGCGGCCCACAGGGCGAGGTGTCCGCCGGCCGAGTGGCCGGTGATCACCGTGCGGCGGAGGTCCGCCCTCGGCAGGTGCTCACGGGCGAGCGCCGGCAGCGCGTCGAGTGCGGCCGCGATGTCGTCGAAGGTGTCCGGCCAGCGGCCCGCGACCGGGCCCTCGCCGCCCTGCGCGGGGATCGTGGCGCCCCGGCGGTACTCCACGTTGGCCACGGCGAAGCCCCGGCGGGCCAGGAAGTCCGCGAACGGGGTGATGTGGCGACGGTCGTACGGGGCGCGCCAGGCGCCGCCGTGCAGGACGATCACCAGTGGGGCGGGGACCTCGGGGTCGGGTTCGCGCGGGGTGTAGAAGTCGATCACCTGGTCGGGATGGTCGCCGTACGTGGCGGTGACGTCGGGGTCGACCGGCGGGTGGGAGAAGGCCGAGGCCTCCTCGGCGGCGTCCCGTGCTGCGGCGTCGTCCGGCATGCTCCAACCTCTCAGCGGTGAAACGGAATTGGCGGACCAGGAGTGAATTCGGCCGTTGGCGGGGACGGTATCAGGCCCGTGACGTGCGTCTACACCCGGATGTCACGCTCGGTGAGGGGTAAACGGATCTGGTGTTTCGTTACGCTGGTGGGGTTACTCGAACGGCGTTGCTGAGGAGTCCTTCATGTCCGCCGAGTCCGGCACCGTGGGTCGTGGCGAGCCTGGCACCACGGGTTCTGGTGAACCCGGCACCGTAGGTCCTGGTGTACCCGGCACCGTACGTCCTGGTGGGCGTACCGCCCGGGTTCGTGCGGCCGTGTTGCGTGCCGCGGGGGACGTACTCGCCGAGGAGGGATTCGCGCATCTCGATCTCGCCGATGTGGCGCGGCGGGCGGAGGTCGGGAAGACGACGGTGTACCGGCGGTGGGGGTCGGTCACGGGGCTCGTCGCCGATCTGCTGAGTGACATGGCGGAGCAGTCGTCGCCGCGTGCGGAGACCGGGTCCGTACTCGGTGATCTGCGGGCCAACGCCGCCTTGGTGCGGCGGACACTGGCCGATCCTCGGCAGGGGGCGTTGTTTCGGGCCGTGATCGCCGCGGCGACGTGCGATGTGCGTACGGCGGAGGCGTTGCGGCGGTTCTATGACGTGCGGGTGAGTGAGTGGGTGCCGTGTGTCGAGGAGGGGGTGGCTCGGGGGGAGTTGCCCGTGGGGACCGATGCGGCGATGGTCGTACGGGCAGTGTCGGCGCCGCTGTATTACTCGTTGCTGACTGTTGGGGTCGTGCCGGACGAGGGGGCGGCCGAGCGGGCGGCGGAGGGGGCGTTTGCTGCGGCGGTGGCGGGGGTGTACGTCGTCGGGGAGTGAACCGGCGTGGGGGACGGCCGGGGGTTGATCGCCCCGGCCGCCCCCTCGCTCACCGTCAGGTCACCGTTTCCCCCAGCACCCGCGCCGCCCGTTCCGCGTCACCGAAGCCCACGTAGAGGGGGGTGAAGCCGAAGCGGAGGACGTCGGGGTGGCGGAAGTCGCCCACGACGCCCCGTTCGATCAGGCGCTTCATCACCTCGCCCGCGTCCGCGCAGCGCAGGGCGACCTGGCTGCCACGTTCGGCGTGGTGGGAGGGGGTCAGGGACTCGACGCGCCCCCGGGGGACGTACGCCTCGACGCATTCCAGGAAGAAGTCGGTCAGGGCGAGGGACTTGGTGCGGACGGAGTCGATCGAGACGCCCTCCCACACCTCCAGCGCGGCCTCCAGGGCCAGCATGGACAGGATGTCCGGGGTGCCGACGCGGCCCCGCAGGGCGCCCGGGGCCGGTTCGTAGGCGGGGCTCATGCCGAAGGGATCGGCGTGGGAGTTCCAGCCGGGCAGCGGGGAGTCGAAACGGGGCTGGAGGTCGGCGCGGACGTAGAGGTACGCCGGGGAGCCCGGGCCTCCGTTCAGGTACTTGTAGGTGCAGCCGACCGCCAGGTCGACCCCATGCGCGTCGAGGTCCACCGGCAGTGCCCCGGCACTGTGGCACAGGTCCCAGACCGCCAGGGCGCCCGCGTCGTGGATCGCGGACGTGAGGGCCGGCAGGTCGTGCAGTCGGCCGGTGCGGTAGTCGACGTGGTTCAGGAGGACCGCCGCGGTGCGGGGGCCCAGCGCGGAGGGGACTTCCGCCGGATCCAGGGGGCGCAGTTCGCAGCCGGTCAGGCGGGCCGCGGACGCCGCGATGTAGCCGTCCGTCGGGAACGTCGTCGCGTCGACGATGATCTCGTCACGCCCGTCGGAGGTCAGGGCGGCCAGGCGGACCGCTCCCACCAGGGCCTTGAAGACGTTCACGCTCGTGGAGTCGCCCACCACGATCTGGCCGGGAGCCGCTCCGACCAGCGGCGCGATGCGGTCGCCGATCCGTTCCGGCGCCGTCCACCAGCTGCTCTCCTCCCAGGAGCGGATGCGCATTTCGCCCCACTGGCGGCGTACGACGTCGTCGACCCGGCCGGGGACCGACGCCGGGAGCGCGCCGAGCGAGTTCCCGTCGAGGTACACCACGTCGTCCAGGACGAATTGCGCACGCAGTTTGGCGAGTTCGTCGGAGGCGTCCAGCTCGGCGGCCCTGACACCCAGTTCGGACCGCAGTTCGGAACGTAGTTCGGACCGCAGTTCGGATCGCAGTTCAGACCGCTCAGACATGGGACCTCGCCGTCCACAGCTCGGGGAACACGTTCTTCTGCGCCCGCTTCTCCAGCCAGGCCACCCCGGCGGAGCCGCCCGTGCCGGTCTTCGCGCCCATCGCGCGGCGCGTCGCGACGAGATGGTCGTTGCGCCATCGCCACACCAGTTCGGCGACGTCCGTCAACGCCTCACCGAGGCGGGCGAGTTCGTCGTGCTCGTCGCCCGCGTACAGGGCCGTCCACACCGCCTCCACCTCCGGCGAGGACTCGTAGCGCCGGGACACGTCCCGGACCAGCACGGACTTGGGGACCGCGTGGCCGCGGCGCGCGAGCAGCCTCAGGACCTCGTCGTAGAGGCTCGGTTCGTGCAGTGCCTTCTCCAGTTCCGCGTGCACGCGCGGCGCGCCCCGGTGCGGCACCAGCATGGACGCGGACTTCTCGCCGAGCAGGAACTCCATCCGGCGGTACATCGCGGACTGGAAGCCGGAGCCCTCGCCGAGGGCCGAGCGGTACGAGTTGAACTGGGCGGGGGTGAGCTGGGCGAGGGGCCGCCAGGAGGCGTTCAGCGCCTCCAGCTCCCGTACGGACCGCTTCAGCGCGGCCACCGCGACCGGCACCCGGTCCTCGCGGAGCGCGTTCGCCGCGGTCTCCCACTCGTGGACGATGACCGTGAACCACAGCTCCATGACCTGGGTGGTGACCAGGAAGACCATCTCTCCGGGGTCGTCGGAGAGGGTGTGCTGGAGATGGGTCAGAACGTCCGCCTGGACGTAGTCCTCGTACGGGGTCGTTCCTTGGAAGTCGAGATGCGGGGTCTCGGGCTCCTGAGCCTCGGCGGGCTGAGCCTGCTGGGACGACATCGCTGTCTCCTGATGCGTACTCCGGGTAGCGGTCCGCCCCTGCCGTTTTCGACACGGGGGCCCCGGTCCCCACCGGGCATCCTCCACAATCGTCACCCGAAACCGCAAGGTCCGCCCGGTCACATCGACCAGGCGGACCCGTACGACCTGCGAGTACACCCGGACGGCTACACGACGGGTACACCCTGGGAGGGCTCGGCCATCCCGGGGAGGACTCAGCCCAGCGTCTGCGCCGCCGTCGGCGAGGAGTCCTTCAGGAACTGGCTGCAGCGCTCGTACTCCTCCTGCTCGCCGATCGCCTGCGCGGCGCGGGCGAGGGCGTGCAGGGCGCGCAGGAAGCCGCGGTTCGGCTCGTGCTCCCAGGGCACCGGGCCGTGGCCCTTCCAGCCGCCCCGGCGCAGGGAGTCCAGGCCGCGGTGGTAGCCCGTACGAGCGTAGGCGTACGACTCGACGACGCTGCCTCGCTCGAACGCGTCGTCGGCCAGCTGGGCCCAGGCGAGCGAGGAGGTGGGGTACTTGGCGGCGACATCCGCGGGCGCCGTGCCGTTCGCGAGGAGCTCGCGCGGCTCCGGGTCGTCGGGGAGGTGAGTCGGGGGCGGGCCCCCGAGGAGGTTCTCGTGAATCGTCATACGTTCCAGTCTGCGGCACTCTCCGGGGGTTGTGCCGTACGGGGTACCCGGCGCCCGAGCAGCCGCCCCGGAGCCACGGCGGGCGGCCCCGCCTGCCGCTTCACCGGGGCTGGG
>LRTP01001027.1 GCA_001550305.1 Streptomyces diastatochromogenes
GCTCCAGTGGCGGGGCCGTCACACAGCCGTGCGTACGGCACTGGGGGCGCCGGCAGTCGGGGGCCGGGCGGCGCACGGTCGTGAAGGCCAGCACCGCCCCGACGACCAGCACCCCGGCGCACAGGGGCATCGCACGCCGGAAGGCGGCGTTGAAGGCGTCCGCCGAGCGGTACGCCTCCGGGCCCATCCCGGCCAGCAGGGGCAGCGCGGCCACCGCGATCAGTCCGGCCGCGCGGGCCGCCGCGTTGTTGATCCCGCTGGCCAGGCCCGCCCGCCCGGCGTCCACGGAGGCGAGGACGGTCGCGGTCAGGGGCGCGACCAGGGTCACCATGCCCGCGCCCATCACCACCAGCGCCGGAAGCACATCTCCGAGGTACGAGGCGTGCGGGCCCACCCGCAGCATGAGCAGCATGCCCGTCGCGCACAGCAGCGGGCCGACGGTGAGCGGGATGCGCGGGCCGATGCGCTGGGCGAGCTCGCCGGAGCGGGCGGAGAAGAGCAGCATCAGGACGGTCGTGGGCAGCAGTGCCGTACCGGCGCCCAGGGCCGAGTAGCCCGCCACGACCTGGAGCTGGAGCGCGGTCAGGAAGAAGAAGCCGCCGAAGGCCGCGTACACGCACAGCGTGACGAGGTTGACGGCCGTGAACTGCCGTGACGAGAAGATGTCCGGCGGCATCATCGGGTCGGGTCGGCGCCGCTCGACGTACACGAAGGCCACACCGGCCGCCACGCCCCCGACCGCCGACACCCAGACCAGTACGGAACCGCTCGTGGCCTCGATCAGGGCGTACGTCACCAGGGCGAGCGCCAGGGCGCCGAGGACGGCGCCGAGGACGTCGAAGCCCCGGCCGTGCGCACGGCCGTCGGACGACTCGGGGACGTGGCGTACGGCGATGGGGGCGCAGACCAGCGCCACCGGAACGTTGATCAGGAAGACCCAGCGCCAGCCGGGACCGTCCACCAGCCAGCCGCCCAGGAACGGGCCGACCGCCGCGCCGACGCCGCCGAAGCCCGACCACAGGCCGACGGCCCTGGCCCGGTCGTCCGGGTGGAAGGACGCCTGGATGATCGCGAGCGAACCGGGGGTGAGCAGGGCTCCGCCGATGCCCTGCAGGGCGCGGGCCGCGATCAGTACGCCCCCGGTCGGCGCGAGGCCGCACAGCAGCGAGGCGGAGGCGAACCACACCACACCGAGGACGAAGATCTTGCGCCGTCCGAAGCGGTCGCCGAGCGAACCGCCGAGCAGGATCAGGCCCGCGAGGGTCAGCATGTACGCGTTCACGGTCCACTGGAGTGCCGCGAGGCCCGTGCCCAGGTCACGGCCGATCGTGGGCAGCGCGACGTTGACGACCGTCGAGTCCAGCATGGCCATGCTGGAGCCGAGGACGGTGGTCAGCAGGATCCACTTGCCGGCGGGACTGGAGATCCGCACTTCGGGACCCGGTCCCGCTCCCTCGCCCGATGTCTTCTGCAGAGGCGCAGCCATACTTCGGAGCATACGGAAGGGCCCGGCACCGTGGGGGTGCCGAGCCCTTTCTCGTACGGTCCGGACCGGGGAAACCCGGGTACCGACCGGGGGAAACCGGGTGACCGACCCGGGGGAACCCGGGTGACTACTTGAGCTTGTTGCCCGCGGAGCGCAGCATCTCGCACGCCTCGGTGACACGCCCCGCCATGCCCGCCTCGGCGAGCTTGCCCCAGGTGCGCGGGTCGTAGGTCTTCTTGGAGCCGACCTCGCCGTCGACCTTCAGGACACCGTCGTAGTTCTTGAACATGTGGTCCGCGACGGGGCGCGTGAAGGCGTACTGGGTGTCGGTGTCGAGGTTCATCTTCACGACGCCGTTCTCCAGCGCGGTGGCGATCTCCTCGGCCGTGGAGCCGGAGCCGCCGTGGAAGACGAAGTCGAACGGGGACGGCTTGCCGTACTTGGCGGCGACGCCGTCGTTCAGCTCCTTGAGGAGGTCGGGGCGCAGGACGACGTTGCCCGGCTTGTAGACGCCGTGCACGTTGCCGAAGGACGCGGCCAGCAGGTAGCGGCCCTTCTCACCCAGGCCGAGGGCCTCGGCGGTGCGCAGCGCGTCGTCGACGGTGGTGTAGAGGGAATCGTTGATCTCGTGGCTGACGCCGTCCTCCTCACCGCCGGTCGGGGTGATCTCGACCTCGAGGATGATCTTCGCGGCGGCGGCCTTGGCGAGCAGCTCCTGGGCGATGGCCAGGTTGTCGGCGAGGGTCTCGGCGGAGCCGTCCCACATGTGCGACTGGAACAGCGGGTTCTCGCCCTTGGCGACGCGCTCGGCGGAGATGTCGAGCAGCGGACGGACGTACGTGTCCAGCTTGTCCTTGGGGCAGTGGTCCGTGTGCAGCGCGACGGTGATGTCGTACTTGGCGGCGACGATGTGCGCGAACTCGGCGAGCGCGACGGCGCCGGTCACCATGTCCTTCTTGTGCTGGCCGCCGAGGAACTCCGCACCACCGGTGGACATCTGGATGATGCCGTCGCTCTCCGCCTCCGCGAAGCCGCGCAGCGCAGCGTGCAGGGTCTGGGAGGAGGTCACGTTGATGGCCGGGTAGGCGAACTTGCCTGCCTTCGCCCGGTCGAGCATCTCGTTGTAGACCTCGGGGGTTGCGATGGGCATCTGTCCGCTCCTTGTATGTGCGGGTCTGCGTACCGCTGCTGCGGCACGACGGGACTGGTGCTTTCGGCCCTGACCTAGGGGGGCGACGTCATCGTCGTCCCCATCTTTCCAGACTTGACCGGATGCTCCAGACACCCTGTCCGGGATACGGGACCCCGAGTTCTGCGGGGTCCCGTGCCGGGCGCTAGTCCAGGCCGAGATCCGTCTTGGAGTAGGCGAAGAGGTACGGCACTCCGGCCTTCTCGGCGACGGCCTCGGCGGCACCGGTGTCCCGGTCCACGATCGTGGCCACGGCGACGACCTCGGCACCGGCTTCGCGCAGCGCCTCCACCGCGGTCAGCACCGAGCCACCGGTGGTGGAGGTGTCCTCGACCGCCAGGACACGGCGCCCCTTGACCTCGGCACCCTCGATGCGACGCTGAAGGCCGTGGGCCTTGCCGGCCTTGCGCACGACGAAGGCGTCCAGCGTCTTCCCGCGCGCGGCGGAGGCGTGCAGCATCGCGGTCGCGACCGGGTCCGCTCCGAGGGTCAGACCGCCGACGGCCTCGTAGTCGATTTCGTCGGTCAGGTCGAGCATGACCTGACCGACCAGCGGCGCGGCCACACCGTCGAGCGTGATCCGGCGAAGGTCGATGTAGTAGTCGGCTTCCTTGCCCGACGAAAGGGTCACCTTGCCGTGCACCACGGCCTTGTCCTTGATCTGCTGCAGCAGCGCGCCGCGTACGTCACTCATGCCCGCCAGCTTAGAGGCGCCGCCAGCTCCAGGTCATGGTCGCCTCGACGGGGTCGATGGGGGTGACCAGGCGCGGGTGGGTGTTCAGCCCGTTGGGCGGGCCGGTCTGCGGTTCGACGCAGACGGCCGCCTCCTGCTCGTCGTACACCACCACCCACTGCTCCCTGCTGGCCACCTTCAGCTCCAGCTGCCCCGGCCAGGTGAGCGTGACGTCGACGCCGTCGGGCATGCCGAAGCAGTCGTCCCAGGGGCTGGGCTTCGGTTCGATGCGGTGGCCGGTGGGCAGGTGGTCCTCGCCGCGTTCCTCCTGCCAGGCCGGGGTGAAGTCGACCTGGACGTCTTCTCGGCCGAGGTTCCTGTTGAACCACGGGTGCCAGCCGACCTGGGCGGGGAACGAGTCCTCGTACGCCTCCACGGACATGGTGACCGTGAAGGCGTCCTCGGTCAGGGTGAAGAGCTGGGTGACGCGGCCGGGGTGGGGCCAGGGGGCCACGAGGTCGTACGTGATCACGGCCTCGGACTTGCCGGTGCGGGCGGTGCGCCAGGCGCCGTCCCGGGCGGTGCCGTGGATGGCGTGCGGTGGGGCGTTGAGCGGCATCTGCTGGATGGTGGCGCCGTCCAGGAAGCGGCCGTCGCGGATTCTTCCGCACCACGGGACCATCGGGAAGCAGCCGAACTTATGGCCCTGCCGCAGTAGTTCGACGTCGCCGATTCGTAGACTGCCGATCCGTCCGCCGTTGCCGGGTGTGACGGTCACTTCCGCGTCGCCCGCGGTCAGCGTGATGTCTTCGTTACTCACGGAGTTGACCCTACTGGGCCGGATTCCTTGTTGGGGTTGTCGGCCGCGGGACGGTGGGGGCTGGTCGCGCAGTTCCCCGCGCCCCCAAGGGTGCCGCGCCCCTGGCGGGGCGCCGTCAGCGGCGTTTGCGCAGGGCTCGGGTGACGGCGATGGCCGAGGCCAGC
>LRTP01001028.1 GCA_001550305.1 Streptomyces diastatochromogenes
GTCGGCGGTCTCCGGCGCCGGGACGGGGGCATAGCGGCCACGCGGCGGGGCGTGGTCCACCTCCTCCGCGCTGCGGCCGATCATCGTCCGCCGCGCATGCGCCGCCTCGGCCACGGCATCCTCCCTGTTCACACGGCTCGGGGTGGGCGGGGCCGGTTCCTCCTCCTCGAAGAGGGCGGAGGGCTCGGCCTCCGGGGCGGGCTCGACCTCCGCTTCCGGCTCGGCCTCCGGTTCCCGCTCAACCTCCGGCTCTGTCTCCCGTCCCTGCTCAGTCTCCCGTTCCGGCTCCCGTTCGGCCGCGGCCGGTGGCGTCTGCGGCACCTCCGCCAAGTTCTCGACGAACCGGTTCAGCAGGCGGCCCGTGGTCGCGGAGACCGCGTCCGGGGGGAGATCCGCCACGCGGCCGTCCGCGGTGGTGGTTCCGGTGATGGTGACGGTCGTGCCGCCGTCGGAGGGGGTCAGGGTGAGCACGAGGGCGAGCTTCACGGTGCCGGGGCCGCGCGCCTCGGTGGCGTCGCCCTCGACGGCGTACGAACCGTCGTCCCTCGCGGTGACCCGGACCGTCCCCCGGTAGGTGATGGTGTGGCCGCCGACGCGGACTTTCAGGCGCCCGGAGACGGGCGGTGTCCCGGCGTCCTGCTGGAGTCCGGGGACCGCCCGGGCCACCCGTACGGGATCGGCCAGCGCCTCCCTCAGCCGTTCGGCCTGAACCGGAACGAACACCTCATGCTCCATGTCGGCCGAGCCTACCCAGGACGGCCCGCACCGCACCCTCGTATCCGGGGATTCGTCCGTCCGCCGTCTCAGTCGGCGTAGCGCGGATGGACCAGTGTGGAGGGGGCCAGACCGGGTACGCGGGTACGCCACGCGGCGTAAGCGTCGGCGGTGAGGGACGGCTGCGTGAGCGTACGCAGGCGTGGGCCGTGCGGGTCGAGGCGCAGGGGCGTGCCCGTGGCGGAGGCCAGGATGAAGCCCCAGTCGCGGGGGGCGCTCGACGCGCCCGCCGTCCGGTCGGGGCCGGCCGCGAAACTGGAGTCCCGGCCGCCGACGCGGTAGGGGGTGGTGCGCAGGCCGGCCGCCCGGAGTGTGGACTCGACCGTCCAGAAGACACGGGGGCGGGAGGAGACGGGGCCCGCGTGGACGGCCAGGCGGCCACCGGGGGCGAGGACGCGGCGCGCCAGGCCGTAGAACTCCTGCGAGTACAGCTTGGTGCTCGCCGTGATCCCGGGGTCGGGCAGATCCGAGATGACCACGTCGTACGTCGATGCGGCCCCGCGCAGCCAGCCGAAGGCGTCGGCGGTGAACACGTGCACGCGCCGGTCGCCGAACGCGTGCACGTTGAGCGCCGACAGGGCCGGGTCGGTGCGCGCCAACCGCACCACCCCGGGGTCGAGTTCGACCACGTCGACGCGGCGCACGCCCGGGTCGCGCAGTACCTCGCGGGTGGCGAGTCCGTCGCCGCCGCCGAGGACGAGCACGCGCGCGTGGGGGCCGTTCATCGCGGGGTGGACCAGCGCCTCGTGGTAGCGGTGCTCGTCGCGGCCGCTGACCCGCAGGCGTCCGTCGAGGAAGAGGTCGAGCGGGCGGCCGTGCGTGCCGCCGGTGAGCACGACCTCCTGGACGCCGGTCTGCAGGGCGACCCGTACGTCCTTGCCGTAGACGGCGCGCCGGGCCGCGCGTTCGAAGTCGCCGACATGGGCGGCGGCCGCGGCGAGCAGGGCGAGGACCAGGACGTTGGCGATGAGCAGGAACCAGCGTCCGCGTCGGCTCAGGTCCCCGCGGAACAGGCCCAGTACGAGGGCTCCGCCGGCCAGCGCGTTCACGGTTCCGGTGAGCAGCGCGCCCTCCAGCTGCCCGAGGAGGGGGAGCAGGAGGAAGGGGAAGGCGAGGCCGCCGACGAGGGCGCCGACGTAGTCCGCCGCGAAGAGGTCCGCCACCGCACCGCCCGGGTCCTGACGGCGGATGCGCTGTATCAGCTCCATGAGGAGGGGGACTTCGGCGCCGATGAGGAGGCCGATGGCGAGCGAGAAGGCCGCCAGGAGGTAGCGCGAGCCGCTCGTCCACACTCCGCCCCAGTCGCCGGTCCACGCGAACACCGCGTACAGGGCCATCGCGCTGCAGCCGCCGATCAGGGCGAGCGCCGCCTCGACGGCGCCGAAGCCGGCCGCGGCGCGGGGGCGCAGGCGTTTCGCGGCGAGGGAGCCGATGCCCATGGCGAAGACCATCACGGAGAGGACCACGGAGGCCTGGGTGACCGAGTCGCCGATCAGATACGTGGCGAGGGCGACGAGTTCGAGTTCGTACACGAGTCCACAGGCCGCGCAGACGAACACGCCCGCGAGGACCAGGAACCGCCCGATGCCCGGGCGGACGGGCAGCCGCGCCTGGCCCTGGACGCCCCAGGGCGGCGGCGCGCCGGGGGGAGCAGGCGCGTGCGGTTCGATCACGCGTGGAACGCTACGTCACGCCACCACGACGCTTCGTCACCCACACGTGTGGAAGTGCCGTCCCGATGTGTGGCGTCCGGCGCTGACGACGAGTTCGTCGGCAGACGAGACGGCTGCCGAAGCGGCAGGCGAAGCGGCAGGTGAAGCGGCAGGTGAGACGACAGCCGAAGCGGCAGGCGAGACGACAGCCGAAGCACCACCCCCCTCACAGCACCGCCGCCGTCACCCGTACCCCCACCCTCGTGCGTGTCGCCACCAACTGGCCGTCCTGCGGGTAGGCGTGCCACGTACGCCAGTGGACCTGCCCCTCGTGGCGCTGGGCGAGCAGCGCGGTGAAGGCGTGCGGACTGCCGGGGAAGACCCCGGCGAGCCCGTTGGGGTGGTCGGAGACCAGGGCCAGTAACTCCTGCGCCCGCCCCGCGAAGGACCCGCAGGAGAGCGTCTCGACGCGCGCCGCGAACTCGTACTCCCAGTCACCGACCCGCTTGGCCACCCCGAGCGGAAGCGGCGTGCTGCTGCCGGCGATGCACGCGACGGTTTCCGAACAGCTGCCCCGCTCCTCCTCCAGGAGGACCTGGTGGGACGCGCCGAGGAGCCGCAACTGCAGTCTCGCCCCGTCGAGTTCGAGGTCGAGGGTGGCGAGCGCGGGGAGCGGTTCGCGCCCCAGGGCCCACGCCAGGTCGGCCGCGCGCGTGTCGGTGTACGAGGTGTTCAGGGTCGTGAGCATGGGTCGGCTCCGCTAGCACGCAAAAAAGGGAGGTGGGGATCCGGCGCACCCGGTCGGGTACCTCGGTACCGGGGGATCGGCCCGGTCAGCCCGGTCTGCCCTGTGGGGAAGGGACGATCCGAGGGCTGCTTTGGTGGTTTAGAGGGAATCATGAACTGTGGCGCCGTCACAGCGTTTTTACCCAACTTCGTAGGGTTTCCATCCCCCCGAGGGCTCCACAGTTCAACTGTTCAACTACGGCGTGCGCCGGGGCGCGCGGAACGAAGCGCCCCGGCGCACCGCAAGGGGCGCGGGACGGTGACGTCTTCGGCTCCACCGCGCGGGCGCGACCAGCCCCCCCGACCCGCGGCAGAAGC
>LRTP01000103.1 GCA_001550305.1 Streptomyces diastatochromogenes
GCAGCGCGGCGACCGCCGTCGCACCGCGGGTCCGCCACCCGGCTCTCACCGGGGCGGCACCGCGCCCGTGGGGATGCGTCATCGCTATCTCTCCGTTCGTGTTCCGTGGTCGGTCATGGCCTGCCCCCGCCGGACGCGCCGGCAGGGGCAGGCGGGGCAGCCGGGCATGGGCCGCTACGGGCGCACCAGGCCGTAGAAGACGGAGCCGGACAGCGAGTAGCTCTTGTCGTAGACGCCGTGCCGACCGGAACCGGCGGGATCGGTCGTGTTGCCCGAGATGACGCGCACAGTCGCGCCGCTGACCCGGTCGACGACGCCGATGTGGTACCGGTTGTGCGCGCTGCCGAAGATGATCAGGTCCCCGGGCTTCGCGGACTTGAGGCCGCTGGTGCCGACCCACCTGTGGTGCTGGACGGCCCAGTCGTAGACGTTGGGCACGTACGTCATGAAGGGGATGCTGACCCCGGACTGCCGCCACACCCACGTGGCGAAGGCCGCGCACCACTCGGTGCACACGCTGTAGGGCTTGCCGGGAACGCACTGGTGGGAGTTGGCCGTGACCCCGATCTGGCTCCGGGCGGTCTTCACGATCTTGGTGCGGAGCGCCGACGTGGCGTGGCAGCTCTTGACGATCCGCTCGATGCCCATGGCCTTCATCGTCTGCTCGCCGGCGATGCCGTCGGCCGGCAGGTGGTGCTTCGACTGGTACTTCTTCACCGCGCTCGTCGTGCCGCTCCCGTAGTCACCGTCGGCCTGCACCCCGGCCTTGGTCTGCACCTGCTTCACCTCGGAGGTGAGCCCGGCGAGCGTCTGCGTCCCGATGACGCCGTCGACGGCGAGGCACCGGTCGCTCTGGAAGGACTGCGTCGCCGCCTTGGTCCTGGGGCCGCCGACACCGTCCACCTGACCGGCGCCGTAGGCCAGGCCATTCAGGTCCCGCTGGGCCAGCTTGATCTGGGTGGAGGTGGCAGCCGGCCTGGCGGCCGTCGAGACGGTCGCCGAAGCCGGGCCCGGGGCGGCCGCCAGGGCGCCGGTCTCGACCGCGGCGGTCAGCAGACCGAGAACGG
>LRTP01001029.1 GCA_001550305.1 Streptomyces diastatochromogenes
GGTGCTGGCCACGGCGGCGTGCGAGGTCTGGCGTCGGCGCGGACGGGTTTCCCACAGGCTGTGGACGGGCGCCGCGCTCGCGCCGGTCGGCTGGGCCGGCTATGTGCTGTGGGTGGGCCGACGCGAGGGCGATCCGCTCGGCGGCTATTTCGAGGTGCAGCGGTTGTGGGGCTCGCGCTTCGACTTCGGCGCCGGTTCACTGCGCTTCGTCCGGCATCTGCTGACGCACGGCGACCGTTTCGTGTTTCCGATGACGATGGTGGTCGTGGCGGCGGCCATGCTGCTGTACGCGCTGCTGATCGCGGACCGTGCCCCGCTGCCCCTGCTCGTGCACAGCGGGGTACTGCTGCTGATCGCGCTCGGCGGCTCCGGGTTCTTCGAGTGCAAGCCGCGCTTCCTGCTGCCCGCGTTCCCGCTGCTGCTGCCGCTGGCCCGGGCGCTGGTCCGCACGGCAAGAGCCCGGCCCTGGCACGCCGTCCTGGTGGTCGGCGCCCTGGCCGGGCTCTCGTTCGCCTACGGCGCGTATCTGGTCGTCATCGCGCACACGCCGCTGTAAAACCTGGTGGGAGGACTACTCCTCTTCGTCGTCCTCGGGCTTCTCCTCCGCCTCGTTGACTTCCTGCTCGAGGCCGAGCTGCTCGACGAGCCACTTGTCGAACTCGATGGCGGCCCGCACCCAGCTGACCGTCGACGAAACGAAGTGCTCGAGGGCGACGCCGGTGCCGATCAGCATCTGTGCCTCGCCGATCAGGCGGACAGTGCCGTCGTCGTGCGTGTGGCTGTAGACCTTCGGCCACAGCGTGCGGCGGTTCCAGTCGTCGATGGACTCCAGCAGAGTCGGCTTCTCGTCGATCTGGTGCGGCCGGTCGTAGAACGTCCGCACCGAGAAGACCTGCTGGTCGCCCTCGCCGCGGAACATGAAGTACGTACGGAACTCCTCCCACGGCGCCGCGAGGTCACCCTCGTCGTCGACGACGTACTTCAGCTCCATCTGATCCAGGAGCTGCTTCACGAGGTCCTGATCCGGGACGACGGGGCCCGCCGGTCCGCCGGGCTGCGGCTCGGGCTGGCCCCCGAAATTCGGAATCGAGGACGGGTCGATGCTCACCGTGTATTTCCCTTCGTACGGATGCTGCCATCCTCCCCCATCACGGGCGGTCAGTGGCAACCCCCACAGGCAAAGGCACGGACACCACCACCAGGAGTGTGTATCCGCTGCGGCCAGTGACGACGGCGCCGCCGGGACCGCGCCGTCGACCGCTGAGAATCAGCCCGTCCGGGCTACTGCGCGACCCCCACGATCAGGCCGTCCCCGAAGGCGTCCACCCGGACCGTGTCGCCGTCCTTGACCTCGCCCGCCAGGATCTCCTTGGCGAGCCGGTCGCCGATCGCGGTCTGGACGAGGCGGCGCAGCGGCCGGGCCCCGTACGCAGGATCGTTGCCCTCGTCCGCGAGCCAGGCCAGGGCCGCGTCGCTGACCTCCAGGGTGAGCCGGCGCTCGGCCAGCCGCTTGGCGAGGCGGCCGATCTGGAGCCCGGCGATGCGCTCGAGCTCCTCCTTGTTGAGGGCCGAGAACACCACGAGGTCGTCGAGGCGGTTGAGGAATTCTGGCTTGAAGGAGGCCCTGACGACTTCCAGGACCTGCTGCTTCTTCTCCTCCTCGGAGGTCAGCGGCTCGACCAGGAACTGGCTGCCCAGGTTCGAGGTCAGGACGAGGATGGTGTTGCGGAAGTCGACCGTGCGGCCCTGTCCGTCGGTGAGCCGTCCGTCGTCCAGCACCTGGAGGAGGATGTCGAAGACCTCCGGGTGCGCCTTCTCGACCTCGTCGAGCAGGACGACGCTGTACGGGCGCCGGCGCACGGCCTCCGTGAGCTGGCCGCCCTCCTCGTAGCCGATGTACCCGGGCGGGGCACCGACCAGCCGGGCGACGCTGTGCTTCTCGCCGTACTCGCTCATGTCGATGCGGATCATGGCCCGCTCGTCGTCGAAGAGGAAGTCCGCGAGGGCCTTGGCCAGTTCGGTCTTGCCGACGCCGGTCGGGCCGAGGAAGAGGAAGGATCCGGTGGGCCGGTCCGGGTCGGCGATGCCGGCGCGAGTACGGCGTACGGCGTCGGACACGGCCTGGACGGCCTCGCTCTGGCCGATGAGACGGCGGCCCAGCTCCTCCTCCATGCGCAGGAGCTTCTGGGTCTCGCCCTCCAGGAGGCGTCCGGCCGGGATGCCCGTCCAGGAACCGACCACGTCCGCGATGTCGTCGGGGCCGACCTCCTCCTTGACCATGGTGTCCCTGGCGGCTTCCTCCTCCGCCTCGGAAGCCTCCTCCAGGTCCCGCTCCAGGGTGGGGATCTCGCCGTAGAGCAGCTTGGAGGCGGTGTCGAAGTCACCGTCGCGCTGGGCACGCTCGGCCTGGCCGCGCAGCTCGTCGAGCTTCTCCTTCAGCTCGCCGACGCGGTTGAGGGACTGCTTCTCCTTCTCCCAGCGGGCGGTCAGGCCCCGCAGCTCCTCCTCCTTGTCGGCGAGGTCGCGGCGCAGCTTCTCCAGACGCTGCCGGGAGGCGGGGTCGGTCTCCTTGTCGAGGGCCAGCTCCTCCATGCGCAGCCGGTCCACCGCGCGCTGGAGTTCGTCGATCTCGACGGGGGACGAGTCGATCTCCATGCGCAGCCGGGAGGCGGCCTCGTCGACGAGGTCGATGGCCTTGTCGGGCAGGAAGCGGGAGGTGATGTAGCGGTCGGAGAGGGTGGCCGCGGCGACCAGCGCGCTGTCGGCGATCACGACCTTGTGGTGGGCCTCGTAGCGGCCCTTGAGTCCGCGCAGGATCGCGATGGTGTCCTCGACGGACGGCTCGGCGACCAGGACCTGCTGGAAGCGGCGCTCCAGGGCGGGGTCCTTCTCGATCCGCTCGCGGTACTCGTCGAGTGTGGTGGCGCCGACCATCCGCAGCTCACCGCGGGCGAGCATCGGCTTGAGCATGTTGCCGGCGTCCATGGCGGAGTCGCCGCCCGCGCCCGCGCCGACGACCGTGTGCAGCTCGTCGATGAAGGTGATGATCTGCCCGTCGGAGTCCTTGATCTCGGCGAGGACGGTCTTCAGCCGCTCCTCGAACTCACCCCGGTACTTCGCCCCGGCCACCATGGCGCCGAGGTCGAGCGAGACGAGCCGCTTGTTCTTGAGCGACTCGGGCACGTCGCCCTTCACGATCCGCTGGGCGAGCCCCTCCACGACGGCGGTCTTGCCGACGCCGGGCTCACCGATGAGGACGGGGTTGTTCTTGGTGCGCCGGGACAGCACCTGCACGACCCGGCGGATCTCCTGGTCCCGGCCGATGACCGGGTCGAGCTTCCCGTCGCGCGCGGCGGCGGTGAAGTCCGTACCGAACTTTTCGAGCGCCTTGTACTGGCCCTCGGGATCCGGGGTCGTCACCCGGCGTCCTCCCCTGCTCTTCTGGAACGCCTCAAGCAGCTTCTTCGCACTGGCGCCCTGCTCGGAGAGTACGTCGCCGCTCGGGCCGCCCTTCGCGGCGATCCCGATGAGGAGGTGCTCGGTGGAGAGGTACTCGTCCCCGAGCTCCTTGGCCTTGTCGGCCGCCTCGGCGATGACGGCGAGCAGTTCGCGGTTGGGCTGCGGGGGCGCGACGGTGGATCCGGTCACGCTGGGCAGGCCGGCGAGGACACGCTCGGCCGCGGCCCGTACGGCGGCCTGGTCGGCGTCGACCGCGGCCAGCAGGTCGGTGATGTTCTCGTTCTCCTGACCACCGAGCAGCGCGAGCAGCAGGTGGGCAGGGGTGAGGTCGGGGTGCCCTTCGGACACGGCCCGGCTGGTGGCCGCGTTGATCGCGTCCCGGCTCCTGTTGGTCAGCTCGGCGTCCACGTTCGCGTTCTCCTCCTCAATACGACCCTGATGTACGGCTCTGATGTACGGACTGACTCACCCAACGTACACAAAGTTGAGTCTATTCCACTCAAGGACGGCCGGGAAGCCATGGCACTCACGGGTGGGGATACATTTCCGACCATGAGCGCATACCCGGTGGACCCCCACGATCCCGACCCCGCGTACCTCACCTTCTGGCGGGAACGCCATCTGTGCACCCTCACCACCCTCCGGGCGGACGGCAGCCCGCACGTCGTGCCCGTCGGGGTTACATACGACCCCGAGGCGGGCCTGGCTCGGGTGATCACCAACAAGTCCAGCGCGAAGGTGGGGCACGTACTGGCCGCGGGGGCACAGGGGGCGCGCGTCTCGGTCTGCCAGGTGGACGGACGCCGGTGGGCGACGCTGGAGGGACGCGCGAGGATCGCCACCGACCCCACGCATGTCGCGGAGGCGGAGCGGCGGTACGCGGAGCGGTACGGGAGGGTGCCCTCGCCGAACCCCGACCGGGTGGCGATCGAGATCACCCTGACCTCGGCGATGGGACACGGCTGACCGACCCCGGGCACGGGCACGGGCCCGGCCGACCGGCCGCGGCCGCGGGCCCGGGATCCGGCTGACC
>LRTP01001030.1 GCA_001550305.1 Streptomyces diastatochromogenes
GTCCGGGGTGACCGCGGCGGGCGGCGGGTGGCCGGCCCGGGCGAGGGCGCAGCGGCGCGTGACCGGGTCGTAGACCGCGTACAGGCAGGTGGTGCCGATGCCCCCGGCACTCTCGGCGGTGTCGTCCGTGCCGCTCTCGTCGGCGGACAGGTGCAGGACGAGGTCGTCGAGGTGGGTGAGCAGTTCGTCGGGCGGCAGGTCGACGTCGGCCAGGGTGCGCACCGCGGTGCGCAGCCGGCCCATGGTGGCGGAAGCGCGGATGCCGTGGCCGACCACGTCGCCCACGACGAGGGCCACCCGCGCACCGGACAGCGGGATGACGTCGAACCAGTCGCCGCCCACGCCGGCCCGGGTGCCGGCGGGCAGATAGCGGGTGGCGATGTCCAGGGCTCCCTGGTCGGGCAGCGTCTGCGGGAGCAGGCTGCGCTGCAGGGTCATGGTGCTGGTGTGCTCGCGGCTGTCGCGGCGGGCGGTGTGGATGCTGACGGCCGCCTTGGCGGTGAGTTCCTCGGCCAGCCACAGGTCGTCCGCCTCGAAGGGCTCCGCGTGCCGGTGCCGGCCGAAGAGGGCCACGCCGAGTGTGGCGCCGTGGGCCCGCATCGGCACCACCATCACCGAGTGCGTTGTGCTGCCCAGGAGCCGGGCGGCCCCCGGGTCCTGCCGCGCCCACCGGAGGAGGTCGGGGTCGGCCGCGTCGTACAGGGCGCCGTGGCCCTGGGCCAGGCACCGGGCCACCGGTGACAGGGCCGGGTAGAGGGTCTTCATGCCCGCCGTGCCCGCGGCGGAGGCGGTGGGGCCGTCGTCGAGGACCGAGCGCACCGCGGTACGGAACTGAGTGCCCTGGGATGGCAGCAGGAAGCCGCCCTGCGGATGCTGCAGAACAACCTCGACCCCGA
>LRTP01001031.1 GCA_001550305.1 Streptomyces diastatochromogenes
GCGGACGCGTTCGTGCGCGGCGGCCGGGTGGTGGCGGCGGTGGAGCCGGTGACCGGACCGCTGGCCTGACCGGAGCGCCTTCGGGCCGCCGCTGTCACAGGGGCGGCCCGAAGTGTGCTACTGTCTCATTGATACGTTTTTGGTACCCATTTACTTTGTGCGCCTGATCGGAATCCTCCGCAGGCGCGTTTTGTTTTACCGGCATCTCCGGCTTTTCCCGGTGCATCTCCGGATTGGGGCCCTACCTATTCAGGAGAAAAACATGGCAACTGGCACCGTGAAGTGGTTCAACTCGGAAAAGGGCTTCGGCTTCATCGAGCAGGACGGCGGCGGCCCCGACGTCTTCGCCCACTACTCCAACATCGCCAGCTCCGGCTTCCGTGAGCTGCTGGAGGGCCAGAAGGTCTCGTTCGACGTCGCGCAGGGCCAGAAGGGCCTGCAGGCGGAGAACATCATCCCCGCCTGATTTCGGGGACGCGCTTTTCCAGAGCCGGGGCCCGCACCTTCGGGGTGCGGGTCCCGGCTCGTGCTGTGAGTGCTTGTCAGTTGCGAGCGCTGTGCGTGCAGTCCGTGGGGCCCAGGAAGGAAATCCAGATCCAGCATGACTCGATCCGAACGTCCCGTCCGTAAGCGGCCGGCAAACGCACGAGGTGGCGCCCAGACCGGCGGCTTCGCGAAGGGCGCGGGCCGCGGCGGCGGCCGTGGCGCGGGTAAGGGCCCGGTCCGCAAGGCCGTGGCGCCGCAGGAGTTCTCCCTGCCCGAGACCATCACCCCGGCGCTGCCCGCCGTCGACTCCTTCGACGCGCTCGACATGCCGGCGGCCCTCACCAAGACCCTCGCCGCGCAGGGCGTCACCGACCCCTTCCCGATCCAGGGCGCGACGCTGCCCAACTCGCTCGCCGGACGCGACGTCCTCGGCCGTGGCCGCACCGGCTCCGGCAAGACGCTCGCCTTCGGACTCGCCCTGCTGGCCCGTACGGCGGGTCGCCGGGCGGAGCCGAAGGCGCCGCTCGCGCTCGTCCTCGTCCCCACGCGCGAACTCGCCCAGCAGGTCGACGACGCGCTCACGCCGTACGCCACCGCGGTCAACCTGCGCGTGGCCACGGCCGTCGGCGGGATGTCGATCGGCCGGCAGGCCGGCACGCTGCGGCGCGGCGCCGAGGTGCTCGTGGCCACCCCCGGGCGGCTCAAGGACCTCATCGAGCGCGGCGACTGCGTCCTCGACCAGGTCGCGATCACGGTCCTCGACGAGGCCGACCAGATGGCCGACATGGGCTTCATGCCGCAGGTCACCGCGCTGCTCAAGCAGGTCGAGCCCGGCGGTCAGCGACTGCTCTTCTCGGCCACGCTCGACAAGAACATCGACCGGCTCGTGAAGATGTTCCTCACGGACCCCGTGGTGCACTCCGTCGACCCCTCGGCGGGTGCGGTGACCACCATGGAGCACCACGTGCTCCACGTCGCCGACGAGACCGACAAGAAGGCCGTCGCCCTGCGGATCGCGGCACGCGACGGCCGGGTGATCCTCTTCGTCGACACCAAGCGCGGCGCCGACCGGTTCACCAAGCGGCTGCTCGCGAGTGGCGTCCGGGCGTCCGCGCTGCACGGCGGGCGCAGCCAGCCGCAGCGCAACCGCACCCTGGACCAGTTCAAGAACGGTCAGGTCACCGCGCTCGTCGCCACCAACGTCGCGGCGCGCGGCATCCACATCGACGACCTCGACCTCGTGGTCAACGTCGACCCGCCGACCGACCACAAGGACTACCTGCACCGCGGCGGACGCACCGCCCGGGCCGGTGAGTCCGGCAGCGTCGTCACCCTCGTACTGCCCGAGCAGCGGCGGGAGATGACGCGGCTGATGGCCGACGCCGGCATCACCCCGCGCACGGCGCGGATCGCGTCCAGCGACGAGGAGCTCGCCCGCCTCACCGGCGCCCGTGAGCCCTCCGGCGTCCCGGTCGTCATCGAGGTGCCGCAGCAGCCCGAGCAGCCGAAGAAGCGGTCACGGCCGCGCGT
>LRTP01001032.1 GCA_001550305.1 Streptomyces diastatochromogenes
GGCCGGGGAGGGGCGGTCCTCGCGGTCGCCGCCGGTCAGGTTCAGGGCCACGACCAGGGCCAGGCTCGCGGCGGCGCAGGCACCGGCGACGGTCACGGCGGTCCATCGAAAACGCCGACGCCTGCGGCGTACGGCCCGCAGCCGGATCTCGGCGCCGGACATCGACGGGGGAGTCTCGGCGTCCTGGGCCAACTCTCGCAGGCCGGAGGCGAGTTCATCGGACACGGTCGTCCTCCCTCTTCCCCTCGTCCGTCGGATTCAGCGAGCGCGCGGAGCGCGGCGAGTCCGGGGAGCCCGCGGACGGCTTCGCCTTGTCCGCGCTCTTTCTGCCCCCGTCGACGGTCTCCCACTCGTCCGCCGTCGCCAGCGTCTGCGCCAGCGCCGCCCGGCCGCGGGACAGCCGGGCCTTGACCGTGCCCACGGGGGCACCGGTTTCGGAGGCTACCTGCTCGACACTGAGGTCGCACAGATGGTGCAGGACCAGCGCCATCCGCTGCGCCTCGGGCAGCGTGCGCAACGCGGCGACCAGCGCGGTGCGCTCGGGGTCGGGGCCCGGCGTGTGCTCGGGCGGCGGGGTGCGGCGGACGAGTTCCAGCCAGCGGCGCGCGCGACGCCAGCGGCTCACCGCGAGCCGCATCGCCACGGTCCGTATCCACGCCTCCGGCGCCCCTTCGGCGAGGAACTCCCGCCGCCGGTCCCAGGCGCGGACGAACGCCTCCTGGACGACGTCCTGCGCCTCGCCGTGGTCCCCGGTGAACGCGTACAGCTGACCGGTCAGCCGGGGGAACGCGGCGGCGTAGAACGCGTCGAACTCTTCCTCGGTCATGCCCCCCGTCTCTTCCTCGGTCGTGCCCCCGCCGAAGACTTCGGAATTTCAACCGCCCCGTGCAACCCGGCGGTCCGTGCCGTGCGTACAGGTCCCGTACGCCGCACATCGAAACACACCGCAGGGGGATCAGGATGACCAGGAGAGCCAGGAGCCGTCGTATCGCGGCCGGTTGGACGGCGGCCGCCCTGTGCGCGCTCGCACTCGCCGGCTGCTCGAAGGGGGCGGTGACCGGCAGCGCGGGCACCGAGGTGGACACGGCGGCGAAGCCGGACACGGCGGCCGGTCGGACGCCGACCACCCGGCCCGTCAAAACGACACCCCTGGCGAAGCTGACCGGCGCGCACATCAACATCGCCGACGGGCAGACCGTGGGCGTCGGCATGCCGATATCCGTGACCTTCGACCATGCGATACCGCCCGGTGAACGCGCCGAGGTGGAGCGGCAGTTGAAGGTCGACGCCGATGTCGAGGGCTCCTGGAGCTGGGTGAAGGACCGCGATCTGCTGGAAGGACAGCGGGTGGACTTCCGGCCGCGCGCGTACTGGACCCCGGGCACCGCGGTCACCGTCCGGGCGGGCTCGGGCATCACCCGGCGCTTCACCGTGGGCCGTTCGCTCGTCGCCACCGTGGACGTGCGCACGCACATGATGAGAGTCGTCAAGGACGGGCAGACCCGGAACGTGCCCATCACCGCGGGCGCCCCGGGCATGGATACCTGGAACGGCACGATGGTCGTCTCCGACAAGGCGACCAAGGTCTTCATGAACTCGCAGACCGTCGGCTACGGCGACGCCTACGCGGGCTATTACTCCTACGCCGTCCACCTCACCACCTCCGGGACCTACCTCCATCAGAACCCGAAGGCCAATACGTACGCCGGGCACCAGAACGTCACCCACGGGTGCGTCGGACTCGCGACGGACGGCACCGCCAGGAAGTTCTACGACGAGGTCATCCCCGGCGACGTCATCACCGTCGTCGGCTCCAAGGACACGGTGGCCGTGGGCAACGGCTACGGCGACTGGAACGCGGACTGGGCCCAGTGGCGGGCCGGCAGCGCGCTGAAGTGAGCGTGCGGGCGGGAGAGCCGGGTGTTCAGGTCCCGGCTCCCCCGCCCGCCCACACCCCCCACGTACCCGACTCCGAGGAACCGCAGGCCGTGCCCCACACCTCCTCCCCCGCCTCCTCCGACGCGCCTGCCGGGAACGGCGAGTTCGCCCCGTACGCCACCGCGGCCTGGCCCCGTCTGGTCCGCACCGCGCACCTGCTCACGGGCGACCTCCACCAGGCCGAGGACCTCGCGCGGACCACGCTGGCCCGGGTCCGCGCCCGCTGGCGGCGCATCCCGCGCAACGACGTCGACTTCTACGTACGGCGCTCCCTGGTCAGAACCCACCTCGGCCGGACGCGGAGGAGACGCGCCGCCCGGCTGCTGACGCCGCTCCTGCCCGAGCGGGCGCGCCGGGCCCTGCCGGATCCCGCGGGGG
>LRTP01001033.1 GCA_001550305.1 Streptomyces diastatochromogenes
CGTGCGGCGCCCGCTGGCTGGGCGGCCGGGCGGCCCGGCAACGGCTCGACGCGGAACGGCGGTTGCGGGAGTTCCTCGCCGCCGCCGGACACGAACTGCGCAATCCGCTGACCACCATCTCGGGGTACGCCCAGCTGGCCCGCGTCGGGCATCCGTCCTCCGAGCGGATGCGGGAGGAGGCGTTCGGACGGATGTCGACCGAGGTGGAGCGGATGACCTCGCTCATCGACGAACTGGTGCTGCTGTCCGAACTGGACCTCGGCCGGTCCCTGCGGGTGCGGTACGTGGACCTGGCGGAGCTGTGCCGTGCCGCCGTCACCGCCGCCCGCGACTGCCATCCCGAGCATCCCGTACGGCTGTTGGTGGCGCCCGGTGAGCACACCGTCGCCGGGGATCCGCTCCGGCTCCACCAGGTGGTCGCCAACCTGCTGGCCAACGCCCGCACCCACACCCCGCCCGGCACCACGACCACGCTGGGGCTCGGCACGGAGGACGACCACCGGGTCATCGAGGTGACGGACGACGGGCCGGGGGTGCCGGACGCGCTGCGGGCCAGGATCTTCGACCGGTTCGTACGGGGCGAGGGCGCGAGCGCGGGCGGTGGCGGGAGTACGGGCAGCGGGCTCGGGCTCAGCATCGTCGCGGCGATCGCGGCGGCGCACGGCGGCACGGTGACGCTCGAACCCTCCGACCGCGGCGCCTGGTTCAGGGTCAGACTGCCCGCCGGGCCCTGAACCCGACCGTCACACCCGTGCCTGGAGCATGCTGAGGTGCCGCTGTATGTGGTCGAGGGCGCCCCGTCGGCGTCCGGGCACGCGCAGCCTCAACTCGGCCAGTGCGGAGCCGAGTTCGACGGCCCGCGCGGAGTCGCCGATCCGCCCCCACTGATGGTGGGCCCGGTCCGCGGCCGACTCGACGGCCGGGGCGTCGGCGGG
>LRTP01001034.1 GCA_001550305.1 Streptomyces diastatochromogenes
GAGCCCGGGGTCACCGCGATCCCGCGCGCCGCTGCCGCCGCCGTGAACGTGTCCGCCCGCCACGGCCCGGGCAGCTCCCACCAGACCTGGTACGCCCGCGGATCGGCCCGCACACGGAACCCGGCGAGATGCTCGGCGACCAGTTTCTGCCGCAACTGCGCGTCCGCCCGCTTGGCGGTGACCAGCCGGGCGACCGTGCCGTCCGCCAGCCAGCGCACCGCGGCCTCCAGCGCGAACCGTCCCGCGCTCCAGGCACCCGAGCGCAGCGCCGCCGCCACGTCCTCGACCCGGTCCTCGGGCACGACGAGAAAACCGACGGTGAGGCCGGGCGCGACGCGCTTGGAGAGGCCGTCGACGAGGTAGGTGCGCTCGGGCGCGTGGGCGGCGAGGGGGTCCTGGCCGGTGTGGAGGAAGGACCAGATGCGGTCCTCGACGAGCGGGAGGTCCAGGTGGCGTGCGGTGTCGGCCAGTTGCCGGCGGCGCGCGTCCCCCATCGTCACGCCGGTCGGATTGTGCAGGGTGGGCTGCACGTACACGGCGGACAGGGGCGCCGAGCGGTGGGCCGCGGTGACCGCCTCGGGCCGCAGCCCTTCGTCGTCCATGGCCAGCGGGACCAGAGTGACGCCGAGCCGGGACGCGATCTCCTTGACCAGGGGGTACGTCAGCGCCTCGACGCCGACGCGGCCGCCCGGCCGGACGAGGGAGGCGAACGCGGCGGCGATGGCCTGGCGGGCGTTGCCCGCGAAGGCCAGCCGGGACGGGGCCGGACGCCAGCCCGGGGTGGCGAGGAGGTCGGCGGCGGCCTCACGGGCGGCGGGCGTACCGGTGGCGGGAGCGGTGCGCAGGGACTCGGTGAGGACGTCGGGGCGCAGCAGCGGGGCGAGGGCGGGCGTGAGCAGCTCCGACTGGCCCGGCACGGTGGGGTAGTTGAGCTCCAGGTTCACGAGCGGGGCCGGGGACTGGGGGGACGGCTCGGCGAGGGCACGTCCCGAGGCGACCGGGGCGGCCCGGACGAAGGTGCCGCGCCCGACCTCGCCGACCACCAGTCCGCGTCGCACCAGTTCGGCGTAGACGCGTCCCGCCGTCGATCCGGCGATCCCGCGCCGCCGGGCGAACGCCCGCTGCGGGGGCAGTCGTTCGCCGGGTCCGAGCCGCCCGGCGGCGATGTCGTCGGCGAGCCGGTCGGCGATGCGCCGGTAGTCGTCCACCATGTGAGGTCCCCCTGTTCGCGTTCTGGATCGCGGCATCGGATCGCACTGCCTGGATCGCACCGCCGGGATTGCACCGAGGGCAAAGATCCTATTGCACCGAGCAGTTGGCCGGACCTAGGGTCGTGACCATGGCACCCTTCCTCGCGTACGAGGACAAAGGGGGCGCCGCCGATGTCGCGGCGCTCCCTCTCGTCCTGATCCACGGCCACCCCTTCGACCACACGATGTGGACCCCTCAGATCGCCGCGTTCTCCTCGCGACGGCGAGTGATCGCCCCGGATCTGCGCGGCTACGGCGCGTCTCCGGTGATCCCCGGCGTCACGCCCCTCGCCACCTTCGCCGAGGACATCGCGGCACTGCTGGACCACCTCGGGGTGGACCGGTTCGTCCTCGCCGGACTCTCCATGGGCGGCCAGATCGCGATGGAGTGCTACCGGCTGTTCCCGGAGCGGATCCGGGGGCTGGTGCTGGCCGACACGTTCCCGTCGGCCGAGACCCCGGAGGGCAGGAAGGCGCGCGCCGCGATGGCGGACCGCCTGCTGCGCGAGGGCATGGCCGGCTACGCCGACGAGGTGCTCTACAAGATGGTCGCACCCTACGCGGACGCCGAGGTCGCGGCGCACGTGCACCGCATGATGACCGCCACGCCGCCCGAGGGCGCGGCGGCCGCCCTGCGCGGACGGGCCGAGCGCCCCGACTACCGCGACCTGCTGACCCGCGTCACCGTCCCGGCCCTCGTCGTCGTCGGCGCCGACGACGAGTACACCCCGGTCCCGGACGCCGAGGCGATGCACGCGGCGCTGCCGCACTCGACGCTCAGCGTGATCGCCGCGGCGGCCCATCTGCCGAACCTGGAGCGACCGGAGGAGTTCAACGCGGCGCTGGCGGACTTCCTCGACAGACTCGACGGATTCGACCTCTGAGCAGACGCCCCGCCCGTCGGTGAGGGAGGATTCGGGCACCCCACGCGAACGAGCGGAAGGCAGGCCCGGACGTGGACACTGCGGTGACCGCCCCGGCGGAGTCCGAGGACCGGCCGACGCGGTCCGGGGGCCGACGGGCCGCGGCCTGGGCGTGCGGACTGCTGCTGGCCGGGGTGAGCGTGGTGGTCGGATGCCGGGCCGCCGACAGCGACGGCATCACCCCCGTGCCCCAGCTGCTCGCCTTCCTGCCATGGCTCCTCGCGCCCACCGGCCTCGGACTCCTGCTCGCCCTGTTCGCCCGCCGGCCGCTCGGCATGGTGTGGGGTGTGCTGGTGCTGGGCGCGCTCGCCTGGTACATCGAGCCCTACGGCAGGACCGGTGAGCCGACCGGGAGTCCGGTCGCCCAACTGCGCGTGATGACGTCGAACGTGCAGTTCGGACGGGGCGCCCGCGCGCTCGTCGCCGCCGTCGAACGGCACCGGCCCGACATCGTGTTCGTGGAGGAGTGCGAGTACACGTGCTCCACCGCGCTCAAGAAGGCCTTCCAGGGCCCGGGGGGCGGCTATCCCTACCGCGTGTCCGTCGAGGGCGCCGGGTCCGACGGATCCGTGATCATCAGCCGGTTCCCGCTCGCGGTGGCGGACGGCGTACGCGGGACGATGGGAATGCCGGGGGCCGTGGCCGACGTACAGGGGCACGCCGTACGGCTCCAGCTCGCGCACCCCATGCCGCCGCTGCCGGGGCAGGTCGGACTGTGGCGGCACGAGCTCGGCGAACTGCGCGACTACGCCGCCGGGGGCAAGGACAGCTCCACCATCCTCGCCGGGGACTTCAACGCCTCCCAGGACCACGCCGCGTTCCGCCGCATCCTCGACACCGGACTGCGCGACAGCGCCCGCCTGGCCGGCTCCCCGCGCACCCCCAGCTGGCCCGCCCGCACCGCCCCCACCCTCGGCGCCCAGATCGACCACGTCCTCGTCTCCCGGGACTTCTCCGCGAACGCCGCCACCTTCCTCGGCATCGCCGGCAGCGACCATCGCGCGCTCGTCGTCGATATCACCCTTCACCAGCACAAATGAGCCCCGGGAGCGGTGGCGCGATGCGGTCATAATGGGTCCATGCCCCGCCAGTTGCCCAGTGTTCTCACCCCTCCCGACTGGCTGGTCAGGAACCTCCGACCGCAGCAGGCCCCCGTGCCCTGGGCCGCCGCCGCGCGCGCCGCGATCGCGCTGGCCCTGCCGCTGGCGATCGGCC
>LRTP01001035.1 GCA_001550305.1 Streptomyces diastatochromogenes
CCGGCGCCCCCGAGCCGTCGCAGCCCGCGGCCGTGCCCGTCCAGCACCACGAGGTCGGCCCGGCGACCGCGCCCCAACCGGTCCTCAAGATCCTGCCCCTCGGCGGCGGCCTGATCCTCATCGGCCTCGGCCTGGGTCTCGCCTTCCTCGCCCTGCGCCTGCGACGCGGCTGAGCGGATCGCCGACGCGGCTGAGCGGATCGCCCGAGGACGGTCCGTTCCTGGTCCTTTGCCGGCCCTTCCTAGTCCTTGCCGGGGACCACGAGGAGGACCTTGCCGATGTGTCCGCTCTCCTCCAGGACCTGGTGGGCCGTCGCCGCCTCGCTCATCGCCAGCTCGCGGTCGACGACGGGCCGCACGTGGCCGGAGGCGATCAGCGGCCACACGTGCTCGCGCACGGCCGAGACGATCGCCGCCTTCTCGCCGAGCGGGCGGGCGCGCAGCGAGGTGGCGCTGATCGCGGCACGCTTCATGAGGAGCGCGCCGATGTTCAGCTCACCCTTGGCACCGCCCTGCAGACCGATGATCGCGAGCCGTCCGTTGACCGCGAGGGCCCGCACGTTCCGGTCGAGGTACTTGGCGCCCATGTTGTCGAGGATGACGTCGGCGCCCGTGCCGTCCGTGGCCCGCTCGATCTCCTCGACGAAGTCCTGCTCGCGGTAGTTGATGAGGATGTCCGCGCCGAGCTCGGCGCAGAAGTCGAGCTTCTCCTTGGTACCGGCCGTGACGGCGACCTTCGCACCGACGGCCTTCGCCAGCTGGATCGCCATGGTGCCGATGCCGCTGGAGCCGCCGTGCACGAGCAGGGTCTCGCCCGGACGCAGGTGGGAGATCATGAAGACGTTGGACCAGACGGTGCAGGTCACCTCGGGCAGCGCGGCCGCCCGCGTGAGGTCCAGGCCCTCGGGAACGGGCAGCAGCTGTCCGGCCGGGACGGCGACCTTCTCGCCGTATCCGCCGCCCGCGAGCAGCGCGCAGACCTCGTCGCCGACGGCCCATCCGGAGACTCCGGGGCCGATCTCGACGATCCGGCCCGAGCATTCGAGTCCGGGGTACGGGGAGGCGCCGGGCGGCGGGCTGTAGAAGCCCTGCCGTTGCATCAGATCGGCGCGGTTGACGGCGCTGGCCACTACTTCGACGAGAACTTCCCCGTCACCGGGAACGGGATCCGGCACATCCGTCCAGGTGAGCACTTCGGGGCCGCCGGGCTGGGTGATCGTCACTGCCTTCATGAAGCTGACGCTACCCCTGTCCCACGATGAGAAGCCCGCGGGCACCGTCCGCGGCGCGCTGCCGGCGCTCGGCCCGGCGGACGACGACGAAAGGGGTCGCGTGGTCCCCGCACGCTGGGTGGGTGTCTGCGGGAGTCCGGGGATCGGAGTCCGGGGATTCAGTCCCGGGGATTCAGTCCTGGGGCAGCGGTCGGCTGTGCGGGGTCACCCGGGTGCCGGGCGTGACCCGCACGATGGTGATGAGCCGGTCGGTCAACTGGAGCTTCCCGATGGCCGGATCGTCGTAGCCGAGCACGCGATGCCCCCGTACGACGCTGACCACCAGGTCGGCCGTCTCGCGTACGCCCTTGCCCACCTCGGCCTTCACGACCGGCCGTTCCACGATGTCGAGCCCGCTGCCCTGCTGGATGAGGTCTTCCATGACCATGCCGGCGCTGGGGCTGAGCACGGAGAGGCCGAGGAGCCGCCCGGCCGCGCTGGCACTGGTGATGACGGCGTCGGCACCGGACTGCTTGAGCAGCGGCGCGTTCTCCTCCTCACGCACCGCGGCGACGATCTTCGCCTGCCGGTTGAGCTGACGTGCGGTCAGCGTGACCAGCACGGCCGTGTCGTCGCGCTGGGTCGCGATGATGATCTGCCGCGCCTTGTGGACCTCGGCCCGCATCAGCACATCGCTGCGGGTCGCGTCCCCTATGACCCCGGCGTACCCCTCGGCCGTCGCCGCGTCGACCGCCTTGGCACTGGGGTCGACGACCACGACCTGCTCCTTCTTCAGCCCGGTCGCACAGACGGTCTGCACCGCCGACCGCCCCTTGGTCCCGAACCCGACAACGACGGTGTGGTCGCGCAAAGCCGCCCTCCAGCGGTTCAATCGCCACTCCTCGCGGGTGCGTTCCGTGAGGACCTCGAGCGTGGTGCCGACCAGGATGATCAGGAACAGCACGCGCAGCGGCGTGATGACGAAGATGTTGGTGAGCCGGGCGGCGTCGCTGACCGGGGTGATGTCGCCGTATCCGGTGGTCGAGAGGGTGACGGTCGCGTAGTAGAGGGAGTCGAGGAAGTCGACGCCGTCACCCGCGTTGTCGTTGTAGCCGTCGCGGTCGACCCAGACGATGAAGGCGGTCGCGGCGAGCACGAACAAGGCCATCGCCAGGCGTTTGGCGACCTGGCGGATGGGGCGTTCCACCACTTTTCTCGGGAGTTTCACCCGGTGGGTCACGAGATGCTCGTCCGCTTGGCGGGCGATCGCATCATGGCCCGGCAGTTTCACGTGAAACACTCCCCGATCCGGCTCACCGTCCGGTTCATGCCCCCACTCATCTCAGGCATTCCCCATACCGGCCAACGCCCAGGGCAGATCGAGGAGTTCCAGCTCCTGGCCCGGACGGGCGCCGCCGGGCGGTACGACCGCGAGGGCGTCGGACGCCGCGATGCCCCGCAGCATGGCCGGCCCGTTGTAGTGCAGGGGCACGGCCCGGTCGGCACGCACCACGACGGGGATGAGCCGGGTGTCGTACGGGTGCCCGTGGACGGCGTCCCCGAGGGGCAGCGTGTACGGCTCCGGGGCCGACCGACCTGCCAGGACCCTCAGGAGGGGCTCGGCGAGCGTGAGCAGGCCGGAGACGGCCGCCAGGGGGTTGCCGGGCAGGCCGACGAGGTGCTGGTTCTCCTTGGTGCGGGCCAGGACCATGGGGTGACCCGGGCGGACCTCGACGCCGTCCACGAGAAGTTGGGCGCCGATGCGGCTCAGGGTGGGGTGGACGTGGTCGACGGGGCCCGAGGCGGTGCCCCCGGTCGTGACGATCAGGTCGGCCTCGGAGCGGGTGATCGCCTTGTGCAGGGCCTTGGCATCGTCGCCCAGCCTGCGTACCGCGAGGACCTCGGCACCGAGCGAGCGCAGCCAGGGCGGCAGCATCGGCCCGAGCGCGTCCCGGATCAGGCCCTCCTGGGGGAGCCCCTCGGTGAGCAATTCGTCACCGAGGACGAGGACTTCGGCGCGGGGGCGGGGAATCACGGTGAGGGTGTCGTATCCGGCGGCCGCGGCGAGGCCCAGCACGGCGGGGGTGACCAGGGCGCCGGCCGGCAGGAGCTGGTCGCCGCTGCGGCACTCCTGGCCACGGGGCCGGATGTCCTGCCCGTGCGCGGTCTCCCGGGCGGCGTACAGCCGCCCCTTGTCGTCGAGGCGCCCGTGCTCGCTGCGCAGCACGGCGGTGGCGTCCTGCGGGACGCGCGCGCCGGTGGCGATCCGCATCGCCTCGCCGTCGATGAGCGGCTCCGGCTTCGCGTGGCCCGCGAGTACCGGCTCCTCGCGGAGGTCCCAGGGGCCGGGTCCGGCCACCGCGTAGCCGTCCATCGCGGAGGTGTCGAAGGAGGGGAGGTCGGTGAGCGCGGCGAGCGGGGCGGCGAGGACCAGACCGAGGGCCGCGTCCAGGGACACGGAGACGGGGGCGCGCCGCGGCACGGAACGGGCGGCCCGCTCGGCGGTCGTACGGGCCTGGGGCCAGGGGGTGGCCCTGTGTCCGTCGCCCTCGCCCTTGGCGCCGTCGGGGGCGTGGGTGCGGCCCTCGCCCCCCGTTGTGGGCGCGGGGACCGCGGGGGTGCCGTGGCCGTGCCGGGGGTCGGACGCGCCTCGGGGGTCCTTGACCAAGGCCAGGGCCTCCTCCACGTCGAGGTCGTCGGCGTCCTGACCGAGAGGCCGGGCGCGGGGCGCGTTCATCCGGCGTCGGGGGTCGGCTTGGCGTCCGAGGTCGGCTTCGCGTCGGGGGTGTCCTCGGCGGCCCAGCGGAGCGCGAGCGCCGCGGCCTTGCGGGATGCCTCCGTGACGGCCTCG
>LRTP01001036.1 GCA_001550305.1 Streptomyces diastatochromogenes
GCCCGCGAGGACGACGGCGTCGTACGGGGCGGCGGGGCCGGGGGTGCCCGGTGGCTCGTACGCGGTCATCCCCCGAGTATGCGTGCCGCCGCGATCACAGGGAACGCAGGAGCACCGCCGGCTGTTCGACGCAGTCCGCCACATGGCGCAGGAAGCCGCCCGCCGTGCCGCCGTCGCACACCCGGTGGTCGAAGGTGAGCGAGAGCTGGACGACCTGGCGCACGGCCAGCTCGCCCTCGTACACCCAGGGCTTGGGGACGATCCGGCCGACGCCGAGCATGGCGGCCTCGGGGTGGTTGATGATCGGTGTGGAGCCGTCGACGCCGAACACTCCGTAGTTGTTCAACGTGAAGGTGCCGCCCGTGAGTTGCGCGGGTGTCAGCGTGCCGGTGCGTGCGGCCTCGGTCAGCCGGGCGAACTCCGCGCTCAGCGATTCCGCGTCGCGCGTGTGGGCGTCCCGGACGACGGGGACGACGAGACCGCGCTCGGTCTGTGCCGCGAAGCCCAGGTGGATGTGGTCGAGGCGGACGATCTCGCGGGCTTCCGTGTCGACCGTGGAGTTGAGCTCCGGGTAGCGGGCCAGTGCGGCGGTGCAGATGCGGGCGAGCAGCGCCAGCAGGGAGATCTTGGGACCGCCGGTGGCGTTCATCGCCCTGCGTGCGTGCAGGAGTTCCGTCGCGTCGGCGTCCACCCAGCAGGTCGCGTCGGGGATCTCGCGACGGCTGCGGGAGAGCTTGTCGGCGACCGTGCCGCGGATGCCGCGGAGGGGGATGCGGGTGCCGGCCGTGGCAGGTGCGGGGGCCACGGGGGTGGGTTCGGGGGTGTGCGGGGCGAGCGGGGTTTCCGGCTGCCGGACCGGGGTGCCGGCGGAGCGCAACGCGTGTTCCACGTCCGACCGCAGGATCAGCCCGTCGGGGCCGGATCCCACCAGGGTCCGCAGGTCCAGGCCGTTCTCCCGGGCGAGCCTGCGGACGAGCGGGGAGATCACGGGTACGGGGCCGTCGGCGCGTACCGCCGGCGCGATGTGCTCGCGGGCAGGCCCGGGCTCGCGCGCC
>LRTP01001037.1 GCA_001550305.1 Streptomyces diastatochromogenes
GCGCGGGCGGGGTCTGGGTGTGCGCCCCGGGCGGTGTGGTTGACCCGGCGGGCGGCCGTACCCTTCTGCGTCGCGCCGGCGGCGCCCCGGTGCCGTACCCCACCAGCACGTTGCCGGAGCCCTCGGTCTCTTCGCCGGAGGACGGCGCGCCGACCGCGACGGTCAACAGGGGGGAGCCCACGGGCAGTTCCGTGCCCTCCTCGCCGAAGCGTGCGGTGACCACGCCTCCGTAGGGGCAGGGCACCTCGACCATCGCCTTGGCCGTTTCGACCTCGACGACGGGCTGGTCGACGGCGACGACGTCGCCGACCTCCACCAGCCAGCGGACGATCTCCGCCTCGGTGAGTCCCTCACCGAGGTCGGGGAGCTTGAACTCGAGCACCTGGGCCATCAGCTGTCCGCCTCCCATTGCAGGCGCCCCACGGCGTCCAGGATCCGGTCGACGCCGGGCAGGTGGTGCCGCTCCAGCATCGGCGGCGGGTACGGGATGTCGAATCCGGCGACGCGCAGCACCGGCGCCTCCAGGTGGTGGAAGCAGCGCTCGGTGACGCGGGCCGCGATCTCGCCGCCCGGGCCGCCGTAACCACCGGCCTCGTGCACGACGACGGCGCGTCCGGTCCGCCGCACCGATGCCGCCACGGTCTCGTCGTCGAAGGGCACGAGCGAGCGCAGGTCGACGACCTCGAGGTCCCAGCCCTCGGCCCGCGCCGCCTCGGCCGCCTCCAGGCAGACGGGCACGGACGGCCCGTACGTGATGAGCGTGGCGCTGCGGCCCGGGCGCCGCACCACCGCGCGGCCGATCGGGTCGACGGCCGTCGGCTCGTCGGGGTTCCAGGAGTCCTTCGACCAGTACAGGCGCTTGGGCTCCAGGAAGACGACCGGGTCGTCGGAGGCGATGGCGGCGCGCAGCAGCCCGTAGGCGTCGGCGACGGTCGCGGGCGTGACGACATGGAGTCCCGGTGTCGCCATGTAGTACGCCTCGGAGGAGTCGCTGTGGTGCTCGACGCCGCCGATGCCTCCGCCGTACGGGACCCGGATGGTGATCGGGAGCGGCATGGCGCCGCGGGTGCGGTTGCGCATCCGTGCCACGTGCGAGATCAGCTGCTCGAACGCCGGGTAGGCGAACGCGTCGAACTGCATCTCCACGACCGGCCTGAGTCCGTACATGGCCATGCCGACGGCCGTCCCCAGGATGCCCGCCTCGGCGAGCGGGGTGTCCGTGCAGCGGTCCTCGCCGAACTCCTTGGCGAGCCCGTCGGTGACGCGGAAGACGCCGCCCAGGGTGCCGACGTCCTCGCCCATGACGTGGACGGTCGGGTCGGCGGCCATGGCGTCGCGGAGCGCGCGGGTCAGGGCCTGCGCCATGGTGGCGGGTTTGAGCGCGACGGTGGTCATCGGGCCGTACCCTCCGACTCGGCCTCGGCCGCGAGCTCGGCGCGCAACAGCGCCTCCTGCTCGCGCAGTTGTGGTGTGGGCTCGGCGTACACGTGGGCGAAGAGGTCCATGGGGTCGAGCACCGGGTCCTGGTTCATGCGGGCGCGCAGGTCGGCGGCCATGATCTCGGCGGCCTCGCGGGCCTCCCGTATGCCGTCGTCGTCGAGCAGGCCGCGCTTGGTCAACTCGTGCTCCAGGAGGGCGATCGGGTCGTGTGCCCGCCAGGTCTCGACCTCGGAGTCGCCGCGGTAGCGGGTGGCGTCGTCGGCGTTCGTGTGGGCTTCCATGCGGTACGTCACGGCCTCGACCAGCGTCGGACCGCCCCCGGCGCGCGCGTGGCGCACGGCGTCGCTCAGGACCTCGTGCACGGCCGCCGCGTCGTTGCCGTCGACCAGTCGGCCGGGCATTCCGTAGCCCACGGCCTTGTGGGCCAGGGAGGGGGCGGCGGTCTGCTTGGCGAGCGGGACGGAGATGGCGAAGCCGTTGTTCTGGACGAGGAAGACGACCGGGGCCTGCCAGACCGCCGCGAAGTTCAGCGCCTCGTGGAAGTCGCCCTCGCTGGTGCCGCCGTCGCCGACCAGGGCGAGCGCGACCACGTCGTCGCCCTTGAGGCGGGCGGCGTGCGCGAGGCCCACGGCGTGCGGGAGCTGGGTGGCGAGAGGCGTGCACAGGGGGGCGATGCGGTGCTCGTGGGGGTCGTAGCCGGTGTGCCAGTCGCCGCGCAGGAGGGTGAGGGCCTGGACGGGGTCGAGGCCGCGGGCGACGGCGGCGAGGGTGTCGCGGTAGCTCGGGAAGAGCCAGTCGCGCTCCTCGAGGACGAGTGCGGCGGCGACCTCGCAGGCCTCCTGGCCGGTGCTGGACGGGTAGACGGCGAGGCGGCCCTGCTTGGTGAGGGCGGTGGCCTGCGCGTTGTAGCGACGACCGCGCACCAGCTCCGCGTACAGACGGCGCAGCAGGCCCGGGTCGACCTGCGCGGCGGCTTCGGTGCCGAGGACGCGGTGGGGCAGCGCGTCGGGCAGCAGCGGCGCGGGGTCGGTGCGGGGCTGCCAGGCGGGCGGCGGCGTGGGCCGGTAAGCGCCTCGCTGCTCCATGACCGTCATGACGGCACCTCCTCGTGGGAGCGGCTTGGGCGCTGCACGGGTGTGAGGCGCCTCACCTACCGATTGTTCGGTCGTCGGCACATTTTGGCTACAGGCACCGCCAGGCTGTGGACAAACGGTTCTGCACAGCCTGAGATGGACGCAGTACGTCCATGGTAGGGAGGCGGGGGGACATGGCACCTGAACAAATGGCCGAGCCGCCGGAGGCCGGCCCCGTCCCGCCGCCCGCCCGTCCGCTCGATGTCATCGATCAGGACATCCTGCAGATGCTCCAGGCGGACGGCCGCGCCTCGATACGCTCCGTGGCCGAAAGGGTCCATGTGTCCCGCGCCAACGCCTACGCGCGGATCAACCGGCTCATCGAGGACGGCGTGATCCGCGGCTTCGGGGCGCGCGTCGACCACGAACGCGCCGGGCAGGGCACGTCCGCGTACATCACCCTCAAGATCGTGCAGAACTCCTGGCGCACGGTCCGTGAGCAGCTCAGGGTGCTGCCCGGCGCCTCCCACATCGCCCTGGTGGGCGGCGACTTCGATGTCCTGCTCCTGGTGCACACCCCCGACAACAGAGCCCTCCGCGAACTGGTCCTCACCCGCCTCCAGGCCATCCCCGAGGTCCTCAGCACCCGCACACTCCTGGTCTTCGAGGAGGAGGACCTGGAGCCGGAGGGGTGACGGGGTTGCGGGAGACGTGGGACCGGCGCCGGGGCGGTCCTGGACCTGCGGCTTGAGGCCGGAGGCCTCGGCCCTGCGGCTGGATGCCGGAAGCCTCGGGGCGCGGGTGGGAGGGGGGCTTGGCCTGGGGCCGGGGGGCCGGGACGCGGGTGGGTGGTCGGGGCGGAGGGTCAGCGTTCCTCTCTGAGGCCGCTGAAGACCAGTTGCGCCACCGCGTCGGCGACCTCGCGTTCGCCCATGCCTCGGCTGTCGGGGCGGTACCACTCGACGAGTGAGTTGATCATTCCGAAGACCAGGCGGGTCGCGAGGCGGACCTCGATGTCGCCGCGCACGTCCCCGTCGGCGGCCGCGGCCTTCAGGAGTTCGGCCACCTGGTGGTCGAACTCGCGCCGCCGCTCCAGGGCCCAGCGCTCGGTGTCCGTGTTGCCGCGCACGCGCAGCAACAGAGTCACGTACGGGAGTTCCGCGGTGAGTACCTCGACCATGCGCCGGACGACGTACTCCAGGCGCTCCACCGCACGCCCCACGCGCGCGTGCTCCTCGTCGAGGATGCCGAAGAGGCCGTCCAGGGCCCGGCACACGGCGCGGCGCAGCAGCTCCTCCTTGCCCGTGACGTGGTGGTATATCGACGACTTGGAGATGCCGGCCGCCTTGGAGAGGTGCTCCATGGAGGTGCCGTCGTAGCCGCGCTCGTTGAAGACCTGGACGGCGACGGAGAGCAGGCTCTCGGGGGTGTACGTGTCGCGCTTGGCGGTGGTCATGAGGTTCCCTCGCGCTTCTCGGTGGCGTACGCGTGGCGGTAGAGCGCGAGAGAGGGCGCGTAACGCCCGGAGGGATCGCGCTGGTGCAGGTCGTCCAGAAGGGAACAGGCCCAGCTCCGGCCGAGCCTGCGGCTCCATTCGAAGGGGCCCAGGGGGTAGTTGACCCCGAGCCGCATCGCGGTGTCGATGTCCTCCTCGGTGGCGACGCCCTTGGCGACGGCGTCGTGCGCCAGGTCGACGATCCTCGCCACGGTCCGGGCGACGATCATGCCGGGTGCGTCCCCGATGACGCTGACGTTCTTGCCCAGCGCCTGGAACAGGCCGACGGCCTCGGAGAGGGTCTGCGGGGCGGTGTCCTGGGAGGCGGAGAGGGCGATCCTGGTCGCCCGGCGGTAGTCGAGCGCCAGGTCGAAGTAGACGACGTCGCGGAACTCGACCGACGTCTGCCCGTCGGCGAGGACCAGCTGGCCGCCGCTGGGCAGCACCAGGCGGGTCCCGTGGTCCTCCTCGTCCTCGCGGACCTGGATGCCCGCCTCGCGGATCAGCGTGAGCAGTTCGGAGGCCGGACCCAGGTCACCCTCGGCGACGACGTACGCGGGTGCCTGCGCCTTCTCCGCGGTGTGCGGCTCCGGACGCTCGGCGTCGGCCCCGTGGTCGTACCAGCCGTGCCCCGTCTTGCGGCCGAGCCGGCCGGACTCGACGAGCCGCCGCTGGGCGAGCGAGGGCGTGAAGCGCACGTCCTGGAAGAAGGACTGCCACACGGAGTGCGTCACGGACTCGTTGACGTCCTGGCCGATCAGGTCGGTCAGCTCGAAGGCTCCCATCCGGAAGCCGCCGGACTCGCGCAGGACGGCGTCGATCGTCGCGGGGTCGGCGGCCTGCGCCTCGTACACCGCGAAGGCCTCCGCGTAGAAGGGCCTGGCGATGCGGTTGACGATGAAGCCGGGGGTGTCGGCGCAGGCGACCGGCGTCTTGCCCCAGGCGCGTGCCGTCTCGTACGCGCGCGTGGCCGAGGAGAAGTCGCTCGCGTACCCGGAGACGACCTCCACCAGCGGCAGCAGCGGCGCCGGGTTGAAGAAGTGCAGTCCGACCAGCCGGCCGGGGTTGCGCAGGGCGCCGCCGATGGCCGTGACGGACAGCGAGGAGGTGTTGGTGGCGAGCAGACAGTCGTGCTCGACGATGTCCTCGAGCTCGCGGAACAGCTGCTGTTTCGCCTCGAGTTGTTCGAGCACCGCCTCGACGACGAGCGCGCAGTCCGCCAGCTCGGCGAGGCTGTGCGCGGGGTGCAGCCGGGCGCGTGCCGCGTCCCGGTCGGCGGCGGCGAGCCGGTCCTTCTCGACGAGCCGGTCCAGGCGCGCGCCGATCGCTTCGGCCGCCGCGTCGGCACGCCCGGGAACCGTGTCGTAGAGCCGCACGGGGTGGCCCGCGACGAGCGCGACCTGGGCGATGCCCTGGCCCATGGTGCCGGTGCCGACGACGGCCACGGGGCTGCTGAGGTCGAGTGCTGTCATGTGCGCGATCCTCCCGCACGGGGTTTTCCACAGATGCGGCGGACCCCCTTGTCCCGACCGATCGTTCGGTTACTCTAACTCTGTCCGGCTATTTCTGCCCAGGTCATGAGCTCAGCGAAGAGTTCTTGAGACGAGGAGATGGTCCCGCATGGCCGCCGAACTGACCGCGCACGAGCTGACCGCCCAGCACCGGCCCACCCTCGACCAGGCGCTGGAAGCGATCCGCACGCGCGCGTACTGGTCCCCGCACCCCGAGCACCCGAAGGCCTACGGGGAGAACGGCAGCCTGAGCATGGCCGAGGGCAAGGCCGCCTTCGACGCCCTCCTCGGCAGCCGCCTCGACCTCGGCCAGCCCGGCACCGACGACTGGGTGGGCGGCGAGACCTCCCCGTACGGCATCGAGCTGGGCGTCACCTACCCGCACTCGGACATCGACGTGCTGCTGCCCGCCATGCGGGCCGGACAGCGGGCCTGGCGCGACGCGGGCGCGGAGATGCGCGCGATGGTCTGTCTGGAGATCCTCAAGCGGATCGCCGACCGCACGCACGAGTTCGCGCACGCGGTCATGCACACCAGCGGCCAGGCCTTCATGATGGCGTTCCAGGCGGGCGGTCCGCACGCGCAGGACCGCGGCCTGGAAGCGGTGGCGTACGCGTATGTGGAGCAGGTCCGCACCCCCGACACGGCGGAGTGGACCAAGCCCCAGGGCAAGCGCGACCCGCTCGCGATGACCAAGCAGTTCACGCCGGTGCCGCGCGGCATCGCGCTGATGATCGGCTGCAACACCTTCCCGACGTGGAACGGCTATCCGGGCCTGTTCGCCTCCCTGGCCACCGGTAACGCCGTGCTCGTCAAGCCGCACCCGCGCGCGGTGCTGCCGCTCGCGCTCACCGTGCAGGTCGCGCGCGAGGTGCTCGCCGCGGCGGGCTTCGACCCGAACCTGGTGGCGCTGGCCGCCGAGCGGCCCGGGGAGGGCATCGCCAAGGCCCTGGCCGTGCGCCCCGAGATCCGGATCATCGACTACACCGGGTCGACGGCGTTCGGCGACTGGCTGGAGACCCACGCCCGCCAGGCGCAGGTCTACACGGAGAAGGCCGGCGTCAACACGGTGATCGTGGAGTCGACCGACGACTACAAGGGGATGCTGTCCAACCTGGCCTTCTCCTTGTCCCTGTACAGCGGCCAGATGTGCACGACCCCGCAGAACCTCCTCATCCCCCGCGACGGCATCCGCACCGAGGAGGGCACCAAGTCGTACGACGAGGTGGTCGCCGACCTCGCCCGGTCGGTCGACGGACTCCTCGGGGACGACGCGCGCGCCAACGGGCTGCTGGGGGCGATCGTGAACCCGGACGTCAAGGCGCGTCTGGAGGCCGCGGCGGGGCTCGGCGAGGTCGCCCTCGCGTCGCGTGAGGTCGGCAACCCGGAGTTCCCGGACGCGGTCGTCCGCACTCCGGTGATCGTCAAGCTCGACGGTGCCCGGAAGTACTGGGAGGGTGCCGACGACGAGGCCGCCTACATGAACGAGTGCTTCGGACCGGTGTCGTTCGCGGTCGCGGTCGACTCGGCAGGGGACGCGGTGGAGCTGCTGCGGCGGACCGTCCGGGAGAAGGGGGCGATGACCGTCGGGGCGTACACCACCGACGAGGGCGTCGAGGAGGCCGTGCGGGAGGCCTGTCTGGAGGAGTGTGCCCAGCTGTCCCTGAATCTGACGGGCGGCGTGTACGTCAACCAGACGGCCGCGTTCTCGGACTTCCACGGGTCGGGCGGCAACCCGGCGGCGAACGCCGCGCTGTGCGACGGAGGCTTCGTGGCCAACCGCTTCCGGGTGGTGGAGGTCCGGCGCTAGGACCTGATCCGCCGGACACCCTCTAGTCCCCTTGCGGGGCCTAGCCCCCGTGCGGGGCGCTCCAGTGGAACAGGGTCATGGCCACGCTCGTCGCCAGGTTGTAGCTGGAGACCTGGGGGCGCATCGGGAGCGACACCAAGTGGTCGGCACGCGCGCGCAGGTCGGCGGAGAGGCCGCTGCGCTCGGAGCCGAAGGCGAGCACGGCGTCGTCCGGGAGTTTCAGTCCCCGGATGTCCTCGCCGTCCGGGTCGAGGGCGAACACCGGCCCGGACGGCAGCTCGGCCACCGTCACCCGCTCCACGGCGGTCGCGAAGTGCAGGCCCGCCCCGCCCCGCACCACCGTGGGGTGCCAGGGGTCGAGCGTGCCCGTGGTGACGACGCCGGTCGCGCCGAAACCGGCCGCGAGCCGGATCACGGCGCCGGCGTTCCCGAGGTTGCGCGGATGGTCGAGGACGATCACGGGGGCGGTGCGCGGTGTGCGGGCCAGCGCCCGCAGATTGGCCTCGCGGGAGGGACGTACCGCCAACGCGGCCACCGCGGTCGGGTGCGGACGCGGGACGAGGGAGCGGTACGTGGCCTCCGGGACCTCCACGAGGAGGGCGTCCAGAGTGTCGCGTACGTCCGGGGCCAGCTCGTCGGTGAGGGCGAGCGCCGCCTGCCGGTCGCTGGTGACCGCCACCAGGACCTCGGCCCGGAAACGCACGGCGTGCTTGAGGGCGTGGAAGCCGTCGAGCAGGACGGAGGTGTCGGCGAGGCGGTGCCAGACGCTCACGGGGTCGTGGTCCTGCCGGCGGTCGCCCACCGGGTCCTGCGCACGGTCCGTGGGCTCGCTTGCGGGGTCCTTCATGCGGTGAAGCCTACGTGCGGGTCCTCGGCCGGCTCCGGGGTGCGCGGCCCCTGAGCGCGCTGGCCCGGCAGCTTGCGGGCGCCGGGCGGAAACAGTCGTCCACGCGCGCGTGCCGCCCCTCCGCCGAGGCGCCGCAGGAACGATGTCGGCAGGAACACCGCGTCGGCGGCGATCATCGCGAGCGAGAAGAAGGGCAGCCCGAGGACCACGGCGATCACGGCGTGCTCGGTCATCATGGCGGCCAGCAGGACGTTCTTGACGCGCCGGTTGATCAGGGTGAAGGGGAAGGCGACCTGCACGGCGACCGTCCCGTAGGTCACCAGCATCACCATCGTGCCGTGTGAGGCCAGCAGGTCGGACAGGGCGGGCCAGGGGGAGAAGTAGTCCAGGTGGAGCGGGTAGTAGACGGCCGTGCCGTCCTGCCAGCGCGAGCCCTGGATCTTGTACCAGCCGGCGGTCGCGTAGATCAGACACGCCTCGGCCATGATCACGAGCAGGGCCGCGTTGTGCACGGCGTTGGCGATGATGTCGAGCAGGATCCGGGGCTCCGCGGTGCGCGCCAGGCGGCCGACGGCCCACCACAGCGCCTGGACCGCCCACAGCCCCCAGAAGATCGCCAGCCAGCCGGGGCTGAGCCGCCCC